>CAZQAA010000172.1:0-19194 GCA_964591255.1 uncultured Desulfobacterales bacterium | reverse complement strand
TTAGCTGTTTTATCCCCCTTGTATTTTTGCTACGGCCTGGCAGGAGTCTTTGGCAGAAAAATTGTGATACACTTAAGGCCTATTGTGTCGGAATTGTCTCCCTGACAGTGATTATATTAGTCTGGTGGTTCACTATGGATGATAGTTGGGGTTTTGCCGTTGGCAGAATCAATGAGATCAGGGATCAGTTTCTCCATTGTGGTATGTTTGTAGTAGACAGTCTTAACAAAAAGGCTGCTATTATCAGCAAGTTTGTACTTCTTGATTATTCAAAAGATTTTGGCATGATTATGACTATATGCGGACTGGCCGGAATATACCTGTATAAACTGATTGCCACGCTGTACCCGGTGCATACGTTGCTATGTGCCCATGCCCTTTTTAAAAACCTAGTGCCGGTAGAGGCCGGTATCAGGAATATCCTTATATCTTTTGTTGCCTTGAGTTTGCTGGTGCCGGCCATGTGGTTGGGACAAAAATTTTATCTCTCAAATCGCTTTTTTATCCCAGCCAGTTTGTTACTCTTGATATGGTCGCCATTCAGTTTGCATAGTATGTATCGATACTGGAGGGAGGGGAAAAAGAGAATGGCAGGCAATCGGATAATCTTTCCCCTGTTTACTGTGATAATTTTAGTTATGTTTGTATATGCTTTCCTTCCCCCTAAACAGTCCAAGGCCTATATAGTAACAGCCGGCAAGTGGCTGAAACATGGTATGCCGTCTGAATCAAAATTATATACAAATGTTCCTCAAGTCAGTTTTTATGCCAGCCGTCCATATATACTGTGGGATTTCAGCAAAAAGGGATATGGCATACCGAAATGGACATCTGGCGATTTTGTCGTCCTGAAAGTGCGCAAGAAAGAATATGAAAAAGCAAGGCGTTGCTTATCATCATTTAGACTGGAAACAGTCAAGATTTTTTCCAATAAAGAGGGTGATAAAGTTGTGGTCTTAAGAGTGACTAAGCCCATAGAACCAAATGGACTGCACTAACCCCGGCATAAATCCGCTATGCCTTCCTTGCCTAAAATGTTTTTGGGAGACATTGGCATTGAAACCTCAAAAATATTTAGTCCGGGTTAAGTAAGGGAGGGACACATATGCTAGTTCCCAAATCATCATGCCCCCTGTGCAATTCAAGGGGACATTTTTCCTTCCAAGGCAGGGATCTTTTGTTTAACGGCCTGGAAACGTATCAATATATAGAATGCACTCGTTGTGGTGCAGTCTACCAGGATCCATTACCTTCGCCGGACAAAATCGCTGGCTTCTATCCTGACGAGTATGCGCCCTACAGAAAGCCCTCTGAGCCTAAACGGCATGGCATTGCGAAGCTTGCCGTGCTACGGCACAAATATGGATACACACATCTTCGTGTGCCATGCCTGTTCCTGTTGCTGGCTCCTTTTTTGTCACTTTTCAAATATCGTGATTCTATTGCTTTTATACCAAACGGCAGGGCGCTTGACATTGGATGTGGCAGTGGCAAATTTATGCGTGCCATGAATTCCTTGGGTTGGCAGTTTGAGGGGGTTGAATTCAATAAGGTCGCTGTTGATGCCTGTCGCAAGGCAGGTCTAACGGTCTTTCACGGTGAACTTCAAACCGCGGCCTATGATGATGACAGCTTTGATCTGATTACGGCACGGCATCTTATCGAGCACATCCCGGACCCGAATAATTTTGTGGTAGAGGTCGCCCGGATTCTTAAAAAGGGCGGATATCTGGTCATTGAAACACCCAACAGTCAGGCATTGGGAAGACGGTGGTTCGGCGCCAATTGGTATGCCAACGACGTGCCAAGGCATTTGATCCTTTTTAATCCCGATAACCTTGATATGTTATTGAAAAAACATGGATTAAGACAGGTTGAATTAAAGACATTTACAACGCCGAAAATTATACTTAACAGCCTGGATTATTTGATCCACAAGAGAGATAGGCCTTCCAGAAAATCTAAGCTTTTCAGGTTGCTTTCCCGGCCATATGTTATGATGGCCGCTATAGCAGGCCGGGGTGACATAATCTTTGCCGTTTATGAAAAACTATGAAACGGAAATATCTTCTGTTTATTTCAAAGGGTAATGAGGCTCCATCAACAAGATACCGGGCCCTGACCTATTTTAATGCCTTAAGGGCCGACGGCTGGCACCCCGTTCATATCGCCGTGCATGACAACCCCCTGTCACGCCTTCGGTTGTTGAAAGAAGCCGGCCAGGCTGATGTAGTAATCATCCTTCGTAAAACCTTTAATGCTCTCTTTAGCCGCCTTGTTCGTCTCTGCTCAAAGCACTTGGTGCTGGATATGGATGATGCTATATTCTGTAGCAGTAAGGGAACCACTTCCAGTACACGCTGGAATCGTTTCAGACGGATGGCCCGGTACTGTGACCAGATCTGGGTAGGGAATAAATATCTGGCAGATGTAGCTCGGCGATACAACAGTGCAGTCTCTATCCTCCCCACTTCATTGGACCCAGGGAAATATGAAATTAGGGCAAAAAAGCCTTCTAAGCATATTGACCTTGTGTGGATTGGAAGTAAGTCCACGGGAAAGTATTTAAAGGAAGGGTTGCCTGTTCTTGAGGATCTTGCTCGTAGTTTGCCTCATATACGTCTGAAAATCATAGCTGATTTTGACCTTGAAACGAAAATTTTGACTACCCTTCCTGTGCCATGGAATGAGAAGAGGGAGGCCTATGATTTATCATCTGCTCACATAGGTATAGCACCAATGCCCGATAATCCTTGGACAAAGGGAAAGTGTGGTCTGAAGGTTCTCCAGTACATGGCTGCAGGCCTTCCTGTGGTGTCGTCGGTGTCGGGAGTAAATGCAGAGATTATTCAGCATGGAAAAACAGGCTTTCTGGCTGACAGCCCGGAGGAGTGGCGGGGGGCTGTTGAAAAGTTGGTTCATGATCCAGAATTAAGGCGGGTTATGGGTGAGACAGGAAGGATGTGGGTTATGAAGCGCTATTCCATTGATGCAACCTATCCAAAGATGGCTAGGGCCCTAAGGATATTATGAAGTCTGTTTGAATCTCAATCTCTTCTTGACAGATTTTTCAACAGGCGCATTTGCATGATTATTATAACAGAATAGAAAGGGATAATAATACCCAAACGGAATAAGGATACGATTGGAATGCAAAAACAGGAGATAAATCGATGGGATAGTGCACCTCACCTGGAATTTTCAGAAAAGTACGATTCGGTACAGGCGTTGCGCTATTTTGAAAAACATCGAAAGGGATTAGGCCGCCGTCTCTCCAATTGGTGGGAGACAGTCATATTAAGAAAGGCATTAAAATGGGCGGGCCATCCAGGAACCTTGCTGGACCTGCCAGCCGGGACGGGGCGGTTCTGGGAGATACTGGCAAGATATCCAGACCGGGAGATTTATGCGGCAGACTACAGTTATGATATGATGAAAGTGGGGCTGGACCTGCGGCCAGGTTATATTACAAGACGTATCATACCTATAAGGTGTTCTGCCTTTTCTATTCCTCTGGTTGATGGCGCAGTGGAAACCGTGTTTTGTGTCCGGCTCATGCATCATATAGGTAAAAAGTCCGACCGCAGGGCCCTTCTGCGCGAAATGGCACGAGTTGCATCCAGGAGCATATGTATATCAGTATGGATAGACGGCAACTATAAGGCATGGCGCCGAGGCAGACTCGAGGCGCGGCGTAAAAGTAAACGTTATCAGAACCGCTTTGTTGTCAAAAAACAGGTGATTGAAGAGGACTTTCGCTGGGCCGGATTAGAACTGATTCGGCGGATCGATTTTATAAAATTTTATTCCATGTGGAGTGTCTATGTTTTGAGAAAGGCGACCAGGCAATCTTAAATTAGGTTTGTAACCCAGCAACGTAACGTCGGTTTCCGGATTGTTCCCTGATCTGTATAAAATGGGTAGTATATCTGAATAATGCGAAGCTGCTGAAAATTCCGGACAGATCTCCAGAAGATCGTCTTCTACGGCAACAAAATGCACGGACTTTATCTTACAAAGCTGGATAATTTCCTCAATTGTAAATGTTGCCTTGTAGTTATTCGGGACCACAGTTTCTCCCCCTACAAAAAATGAGATACGGGGTTCACATGTCAGTATAATGGGTGACTCCCCGTTATAGTAGGCCATTGTTGTAGAATTTAATCTTGGGTTCTGACCAGGTACGGTTTGTCCTTTATTTTTTCTAATCCAACGTGCGGTAAGAGTAATTGCTTCGATTTTTTTCTGTTTATGCGAAGGCCGTGATCGGATCCTTTTGGTTCCCTCCCATATACAGCTGTAAATCAAGATAAAAACCAGGACATACGGAACGAATGAAGAGCTTTTTTTGCACTTTAATTTTAAAAAGTGAAAGGTATTAAAAGCACCATATGCAGTCCATCCTAATATAAAGGGAAGTGCATGAGATATATACCGTTTTACAGGAGGGAATCCCCACAAAATGAGGATGAAGACAGCGGTATGTATGAATATAATGATAAGGAGAAAAGTTTCCCATAATGTCCATTTTCTGCTTTTTACTCGCAACAGGGCGGCAATTATTGCAATGACAAGATATGGGAAATAGAATCCTTTAACCGTATTGCTGAATAGCTTGGATAAAAAACTTCCTGCTGTCGTAGGCCTTTTTACAGCCTTGGCTATGGCATGTGCTTCCCATGGTCCCTTGGGAAGCCCGCTATCATTCAACAATTGTTGAAGTTCTTTTGGTTCATCGGGGATTGATCCTTTACGATTGCACAGACTATTGTTCCCAAATTTTGCGAGAATATTTTTCAGAAGGGGGATCTGTCTGCTATCCGTTACAGGGTATCCTGTCATCCTGTACTGATAAACTATCCAAGGGCTCATGATCAGGAAAAAGAATATCAATCCGGTCAAAACACGGATTGGCAGGCGATAGATAATAAAGGACGCCTCGTCCCGGTTTTTTCTGACTGTTTTTGTTAAGGTTTCTGTGCCGGCAAATGCCATGATCAATAACATGGCAAATAGAATTCCTTCCCCCCTGATAAGGGCCAATCCTGCGCAACTGATGATTATCCCTATAGCTGGTAACCAGCCGGGCCTCTTTATGTAACGCATAAAGGAAAACACGCCGCTCAAGAGAAAGAATGTGTTGGGAATATCCAGCAGGCCGGCTCCTGCATAACGCATAAGGCGGGGACAAAGAAGAAAAAGTAACACGGCAAGAAAAGAGATCTGTTTTCCAAAGGTGATTCTGTGAATATGATAGAGAGGAAAAACAGAACCGGCAAAAAATAATACTGTTGTTAATTTAGAGGCAGTATAAGGTGCAAGGTGTGTTGTCTTGGAGATGATACCGGCTATTGTGGGCAATAATGGAGGTATCATTGGATAATAGGCTTGGAACCAGTTTCCTTGCGCAAAATTCCTGATCATCGGGAGGTAATAGATACTTGCATCGGCTTTTGGAAACCGGTCAAAGAAGATCATTGGGAGGCATAAGATAATGCCCAGCAGAAAGAGTAAGATAAGATAAAAATTGTCATTTTTTTCTTTAGGCAGCATTATATCATATCCAAAAGGAGTGTTTAGCTTGCAGGGGAACGGGAATGGCCTCGGTTAGATGAAGACGGAATGAAAAGAGACATATTTGATTTCCTGATATCACCAATTATTCCTGCGGGATTCCCAGCCACTACGGCATAGTCTGGCACATCTCGTGTTACAACCGCTCCGGCAGCAACCACGGCACATTCTCCGATGGTGACATCTGGAAGTATGATAGCATTGACCCCTAAAAAAGAGCCTCTTTTTATCCTGACTCTGCCCTGGATAGTCTCGCGACCCAAAATTTCCGCTATCGGCCTTGTGGGGTTGAAATGGCTTATTATCTTTACCCCTCGTGTCAGATATACTTCTTCTTCAATGGTTACCAGTTCAGGATAGAGGGAATCTATTAGTACATTGGGCGCAATATAGGTCCTGAAGATGTTTTCGATGTGCACTCCCCTGATTTTGTTGAGGAGAGGACTGAGCCAGGTCGGCAAAACGGAGACATAAGCCATGTAGCCCAAAAGACCTTTTATTAAGAACCTGACATTACGAACATATCTTGTCTTCATACCGAGTCTTAAGTCTTATCAGTAGTCTTGCATGACAATTTTTTGATAGTGTTTTCAAGTATTGCCGTATGGCTTATTAGTCCCTGTACCTGATCTGATATCCTGCTGGTTTTGATTGTAAGGTAAAACAGATAGACCAGCAGAAATGCAATTATAAAAAGGTAGATTACGTGCCGTGCGTCCTCCACACCAAAAATGGCATTGGAAATCCATTTGTAGAATGGCTCAAGGACAGGTATGGACAGCAGAAAAATGGAAATTGCGGCCCACAATAGCGCTGATGAAGGGCGGATGGTGCTTTTCCTTATGGATCCGATAATAACCAGGGTAAAAATAATTCCCGCTACGAACAGAATGATTTTCAGCTTAATGCCCATATCTCATCAAACCATACGAATATAATTCCGTTGCATTAGCACACCAAATATGGAGATAATCCCTTTAAGAGGATAGGCCAGTGCGGTAAAGGAACTAAATTCTGATTTGCCATACATCCTTTGTTGCATCTCCGCAGGCACCTCTTTTATTTTTGCACCGGCAAAATGGCTTAACAGCAGGAGCTGAGAGGTATCATAGAGTTCGTGTCTATATTTTTCTGCAAAAAATTGAATCACCTTTTTATTATATGCCCTGAAACCCGATGTGACATCATAAATTTTCTGCCCTACAACTATGGAGGATATCCATGAAAATATTTTAATGACAGACCTTCTCAAAAAAGAGGATTGAAAGCCTTCTCCCGTTAAAAATCTTGAGCCTATGACATAATCGGCCTCTCCATCCAGTATGGGGCCTAATATCTTTGGCAGTTCAGAGGCAATATGCTGACCGTCGCCGTCAAATTGGCATACAATATCGTAACCATGTTTGTACGCATATAGAAAATAAGTCATCACCGTTCCCATGGAGCTTCCACTGTTTATACAATGTGAAACGGTGTCAATGCCCAGTTCATCAGCTATTCGTACAGTATGATCTGAAGACCCATTATCAATCAAAACGATATCAAATCCAAGATCGTTTTTTTGGAGGGACTGAATGGTGTTACCGATGTTTCCGGACTCGTTGTATGCAATGATGGCCACTAATATTTTCATGGAAAAACAATTAAGAAACAATTTTTGCTGGGATACCGTAGTAAGATCCACTTGTTGTGCAATCTTGAGTCACAACGGCATCAGCCCCAATTACACAATTTTCACCTATTTTCCTATATAAAGTAATAACAGCTCCTGGTCCAATTAATGTTCCATTGCCGATCTTACTGCCCCCTGCCAGCACGGCACCGGGAGCGATATGCACAAAGTCGCCGATATTGCAGTCGTGATCCACTGAGGCATGGGTATTTAGTATGCAAAACCTTCCAATCTCTGTATTGCAGCTGATGATTACTCCATCCATTATTACCGTGCCTTCCGATATAGAGACACCTTCATTAATAACAGCATTGGGAGAAATAATGGGAGGAAATTTAAACCCCATATCTTTGAGCCTTGCAGCCACCTTTTTCCTTGGCCCATCGGTGCTGATCTGGCCCAGGCCTAATACAGCATTTTTTTTTGCAGGGCCTGCCGGAACTTTTTGTAACTCTTCATCTTTTCCGATATAAGGAACACCAAGTAGATCACCTTTGTGCTCCAAATCGGTATAACCTATAATTTCATACCACCCCAACTTTTTCAGTATGGAGATTACAACTCTGGCATGATCTCCGCCCCCTATCACGACGATTTTTTCTTTCACGCCCTTACGCTGCTCGGCAGACATACGATCCTTTCGGCAAGCCATTCTGAATTTTCAAGATTTGATGCCTGGCATAATTCATACATGGGAAGTCTGTTCAAAGGTTTCCAGATAGGTCTTGTCATGATTTTATTATTATACATATGTCCGATAAATAACTCACGTTCTTTCTTGTCCTTCATGATTACGGCATTTAACCAGTAATTCGAATAAGAATCCTTTGGTTCTGTGACCGTTTTTATCCCAAGCTCCGAAAAAAATTGAAGATATTCTGCCGCCGTCTGCCGCTTATTTTCCAGAAATACGTCGATTTTTTCCAGTTGTGCATAACCAAGGGCTGCGTTCAAATTCGGTAGCCTGTAATTATACCCTATCATGTTGTGTGAGATTTCCCATTTGTGAGGGATTTTGGCTGTAGTGGTAATATGCTTTGCCTTTTCGGCTAGTTCGTCATTATTTGTGACAATAATTCCCCCTCCACCACATGTGATGATCTTGTTTCCATTAAAGCTGAAGATGCCCATGTCCCCAAATGATCCCACTTGATTCCCTTGGTGTTTACTCCCTAATGCCGCTGCGGCATCTTCAATGACGGGGATATGATATCGGTTGCACAGCCTGACAATCTTGTTGATTTTTAAAGGATGTCCCAAGACATGGACAGGGATGCAGGCCTTTATCTTAGCCCGTGTCTTCTTATTGTAGCATAAACCGTCGTCCTCTATGATGGTCTCTTTGTCTAAAAAATCTTCGAGCCTGGCCGGTGACATACTCAGGGTTTCGCGGTCCACATCAACAAAGATAGGGTTTGCCCCTGCATATCTGATGGCGTTTGCAGTGGCCACAAAACTGAGAGGCTGGGTAATGGCTTCATCTCCAGGCCTGACACCTGCCAGCAGGAGGGCAATATGGAGCGCCGAGGTGCCGTTTACAGTGGCAATAGCGTGCTTTACAGATGCATATCTGGAGATTCCATTTTCAAATTTTTCTACAAAAGGGCCTATGGAGGACACAAAGGTTGAATCAATACACTGGGTTAGATATTTTTTTTCATTCCCTGTGAACATGGGTTCATGTAGCTGTATAACCCCGTCCTGTTTATATAGCTCTTTTATGAATGAAACTACTTGATCCAACATAGAAGACATTGCATGCATAGAACTACAGGTTGTAAATCTCCGCCTTATATTTCCTGAGATTGTCAGGGTCGGTGAACCAATCGATTGTCAGTTTTAATCCTTCTTCAAGAGGGTATTGGGGGCTAAACCCGATCAAGTTACGTATCTTGCTGTTGTCGCACAATAACCTAAACACCTCTGATCTTTCAGGCCGTATTCGTTTTTTATCACAAAGCAACTGAACGTCCCGGTGCATAATTTTGGAAATCAGCGCAAGAAGATCCCCAATGGAGATCTCGAAATTTGAGCCTATGTTTACAGTCTCACCTATGGTTTCAGAACTTTCAGCCAGATTAATAAGGGCATCGCAGGTATCCAGCACATAAGTGAAATCCCGTGTAGGCCTCAGATCTCCCAAGCTTATATCCTTTTTCCCTGCTGCAATCTGGGAAATAATTGTCGGAATAACGGCCCGTGCGGATTGCCTGGGTCCATAGGTATTAAACGGCCTTGCGATTGTTAAAGGCAGTTCAAAGGAATTATAAAAACTCATAGATATGGCATCTGCTCCGATTTTGCTTGCGCTATAGGGAGATTGGGGCTGCAAGGGATGTGTCTCACCGATAGGTACATATTGGGCGGTTCCATATACCTCGCTTGTAGATGTACAGACGATTCTTTCACATCCGTGTTCCAGGGCTGCCTGACAAATATTGAGGGTTCCCTTGACATTTGTATCAATATAACTGGCGGGTGCAATATAGGAAAAGGGAATGGCGATTAATGCTGCAAGATGAAATATCATATCAATATCTTTGGCTATCTTTCGACAGAAGGCAGGGTCTCTTATGTCTCCGGTGATTATTTCTATCTCATCCTGACAGGAGACATCCTCAAGCCATCCCCAGTAATTAAAGGAATTGTACTGGGAAAGGGCTTTTACCTTATAGCCTTGTCTGACCAGCCTTTCTGTCAGGTGGGATCCGATAAAACCATCGGCCCCGGTCACCAAAGCGGTTTTCATGATACATCCTTAAAATGTCGCTTATAGATATCCTGAGCCTCTTCATAATTATCCATTTTTCCAATATCCAGCCAATACTCTGTCATCTCATATTTGACCACCGGGAGTTTTCTTTTAAGAGATTCATTTATCAGTTGATCCATGCCATAGTATTGATTTTCCGGGATGAGGTCAAATATTGCAGGTTTCAAGGCATAAATACCGGCCAGAATATGCACCGTAAAGTCTGGTTTTTCCTGAATACCGGTAACCAGGTCTCCTTCAAAAAAAATATTGCCGAACGCAAACGGAGTTATTTCCTTTTTAATGGCAATGGTAAGATTTTGTCCTTTTTCCATGGCAAATCGGTAGAATGCCCCGAAATCCATGAGGGTCAATATATCTCCATTCATAACTATAAACGGTTCATCAAGCCTATCCTTTAATAAGGTGAGGGGTCCGGCTGTGCCCAAGGGTTCTCTTTCTTCGCTAATATACAGCTTGACACCATACTGGGAGCCGTCTCCGAAAAATTTTTTTATGTATCCCGATTTATAATGTGTGGCCAGATAGATCTCGTCAAAACCAAACTTTTTCAGATACTCGATTTGTATTTCAAGAACCGCCTTTTCTCCTACAGGGAGGAGGGGCTTTGGTATGATCTCAGTAAACGGTCGTAATCTTTTGCCCAGACCGCCGGCCAAAATGACAGCTTTCATAATTCACCCACTATAATGTATATATCCGATAATTTTAATCCGCCATACAATATCTCGCATCCATCGCCAAGATGATATTTGCCACTATATAATATACTAAGATAGCAATATGGGCCAAACAATGGCAAGAAGTAATATCTTAGGGGGAAAGGCAATCAATCTCAATTTGTGATTGACATAATTGATGCAATCAAAATTATTCGTTATTAAACCTGATATGCCATAAAAACATGGCTTGTATATGTTCTTTAAATATCAGGGGGTAATTTGTGTGCAGCCTTTCTATTGGCAGTAATGTTTTTTTCTCTTAACCGCTTCTGGCCTCATGATGATATATGCCATGCCGGGATGTAGCAGGTTTGTCTGCTACTTGCCATTTACCAAACAGAGGCTTTTCAAATGCCTAAGGAGCGATCGGCGAAATCGTTGTGATACATCTGAATTTTCAATATAGGTATCGAAAAAAAAATCGATCCCAAAGTCAAGGATTGCCTTCCGGTCTTCTTTATAGCGAAGCATATGTTTGAAATTACGAATGCGCTTTTGCAGACGCAAGGAGGAGAGAGAAATACGCAGGTCTGATATGTCAATAAGACCGAATTTCCCATTGGATAACAGAATAATGTTGCCAAAATGTATGGAGCGGAAATAGATACCCTTGTCGTGCAGTTTAGCCAGGAATATTGCCAAGTTTTTCAACAGGACATCTTTGTTCTCAGAACTTTCAAGGACCTCCCTGAGAGTTTTCCCTTCAAGGGGATTGTACAACACCATGTCTCTGGCAATAGATTTCACCCTAAATATGTCAATCACATGGACACTCGGGATATTTAGTTTCCTGAGTTTTCTTGCCGCGCGCTCAAATCTTTTTGCATATGGGTATACAAGGGCGGAGGAGAATTTGCGTTTCAAACGGAAGAGTTTGGCCATGCGTCCGTCTAAGAGCTTCAGAACCTTGTCACCATAAAGGTCCCGGCTTATCACTGTGGCGCCGGAAATCATCTGCTCATATGAATCCCTGTGGAGTCGTTTCATGAGATGAGGTTTTCAATAGATGTGGAGGAGCGCTTTGCCGAGGCCTTTAGCTTTCTACTCGTTCTCGACTTTAATTTTAGCAGGAATTCGTGGCCCCATGCCGGGTTATCTGTTAAGTAGGAGTGGAGAAACAGTTTGATGTCCTCTTTTGAGAGGGATTCAGAGTGACGAATAAGCTGGCTCACGTCCCTGGATCTCTTGGTTGAGGTGGTAAGGCCCCTTCGCATCTTTTCCAGATCAATCAACCTGATATCAGGATGATTTCCGGAAGTGCCATCGGTTTTTACCAAGATATGTTTCCCATAGAGAGATCTATGTTGAAATCCGGCGTCATGGAATGTTCGGACGAGGCGGGCCAGTTTGGTTACAATTTCAGGATTCAGCCTTTTGTCATTTTTTCCCAGGTCGTTTAGGGATAGGTAATTCTCCAATACAAGGGTGATCAATATCGCCTGATATCTGGAGTCGATCCTTCTTTCCCCATAGTATATCGCTTTCAGGGAAGGGATATTCCGTTTTTCCAATGCCATAATATTTTTGTATTCTTTGTAAAATGTTGGACGGCCTAAGGGATGCATTATTGAGCGAAACTGATGATTTTCCTGTCTCTTTATGACAATGCGCAGGGGTTTGGTATTCATATTATTAAGAGTATGGAGTGATACTCCGCTCCAGCCATTTCTTCTAATGTTGGGTTCTTCAAACCAGTCCTTGGGGAGATTCCATATTTTATCAAAAGAAACCATTTGGTTTTGTCTGAGTAATTCCTCAAAATCCTTATCAATATATTCTCTCATGACTTTTCAGTCCCATTGTTGTGGTATAAGACCTTTCCTGACTGCTTTTCTGTACAGGGCAGCGGCACGTCTTCTCACTCTCCACCAGAAAACCCTGTGTTTCTTCAGGGCATCTTTTAATGGCACGCCCTCGTATACCCTGATAAATCTCATCAGGTCTCGCTGTGTCAATCCCAGATCCATACTTGAAAAATAGAGTGCAGCAATATCCTTTACCCTCCAGCGCAACGGAACACGACGACGTATCTGCACGCGGTGAAGATCAATCAGGTACAACTTCATAGGACTGTGGCCAATGAGATGTGTGCCTGCAGAGATATCCAGTAAAAAATGACAGATATAGAAGTCTCTGTGATTAATTCCATTGAAATGCAAGGCCCGGGCTATCTTTGCTACCTCGATAATCAATCTCCTTTTCAGGCCGTAAGGTGGCACTGACTCCCTCCAGTGACGGCAAAAATCTTCCAGGCTAACTGTTTGAGCCAGTTCTTCCGTAATTACAAAAGATTGGCGTTTCGCAGGATTCCACCCCCTCTTTCCATATCCCACCAGCCGCATCGTATTGATACCGAGTCTTTCAAGCCTGTGGATTGCTTTCCATTCATTGTCCGCATCAAGAACCGGCAGACGAAACTCAAAAAGATTACGGAAAATTTTCTTCCAGCCCACACCCCTATAGAATTTTATATAATAGTTTTTCCCGTCCAGAGAGAATATAGATGTCCTTCGGCCTTCCTTTTCTTTTCTGACAATACCTTTTAAGGCAAGCAACTGCTCGAAGACGTCTTTGTCCTTCCATTTTTTTTTCCACTTATCCGGTATCACTAACATCCTGCAACCTGTTCCATGATGTCCACGGCCTTTTCATGCCGGCTGAATACATCTGTTTGGGCGATATATGTCTGTCCATGACCCTGCCAGAGCCCTTTTTCATCAGAAGTTAACATACGGACAAGCATTTGATTAAGAGTCTTTTGCTTAAAGGGTGATGGAACCACCAGCCCTGACCCGGATTTTTCTATGTAACAACTGTAACCGCAAATATCCGTAGCCAGTACCGGCAATCCTGAAGCCATTGCCTCGAGCAGGACATTTCCGGTATTTTCCCTGTATGCCGGATGTAGCAACAGATCCGCTGCTACCAGGAACTTAGGCACATCCTGGCGGCCACCCATAAAAAAAACCCGTTCCAATACTCCTGATTTTTTGGCCAAACGTCTAAACGGTCTAGAGTGGCCTTCACCTACAATAACCAGGACTGTATTATTTTTTAAGGTTCGAGGTAAGGCGGATATGGCCTTAATGGCACGATCTACACCCTTGGTCCTGAAGCCTGACCCCACCATCAAAACCAGATTCTGTGTCTGCCCTATGGACAGTTCACGCCGTAATGCGCTCCGTATCTTTGCTGGATTTTCAGGAGCCAAACGGTCCCGGGAAATTCCAGGAGGCAGAAGGTGAAAACGCTCTTCTTCAGTTCCATAATATTGCATGAAGATTTGTTTTTCCTTTTTTGAGAGCAGCAAGATATGTGTCCCGGCCCCCTTTTGGAAGACGGCTCGTTCCAGGCGCAAATAACTCCTGTATCGTCCCGTCATCTTATAAAAAAAGTTTCTCCCTTCTGCCTTGGCGGCAAAGCAGGTATCTGCTGCATAATAGATATCAAGACCGGGCATCTTGTTGAAGCCTACTACAAGGTCATATTTTTTCGTATTCAGATGTTTCCTCAGATTTTTTGCAAACGATTCACAGCGTTTGTGATTGGAAAGACCGCGGCCAGGTAAAATTGAAACCCTTAAACCATTAGGGCGTGTTCCTTTCCAGTAACGTGCAAAAATATCCACCTGATGACCTCTTGCCACACATTCTTTGGCCATACGGAGGAGATTGTCCTGCATGCCTCCAAAGGGGACATATTCAAACAGGCAGAAGGCAAACCGTTTTGATATTCCCATAATTATCCATCTTAACGCTTAACTTGTTAAATTTCATCGGCTCTGGATTGAATTTCAAAAATTGCAGATTTTTTGTAATCTCTGATCATAGGGACAGCTGTAATTGGCAAAATGATTTGGACCTGTCGGCTTTAACCGATATTGGTTGATTTGGTGACCAGGATGTCTTCCATGATCAGGTATTGAAGATCGGATCCAAAAAACATATCCAGTGCGTCGTCGGGTGTGCAGACTATTGGCTCTCCTCTGCGGTTCAACGATGTATTCAGGACGACTCCGTTACCGGTGAGCCTTTCCAGCTCTTCAATAAGCTCATAGTATCGCGGGTTGGTATCCCTGGAGACTACCTGTGCCCTTGATGTCCCGTCTTCATGAACTACTTCCGGAATTCTTGCCCTCCAGTGGTCAGAAACGTCAAATGTAAAGGTCATGTATGGTGCAGGATGGTTTGTCTGCAGTATATCCTTGGATAGCCGGTCCAGAATGCTCGGGCAAAAGGGTCGCCATCGTTCCCGGTATTTGATCTGTTCATTTATTCTATCCGAAATTCCCCTGATACTGGGACAGCCCAATATGCTACGACAACCGAGGGCCCTGGGTCCGAATTCCATGCGCCCCTGGAACCAGGCCACAGGATTTCCCTCGGCAAGCAACTTTGCGGCCCTTTGGGGTGCGTTATCAATCACCTCCCACGCAGGATTCTGAGGGCAATTCCTGCACGCCTGGATACACTCCCCGGTGGTAAATGAAGGCCCGAGATACACGTGCTCCAGTTTTTCTACTTTAATACCCATTTCGTTTGCCACAAAAGATGCGGCTCCAATGGCGGTGCCGGCATCACTCGCAGCAGGCTGGACAAACAGCTCCTTCACATAAGGAAGGGCGATAATCCGCTGATTCAGCTTGACATTAAGGGCGCTTCCTCCTGCAAAACAGAGTTTTCCCGTCTCCCGCAGGATATCACCCAGGTAATACTCTAACAGCCTTAAAGATATATCCTCGAAAAGCTTTTGGAGGTTTGCAGCATAATGGATATACGGTTCATCCACATCATCGCTCCTTCTGCGAGGGCCCAGCCATTCCACCAGTTTAGGGCTGAAATAGAACCCTACGCCTTCCTCCTTGTATCTCCTTATGCCTATGGTATTTACCAGTTTAGTGTTGATCTTTATGTTTTTCCCGTCAAAATCGATCAAGGGAGACAAATCATAGCGATCCGGATCACCATAAGGCGCCATACCCATCACCTTGTACTCTCCGTCAAGCATCTCAAACCCGAGGTACTCTGTGACGGCCCCATACAGGCCCCCAAGGGAGTCCGGATCGTAAAATTCTTTTATTTTGTGGATCTTGCCGTTTTCTCCGTACCCAAAGAATGTGGTTGCATATTCTCCTTTGCCATCGATGCCGAGGATCGCTGTTTTCTCTTTAAAACCGCTTAAGTGATAAGCGCTGCTGGCATGGGCCAGATGGTGTTCAACCGGCACGAACCGGATCTTTTCCCATTTGATTCCCAGTTGTTTCAATACCCCTTTTACCCTCCGGACGTTTCTGTGATACCGACGGTTTCCGTTGAAAAGGGCCACCAGCGCCCGGTCGGGTGCATACCAGTATCTCCTGGCATAGTGCCATCTGGCAGGTGTCAACAGGTTGATGGGCGCGAACGGAAATGCCACAACGTCAACTTGGTCCGGAGATATGCCGGCAAAATCCAGACAGAACCTGGCCGACTCAAACGGCATACGGTTTTTGGAATGCTTTATCCTGTTAAATCTTTCCTCCTCAGCGGCTGCCACCAGTTTACCGTCTACAAACAGTGCTGCCGATGGATCATGTGTCAATGCACCGGACAAACCGAGAAAGATTTTTGCCATAGTCTCATCCTTGGGATCAAAATGTCATGTCCGAAAGCTGTGTCCTGAAACCTTCCATAATGTCAGGCAAATCTGACCAGTTTTTCATAAAGCGTTTACAGTCTCGTTTAAAGGCCTTGCGGAATGTCCACCTTAATCGGTGGGCAATCATTGAGTCAAGATCTGTTATATATATTCCCTCTCCTGAAACGATAAAATTTGTGCATTTCAAATCTCCATGGGAGATGGAGAAGTCTGCAAATTGTTTCAATAGGTTAGCCGTTTTCACAATCAAGTTGGTCTTGTCTCTAAGCACCTTCTTTTCATAACGAAAAAACTGGAGTAAATTTGATCCTTCCACATATTCACAGACAAAATATGCCCTCATGCGGAGAGGGCCAAACCTTTCTTCTATAAGTGCAACCGGTTTGGGTGTGGTTATATTAAAGATCCTCAAACGATGGGCGTTTTTCCAGCTAATCCATGCCCTGCTGCGTCGAAAAAGGCGTTTAAGGGCATGGAAAGCACCTTTAATGTTATAACGTTTGACCACAAATCGTTTGCCTTCTATCTCAAATATGGAGACGGTGGAGGTGTTTCCATTTTTTAGTCGTTTGCTTCTGTGAATCCATCTGTCTGGTTCGGCAAGGAATTCCTTCATTTCGCCTTTGTAATAGTCACGGTCACATACCATGAAGCGATTCCACCTTTTTTTGCACACAAAGGCTGAGCATTCCCTGAAGATTTTTTTCAGGTAATTGTTTCTCCTTATTTTTCTCCATCGTTTGATCCTTTTTAATACCCTATTCGTAACCCTGTTATCAATCTCCCACCCTTTTCTGAAAGAAATGTAGTCCAATAGGATTTCCGGTAGATTTCTGTCATATGCCGGATCAAACTGGGCAAGGAAAAGGGCCAGATTATCCAGGGATTTTTTTGCAGCCAGGGGCTTTCCCAGGCCCTTGGCATTCACTGCAGCACCATCTATTGTATAGGGGGTCTCATGCAAAGCCTCCTGGCACAGAAAATTTCCCAGGTGGAGATCCTCCTGCATGATTCCTGCTTCATGGTGTTGAGCTATTACGCAAAGAGATTTCCTCATAATCTCCTTGCGTTTAACCTCCTCTGTTGTCTCTTCCCATACCTCCCTAAGGGTTTTTGCATCTAATATCCGTTCGAATACCAGTGCGGGCGACTCGTCAGGGAACAAAGTCCCCATGAACAAAAACGTTGGAGTCTTGATATTCGCCTGTTTTAAGGCCTGGATGCCAGAGAATTCACGCTTGCAATGTTTCTTGCCCCGTTTCTGGTCAAGATAGATCTTTAATACAACCGGAAAGTCTTTCCATGTTCCCAGACACACTAAGCGCTTGCGTGGTAATATACGGACTACTTCATGGCACATCAGGACCTCTGGGCCCCCTTTGCAGCTCAGGGTCAGGCTGAAGAGGGGGGGTAGATTCCAGCCGCAGTCCCTAAGGTGTGTGCTGTCCAGAAGGTTGGTCACTTTTTCCTTTTTCCCTTCCTTTTTTTCCTGCGCCGCCTTTTGGCTTGGTATTCTGGATAAAGCCACGGATAGAAGCGTTTCCATCGTTTGTGAAACCAGAACCATTGATCAGGATATTTTCTTATGGCATCTTCAATGGCGTTTATCATAATTTGGGTGTTTTCTGTGAGATCGGCGCGAAAATTATCCGATTTTTTCAAGGGAAGGGGAGAAGAAAAGATGAGAGATAGACCGCCGTCAGCTTCCCTGACGCAGAAAGCCGGTATCACCGGGCATCTATACCTCCGTGCCAATAATGCTACCACCGGTGTTGCAGTCACCTTGTGACCAAAAAATGTGGTCTCAACGCCCTCCGCAAAAGTTGTCCCCTGATCCACAAGCAGGCCGATGACATGACCATCTCTTATAGATTGTTTTATTGGTACTAGTGCATTCTTTTTATCAAGGATCGTATTACCGAAACGAGACCTCATTTTGTCAACTAATTTATTAAGCAGCCTGGGTCTTACCTTTCTTGCAACCAGGATTAATGGATACTGGAAATAACACGAGGCAAAAAGTGGACCCATTTCCCAGTTTCCAAGGTGGGCTGAAATTAGAATACCTCCCTTTGGATTGTCAAGCAGCTTTAGGGCCTTTGGATCACCTTTCAGCCGAATATTCTTGAGAATTTCCTCTTTGCCTGAAAGGAAGAAATAGCATATTTCAAAGAAAGTAATGGAGACGTTTATGAAAACGTTTCTTGCATGCCTTCGCACACGGTTTCTGTCCCATTCGGGAAAAGCAAATGCAAGATTACGCCTCACAATTTTTCGGTAAGGCACAAGTAATGTGTAGGCCACCGTACCAAGCAATCGTCCCATGAGAGATATATAGTTTTTTGGCATTCTTGACAAAATCAAACCTGATTACTCCCCATTAGCAAATATGTAATAAAGATGGCATAGATTTGGTTTCCAGGTGAAAAGACAGGTTCTTGGCCGGGGCCGGATATGCTGAAATAGTGATGCGGATTTGTTGTGAGATCCCAAGGAATTGATATGTTCTGATTATGGTCGGGACGCGGGGATTTGAACCCCGGGCCCCCTGAACCCCATTCAGGTGCGCTTCCAGACTGCGCCACGTCCCGTATTTTGATAAAATTATTATGATACCGCTTAACCTTATTGTCAAGTGGTAAAACTTATAAAAGGCGAGGGATCCCAAATCAGATTTTCAGATTTCAGGTGGGCGGTAAGATGCAAGCGGGCATGGGGAAGTAGCTATCCTTCCCCATGCCCGTGTGAAAGATTCTACGGATTGAGATCAACGGCGATCATGACCTCGGGGTCGGTACTCGTGATCCACGTCCACG
>CAZQAA010000171.1:0-3506 GCA_964591255.1 uncultured Desulfobacterales bacterium | reverse complement strand
GGTAGATACAGGGAAATGATGCATATCATATATCCATTGCCGGCCGTGGAAATGATGCCCCGCTATTTTGTGGAAATTTCAAGGGATATTACCAGCTACCGGAATCTTATAACCAGACTCAAAACCTCT
Organism: uncultured Desulfobacterales bacterium; assembly: GCA_964591255.1. Lineage (GTDB taxonomy): Bacteria > Desulfobacterota > DSM-4660 > Desulfatiglandales > Desulfatiglandaceae > CAZQAA01. The sequence goes on along the minus strand of CAZQAA010000171.1, from coordinate 3,377 downwards.
GAAAAAAAATTTAGGGCAATATTGGATACGGCAACCGATGCGATTCTGAGCATTGATGCGGCCCACAAAATAATACTTTTCAACAATGCGGCAGAGAAAATATTTGGATATTCCAGACGTGAGGTCATTGGCAACGACCTTAACATCCTTATTCCACCTCAATATGGGGATCATCACAGGCTCGTGAAACGATTCCTTGACAGCAAGGACTCAAAGATTATGGGAAAGACATTATCTCTTACTGCCCTTAGAAAAGGAGGAGAGGAATTTCCCATCGAGCTGGGTCTGTCTTATCACGAAGTGGATGGAGAGATAACTTTTACCGCCATTATCAGGGATGTCACTGAACAGAAGGAACTGGAGAAGAAGCTGTTGCAATCTGAACGTCTGGCCGCAGTGGGCCGTACAGTAGCCCATGTGGCCCATGAGATCAAAAACCCCCTCATGATCATAGGAGGATTTTCTCACCAGATAAAGAAAAAGGTGACCAACGACAAGACAATAAAAAAACTGGACATGATCCTTGACGAAGTCAATAGATTGGAAAGGCTAGTTGCCAACTTGGGAGATTTTACCAAGGAATATAAACTGGTTAAGAGATCTGCAGACATCAATTCCGTTATTTTGGATGTATTAAAGATAATGGAAGGGATCTATGAACCGACAAAATATGGTTTTAATACAGAACTTTCACCCGATTTAAACGAAATAACCTGTGATCCAGATAAGCTCAAGCAGGTATTTATGAATATTATTGCAAATGGTGTTGAAGCCATGGAAAATGGAGGGGTCATCACTGTGGGCACCAGGGAATGGATTAATGGTGTAGAAATACGGATCCATGACAATGGTATCGGGATAAGCGAAAAGGACTTGCTGCATATATTCGAACCATTTTATACCACAAGGGAAAGGGGATCAGGCCTTGGCCTTGCCATATCCTATCGGATAGTAGAAGCACACAAAGGAGAGATACGCACTGTCAGCAAACCGGGCGAGGGAACCACTTTTATTATCACTCTTCCTTCAGGGTAAGTCTATCGCTTGCCCTCTCACATCTTATCGCGAATCACTCTTTTCATTATTTTATTATTAGATGAAACCTTCTGTCACAAGCCCTTTGTTGTTTTTTGATTTTATGAGTTAAAGCTGCGTTTTTTGATCATTCTATCAATCTCGGAGCGATCAAATCGCCACTTGTTCAGTATTTTAAACGCGGGGATCTTGTTTTCTCTTGCAAGCTTGTATAGAGAACTTACACTTATCTTCAGATATTTGGCCGCTTCTTCAATGGTTAAAATACGGTCCATTTTTCAGTCCTCTGATCATTAAATATCATAAGCAAGGAGTATAAATAAGATTGAAGCTGCTTCCTGTTTTGCTCTAACAGATTACAACCCGGAAATAACCAAGTTGGAATGATATTTACTTTATCGGCAGGAAGTTAAATATCCTTAAGCAGTATATTGTTGGAAGAATTTTCGACAGTCTGCTTGATGCCTTGAAGGGCATCGATCAGGACTTTTAATGATTTGGTCTCTGCCACAGGAAGGTCTTCAAGACCACTATGAACAAGAGAATTAAGGACAAATTGAATATCCAGCAGATTAATATCAATGGCAGGCTGATATGCAGTTTGTCTCTCCATATCTGTTTTTATCGTGGACAGCACACCCCCATTCACCAAATTATGGATCAGTTCACGCACCAGTCTTATAGGAATTTCAAGGGCATGGGATATGGCGCTTGCCGTCAATGGTATGTTGACAGATAAAAAATTTTTTATCACAAGGTGTGCAATCTCAAGTGACAGAAGAGCCTTAAAGTATGGGCTGGCCTGGAGGCAGTCAGGTTCAAGCTCATAGGTGTCCACATTTTGATGAGCAAACGACACTTCTGCACCAAACAACACTATCAACCAGCTTATCTGAAGCCAAATCAGAAACAGGGGCAAGGCAGCAAAACTACCATATATGGCATTATACTTTGCCATTCCTACCTGAAAGGCGATATAGGCCCATTGGGCAACCTGATATATGGTTCCAGCCGTGACCCCGGCTAAAAGGCCAGACGAAAAATTTACCTTGGTGTTGGGAATAAACATATATAAAAATGTAAAAAGTCCCCAGGCCATACAATATGGCAACAATTTCAGCATGAAAAATATGAGAGACCTGAAATACCCCAGGAGTGCCACATGTTCTGTAATAAGTGTCACCTGAGTCGTTATAAAAACCGTCGCACTGCTTGATAAAATAAACAGAAGAGGGCAAATCATCATTATCGACAAATAATCAGCAAATTTTCTGCCCATAGGACGGGATTCTTTTACACCCCATATATCATTGAATGACGATTCAATATTTCCCAGGACCCTTATAATGGTCCAGAAGAGGGCCACCAGGCCGATGCCTGCTATCATTCCACCCTTTGTCGTTGCAAGGAGGGACTGAGAAAAGTCTACCACCTTTGTAAGCACCTCTTCTTGTCCCGGAAATTTATCAAAGAGTTGTTTTTCAAAAAGTTTTTCAAAACCGAATCCTTTGGCTATACCAAAGATCATTGCCACCACAGGTACAATAGAGAGAAGTGAATAAAAGGTGAGTGCAGAGGCCCTAAGATATATCTTGTCTTCATTGAATCCACGTACAGCCAAAAGGATAATCCGAAGATATCTGATTGCAAAAAATTTTGGGCGGGGCAACTCGTTTGCCCGAATTCTCCACACATCGGTCCTTATAAATTCGAAAATTTTTTCAATAAGATGAGACATAACGGACTCCAAATCTTTAAGATGTGGCAAGCTCAGGATAACAATTATTGGTCACCGGAAATAAAGCCCTCAAGGAGATCCCTTACTGTATCCTTCAGGATCTTTTTTCTCTCCTTTTTACCGGTTTCCTGATCCAAAAGTTTATCCACTCTTGATTGATCCGACAGGGCCTTTTCCACACCCTTTATCACTGCGCCTTCAAGATCCGGCCGGAACTCGGGAGAGGAAAAACTGCCCGAGATCAAAACAGGGACTGTTATAGCCCTATGTTTTTTCTTTTCTCCCTCTTTTCCGATCCTGCTTATATACTTTGGCTCCACCCGAAAATCAAGAGACTGATTCACGAGATCCGCCTTCCCTATAGCCACCACCCGAAGATGATGCGATACAAGTTCAGTATCCTGCGTGTCAAGTATGCCGTCAGAAATGGTAAAAACGGATTTAAGCTCGGAAAATTCGGTCTTGGAACTGATTTCTCTCTTTTTTGCATGCTCAGCAAAGGCAGCTTTTACATTCTGGATCATGCCTGCAAGGTCAATTCCGAGGATAGCACCGTCCCTTAAAAATACCTTTCCTTTACCGTTAAGTGCAGGAATAATCTTTT
>CAZQAA010000170.1:0-22298 GCA_964591255.1 uncultured Desulfobacterales bacterium | reverse complement strand
TGTAAGGTTGAACATATACCGCAGGCTATCTGCCCTTATTGAGAGATCGGAGCTCGAGGCCATGGAGGAGGAAATTCGTGATCGTTTCGGCCCATTGCCCCAAGAGGTTAGAAATCTCTTGGGGATCATGTCTATCAGGATAATCCTTAAGGAACTCGGGATCAGCAGACTAGATATAGGGACACACAGCCTTGTTCTGACTTTCGAGGAGAATGGGAGCATTGACCCTGCAAGGATAGTACGACTGGCAAGTACGAATCCGGTTAGATTCCGTTTCCTTTCAGGGGACAGATTGAAAATCCATACAGGTCCCCTTTTACCCCAAGAAGATTTTGATAAAATTCGTAAAAATATTGAGATGTTAAAAGGCGCCCAGCTGACAGGCGGAGATCTTGATCTTCAACGCCTCACAGGTTGAGGAGATTTCCCTTTTGCTAACGCACAATTTTTCCGCTATATCCCATGCGGCTTTGCATGGGAGTCGTCCGTTCACCAGGGAATTGGTTATGGCCGATTGTATGTCTGTGGACACGGAGTTCACCTCTTGAATAGCCTTTCCGGAAGATCCGTGGCCGAATAGCCCCAGGCTACATTTGGTTATGGTAAGTTCAAGAGAATCTATTGTGAAACCCACTTCCGCAGGTGATACATCAAGCTCGTGTACAATTTTAAAGGCAGCGGCACAGGTTATCCGGCCGTTGACTGCCTTTTGTTTAACTGCATCTGAAATGAGTGGGTTTACCTTTCGGCCCGGGGGATGTTTTTTTGCATAATGTCCTCTGTGTTCATGTGTCATGGTATATCCTCCTGATATTCTATTGCTTCATCTGTTTGCCGATAATAAAACTTGCCTGAATTGCCGGAAGTAGTCCCATCCTGACCAAATAGTCAATGCCAATGCCCCCCAGAGAAAGACCATGCCCACTGTATGGAAATTAATATTGAAATGTTCATAATGGAGGCAAAGTCCCAATAATGCTACTGACTGAAATATGGTCTTGTGTTTTCCAAGGGAACCCGCTTGGATGACGACTCCTTCGTTTATGGCAATACTTCTCAAACCTGTTACCGCCATCTCACGGACAATGATAATAACGACTATCCAAGACGGGATTCTTTCCATGGGGATAAGCATGATCATGGTTACGCATACCAGGATTTTGTCAGCCAGGGGATCAAGGAATTTCCCCAACACCGTTACTGCACCGTATTTTCTTGCAAAAAAACCGTCCAACATATCGGTGATAAAGGCAAAGCCTACACATGATGCTGCCAGAAAACTTTCCCGTTCACCCGGAAAACTCAGAAAAACAGCTACAAACGGAATGCACGCCAATCTTATAATAGTTAATATGTTGGGCAAGTTTGATATGTTTTTATTCATTAACATCTTTTTTGTCATGTTCTTTGGGGCCGACAGCTTTATTCTTTTGCCCCATCTTGATAAAATCCTCGCCATCTTTCTGAATTTTTTTTCGCAGCATGGGATTGTTTTTTGAGAGATTATTTGCCTTCTTAAAATGAAATTTGGCGTCTTTTCTCCTGCCCAGCATCTTAAAGTAAAGCCCAAAATTGTAATGGGCTAGCGCAAGCCGATCTCTCCTTCCATAAGCTATCCCCAGATGATAATAGATTTCTGGTTTAACCGGCTTGAAAAAAGACAACCTTTCAAGGAGACGTATCTCCTTTTCATATTCTTCCATATTTTCATGTGCCATAGCCAGGAGAAACATTGCCCTCCTGTCTCTGTCATCTTGGTCCAATACCTTCTTGAGTACAGCAATAGCCTCCCTGTCCTGCCCGTTCATCTCGTAAGCCTTTGCAATGGTAGTCAACATAGGAATAACATTCGGTTTTTGTTTCAGGGCTGCCTTTAGGTATTCAATAGCGGTAGCATACTCAGCTTTTCTCATGCTCACGATCCCCAGGCCAAAATAGGGTAAAGGAGAGAGGGGATCCTTTTCCATGTCATGTTTGAATTTCTGTTCCGCATCATGGGGCTCCATACTCTCGGCCGTAACCACTGCCCTGAAGTAGGGGTATGTCTCCTTGAATCGGATTGTCTCCTGTGTGGGAGGCGTGGGTTTGTAGCCACTGAGTAAGGAATAGATATTAGAAATTCTTTCCGGTCCGGTCGGGTGTGTCAACAGATAAGGAGGTATCTTGTCAGTACCGATCCAGTAAGCACTCTCTATCTTTTTCAGGATGGAAAGCATGGCAGCCGGATCAAAGCCCGATGGGCTGATGAATTTGAATCCAAGTTGATCGGCCTGACGTTCATCATTACGGCTATAACGAAGCTGTGTCTGCATCCCGGCGGCGAATGTGCTTGATATAATGGCGTTTGCAGCCTCTCCCCCAATGAGTACACCTGCTAGGATGCCGGCCAGTGTCGCCATTTCGATTTTTTTACTTTGTTCCAGCCTGTTGGACAGATGCCTTGCAGAAACATGGCCTATTTCATGGCATATGACGGCGGCCAGTTCATCCACACTGTCTGTCACATCTATCAGGCCAGAAAAGACAAAGATGTGTCCTCCTGGAGCCGCAAATGCATTAAGGGTGTTATCCTTGACGATATAGAAATCAAACGGAAATGGTCTTGTTTTCAAGGGACGGATCAGATAATGACCAAGATCATTGATATATTCAGCTGGAAAATAGTCTTCCAGTAATATGAAATGCCTTCGTATTTCCTGTAAAAATTTTTCACCAAGGATTCTTTCGTCTTCGATAGAAAGCCCATATGCATTTGATCCTGTATTACAAAAAGGTATAAACAGGATGGATACAATAGATATGACAAAAAAAAATGTCGAATTGATGTGCCACAACCCTTTGACTTTCATGCCCCTTGATCCTGTTCTTCTTGGTTTTTTAGGTTAATACGAGGCGCATCAATCCATAGGCCCTCGAGATCATAAAATTCCCTCACAGGCTGGTAAAATATGTGGACAACCACATCGCCGTAATCTATTAGGGTCCACTGCCCCTCCTGCTCACCCTCAATACCATAGGGCCTGTGCCCCTCATCACGCATCCTTTTTTGAACATGTCGGGTGATGGCTTGGACCTGTCTGGTAGAATTTCCACCGGCAATAAGAAAATAGTCCGTAATGGATGAGAGCTTTTCCACTTCAAACAAGACGGGCTCAATGGCCTTCCGTTCTCTTATGATACTTAGGCAGAGTATCGCCTTATCGAGACTCCTCATAATTCGTGTATAACCTCTTTGTCATTATATACTCTCTGACTGATTCCGGGACCAGAAAACGGACAGACCTGCCCCTTGAGATTGTCTTTCTTATTTCTGTAGACGATATATCCATAAAGGTGGGCGACATAAAAATCAAGGTGTTTCCTGGAGGGGCGGTATCCCTGTACCTGTGATTGTCCCTGTCAAGTTCCATGCCAAGAGATGAGGCCACATTGGAAATGTCCGTTGCCTGATAACCGGGACGATGGATGATTACGAAATTGGCGTAATCAAAAAGTTTGCGATATTCTTTCCAAGTTTTAATTTCTATAAAGGCGTCAATGCCAATTATAAAAAACATATCCAGGCTTGGACCGAAAATAGAGTGCAGCTCTCTTAGAGTTTCAATGGAATAGGAAGGCCCTTCCCGTTTGCCCTCTATGTCAAGCGTTTCAAGCAAGGGAGAATCTCTGACCGCCAGCTTGACCATGAATAGCCGATCCTCAAAGGAACTGACTGGCTCTTTTGTCTTGTGGGGCGGGGAGGCGGATGGAACAAAGTAGACCTTCTCCAGCCTCAGTCTTTCTCCCACCTCCTCTGCACAGCGCAAATGTCCCAGATGCACAGGATCAAATGTGCCGCCAAGAATGCCTAATCTCAAGGAGGTCCCATTCAAGGATTTCATTTGGATTTATGTCCTGATTTGTCCATGACCATAAACAATGAACTTGGTTGTCGTTAGTTCCTCCAAACCCATAGGGCCAAAGGCATGAAGTTTGGATGTGTTGATCCCTATTTCGGCACCGAGTCCCAATTGATTGCCGTCGTTAAACCGTGTAGATGCATTAATCAGTACTACTGATGAATCCACTTCCTCCAAAAAACGCTGGGCCCGATTATAATCATTAGTGATAATTGCCTCTGTATGTTTTGAACTGTATTTTTCAATATGTTCAAGGGCTTCCTCCATATCTGATATTATCTTTACGGCAAGGATCAAATCCAGAAATTCGGCAGGCCAGTCCGCCTCAACCGCTGGCTTGGCTTCAGGATCAAACCTGATGGTTTTTGGGCAGCCCCTGATTTCTACCCCTGCATTTCGAAAACGCGAAAGTATTGACGGTAAAAAAGCATCAGCTATGACTTCATGTACGAGCATGGTCTCCATGGCATTACAGACCCCTGGCCTTTGAACTTTTGAATTGAAACAGATTTCTTCAGCGATTTTAAGATCAGCAAATTCGTCCACATATACGTGACATACCCCTTTATAATGTTTCAGAACCGGGACTTTGGAATGATTTGTTACGAATCGTATCAGGCCTTCTCCTCCCCTTGGAATAATAACATCCAGATAATCATCAAGACCTATCAGAATGTTGACGGCCTCCCTGTCGGTAGTGGGCACCACTTGTATGGCCTTTGGAGAGATATCCATTTCTTTGAGGGCGCTGGCCATTAGTTCGGTTAAGATCAGGTTGGAGTGAATGGCCTCAGATCCTCCCTTGAGGATAATTGCATTTCCGGATTTAAGACATAGTGCCGCCGCATCCACTGTCACATTTGGCCGAGACTCATATATAAAGCCTATAACACCCAAAGGGATACGAACTCGGCCTGCAAGGAGGCCGTTGGGCCTTTTCCACATGCCGACCACCTGGCCTACAGGATCCGGCAGGGCCATAACTTCCCTTAGACCATGGGCCATCCCATCTAATATCTCATTATTGAGGGTCAACCGGTCGATCATGGCGGACGACAAGCCCGCTTCTTTTGCATGAAGAAGATCCTTTTTGTTTTCCTTGATGATCTCCTTTCTCCTCTCAAGGAGTCTTACCGCCATTAATTCTAATACCTCATCCTTTTGATCACTCCTTAAGCACCTCAACTCCCTGGATGCAGTCTTCGCATCCTTGGCCATCTCTTCAATCATCTTGGTGACTGACATAGCATCTCTCCTTCTTCCATTTGATTCATAAGTACCAGGTTGTCCCGGTGGATTATTTCATCATCATGTTTAAAACCCAGTATCGATTCTATATCGGTTGTTCTGGCACCCAAAATTTTTTTGATCTCTCCTGAATGATAATTAACCATACCCACCGCGATCTCAGAACCTTCCTCATTAATGACCATGACAGAATTGCCGAGGCTAAATCTGCCCCTAACCTCCTTGATCCCGGCCGGCAGAAGACTTTTGCCATGTTCCACTATGGCAGTTTCCGCGCCTTTATCTATGACAATAGTGCCCTTTGGAGATTTGGTAAACGCGATCCAGTGTTTTCGGCTACAAAGGGGACCTTCCTGCGGAAGAAATAGTGTTCCTACATCTTCTCCTGAGAATATATCTTTCAATATACCCTGCTTAAGGCCATTTGCGATAATAGTTGGGATCCCTCCAAGTGCCACTTTTTGTGCTGCCCTGATTTTGCTTGCCATGCCTCCGGTGCCAAGAAAGCTGGGGATGGAGCCAGCATGTTTTATTACCTTCCGATCTATCTTTTCAACAAGACTTATCATTTTGGCGTCCCGATTTATTCGCGGATCTTTGTCGAAAAGACCGTCGATATCCGTCAGATTGACTAAAAGATGAGAATCGGTAAGATTGACAACCATGGCACCAAGATTGTCATTATCTCCAAATTTTATTTCGTCTACAACGACAGTATCGTTTTCATTAATAATAGGGATCACTTTCCAGGAAAGGAGGGTAAAAAGGGTATTCCGTGCATTCAGATACCGACGTCTGTGTGTGAGATCATCACGGGTGATCAGAATCTGGGCAACTTTTTGGCCATAACGACCGAAAGCCTCTTCATAAATCCTTATTAGGTTGCTTTGCCCAACTGCGGCCAGGGCCTGCTGTTGTGAAATAGAGTGAGGCCTTTTCTTGAGTCCTATCTTTTTCATACCTGAGGCGATTGCCCCGGATGATACGACGATGATCTCAATCTCCTTTTTTAAAAGGGAACATATATCCAGCACAAGGTGATCGATGACGTCCAAATTAAGACCGTTTTTTTCTGTAAGCACACCACTGCCTACCTTGACTACGGCCCTTTTTATACTTTTTAATAATTTTTTTCTGGGATTTTTTTTTGGCATCCTTATGGCCTTAGGTCCTGATAGCTTGTCCACATCTCTTGAATAATGTCTCTAAGCCTATCAAGACCTTCATCTTTTTTTGCCGAGATCGGCAACGATTCAATGCCAAGCCTGGATAGGGCTTGTTGTATTTTCGTTATATCTCTGTGTCCGGAGTTGTATAGGTCCATTTTATTGATCAATACAATGCATGGCTTGTCTATGAGAATAGGATTATAGGCTTCCATTTCCCGTCTAACCATGTGAAAATCTTCAAGGATATCTTGTGAGGGCGTGTACGTGATATCGAGGAGATGCAAAATGAATTTTGTCCTCTCTATATGCTTTAGAAAGCGGTGTCCAAGACCGCGGCCATGGGCGGCGCCCTCTATCAAGCCTGGTATATCGGCAATAACCACGGTGTTTCCGTTGTCTAGACCTATAACGCCTAAATGGGGTATGAGCGTGGTGAAAGGATAGCTGTCTACTTTGGGATGGGCCCGGGTCAAACTAGTCAGAAGTGTTGATTTGCCTGCATTGGGAAATCCCACAATTCCAATGTCAGCCATGAATTTGAGTGTCAATCTGAGTCTTCTTTGCCGGCCAGGAAGACCAGGTTGGGCAATCCTCGGTGCCCGATTGACTGAAGTAGCGAAGTGACAGTTGCCTTTTCCGCCTTGTCCTCCAGAGATTAGGATAATTTCAGCTTTTTCATCGTTTAGATCTGCAAGGATTTCTCCATTATCGTAATCCTCAATAACCGTACCTACAGGAACATTGAGAATAAGATCTACACCATTTTTCCCTGATTTTTTGTTTCCCTTTCCAGGTTCGCCATTAGGGGCCTTGAAATATTTCTGTGATGTGAAATCGATCAGACTGTGGAGCTTTTTTGTGGCATGAAAGATAATACTTCCCCCTTTTCCGCCATCACCGCCATCCGGTCCACCTTTGGGGATATATTTTTCTCTTCTAAAACTGATACATCCGGGCCCCCCGTTCCCGGACCTGACTGTGATGACCACTTCATCCGCAAAATCCATTTTCGTTACAAATAAGGGGGAGAGAAAAGATGAAGTTATACAGCGTAGATGCTTACTTTCTTACGATTTTTGCCCAGACGTTCGAATGTAACAATACCATCGATCTTGGCAAAGAGGGTATAATCCTTGCCCAGGCCAACATTCTTTCCCGGGTGTATCCTGGTACCTTTTTGTCGTACAATGATATTTCCTGCCAAGACTTTCTGTCCGGCAAACCTCTTAACACCGTACCTCTGTCCGGCACTGTCTCTCCCGTTTCTGGAGCTTCCTCCTGCTTTTTTATGTGCCATCTGTTTGTTACCTCTCTATGTTTTCAATTCTTACAAGGGTAAAATGCTGTCTATGACCACGGTTTCGGCGATAACCTTTTCTCCTCTTGTATTTAAATACAACGACTTTTCTGGCTTTGCCATGGTAGAGAATCTGGCCGGTAACGCTGGATTCAAGGTATGGTTTCCCTATTTTTATATCTTCGCCATCCGCGGTCAAAAGTACTTTATCGAAAATTATTTTATCGCCGATGTTGCCGTCAAGTTTTTCAATTTTAAGCTCATCACCAGCACTTACCCTGTACTGTTTCCCACCACTCTTTACGACTGCATACATACCATTACTCCTTAGAAAAAACATGTGATATTTGGTACCACCATAACTCTATGGCAAATCTACAATTTTTCTCCAGTTTTTATTCTAAACAGACAAAACAAAGTAAAAAATAATTTTTAATTATAATCAATTTTTTCATTCACGTCAAGTAAGGATAATTCCCTGTCAATAAGATACCATATAGAGGGTAATGGACGTAAGTGCATACGGTACCTTAATTTATTGTTGTATCATTTCCACCCTTTTTCATCTTGTAGTACAAAAATCTTGATCTGGCCATAGAGAAAAATGGTGAATTCTTGTATTGTTCTACGAACGTTTGGATGATTCTCTCGGCGTTTTGATCCTGGTTATCCAATCTGTACAGGCGTTCAAGGTTCAGCATGGCCAGCTCTCTGAATGGATTTCTAACAACGGCTACTACCGGTTTTAGCCGGTCTATTGCCTCTTTCAGGTTGCCCTGTGCCTCATAGCAGGCTGCAAGCGATATTCTCGTCAGTGATTTGAATTCGACATATTCTATATCGTCTGAAATTTTGTTCAGAAATTTTTGGTATAGACCAATAGATTCATCATATTCCTTTTCAAGAAATTTCAGGTGGGCAATTTGTGGATAGGCCAGTATAGCGGCATCTGACATTGAATATTTGTCTGTCACGATCTTAAATAATTCAATAGTTTTTTTTAGGTTTTCCTTGTCCATGTCTGGTTTGATATTGTCTGCCAAAAAATAGCATGCTGCATTAAACGCGTCCTGACCTTTTTTGTTAATATGTCTCAGATATAGACTTCCTCCAATAGATGCAACAAGTATCAAGCCCATTGTTATTGCAAGAATTTTTACGTGATGCTTATGATCAAGAATGAAATTTGCCGCCCTGCTCGAGAGAGTGATAAATTCGTCTGGTGCTTTTACAAGCTCTTTTCTGGTTAGTTTCTTTTTTTTCGCCATATTTTTCCCTGAAATTTATAGGAGCATTAGATTCCAAACCTGGTGTTGAGTTTATATTGATACACTTAACCTGCAAGGCAAATTCGTTTCAACATGTGTTAACAAAAGGATAAAATCCAGTCAAGGCAAAAAGCTCCACCCAGTTTTTCAGATCTGGATCTTGATAATACTTGACATGTGGTATGCCATAGAGGATTTTTTAATGCCCAGGATTTTCTGTGGATACTTGGAATCCGGCAATGGCATTATCGTTGAAGTATAGCAATAAAAGTCTAATCCAAGGAGATGGATATAGATGACATATCTTGACAGTTTTTTAGAATTGTTGGGTTCTCTGCCTGATTTTCTTATATATTTCCTTTTGGGGGTAAGCGCATTTGTTGAGAATATATTTCCACCGATTCCCGGGGATACTATTACTGCTTTTGGGGCATTTCTTGTGGGCACCAAGAGGTTGAATTTCTTTGGCGTTTATCTTTCAACCACGCTCGGAAGCCTTGCCGGTTTCATGTCTCTTTTCTGGATAGCGTCTCTGTTCGGAACCCGGTTTTTTATCGAGAGCGACCACCGCATTTTCAAGGCACGGGATATTAGCCGGGCTGAAGATTGGATTAGAAAGTATGGTTACTGCCTAATATTGCTGAATCGTTTTTTCCCTGGCATACGATCCGTAATATCCATAGCCGGCGGATTGTCGAGGTTAAAAGGCCTAATTGTTGCGTTGCTGGCCCTGGCAAGTTGCTCTGTGTGGAATCTCATCTGGATATGGTTTGGCTATACCATGGGTAGTAACTGGAAGACAATCAGAGGTAAGATGGCCCATGTGATGGTGCAATACAACATGATAGCCTTGATAATCTTGGGCCTGGTTGTCCTGTTTTTTTTAATAAGAAAGATGCTGAAAAAGGCCTGACCCAAATGCCATCATCCGGTTTTAGATTCCTTTTGTTTCATTTGCCACCCAGTCTAAAAACAGGCTGTTGCCATCGATAATTGGCATGCTTACGATACAAGGACAAGTATAGCTGTGTATAAGTTTTACCCTGTCAATCAATTCTGGCACCAGAGATTCTTTGGTCTTGGCTATTATGAGCACCTCCTTTTCGTTTTGGATCTTTCCTTCCCACCAGTATATAGAGCTTATTTTGTCCACAATATTGACACATGCGGCCAGCCTGTCTGACACTAACACGTTAGCGATAGCCCTGGCCTCTTCCATGGTGCCCGCTGTAATATAAACAAGATTTATCTTCATTAGGTTTCGCCTCCTGCTAATGTTTTGGTTATGCATTGTTGCAAAGATAGTCCCCATAGCCTCTTTTACAAAACTATTTGCTATAAGCATGCATTTATGCTATGGAGATGGTGCGTAAATAATATTGCAGTATCTCTGTGATTTTATCAATTCGTTAATGTCGTTAATGGATTAATTTATAGTAGCCACTGTATATAAGAAAGGAGATGTAAAATGACTGCTAAACTGATTAAAGGTACTGAAATTAGGGAGCAGATCCTTGCTGAAATCAAAGAAGAGGTTGAAAAGATTAAGGAAAAACATGGGATGGTGCCAGGTCTTGTGACGATTCTTGTGGGAGAAAATCCTGCTTCCATATCCTATGTGACCTTGAAAATCAAGACGGCCAACCGTCTAGGATTCAAGGAAGTACAGGACAGCCAACCTGAAGATATTTCCGAAGAAGATCTGCTAACGCTTATAGACAAGTATAATAATGATGACTCTATTCATGGTATCTTGGTTCAACTTCCTTTGCCCAAACATATAGACGAAAAAAAGGTCCTGAATGCAATTGATCCAGATAAAGATGTAGACGGTTTTCACCCTGTCAATGTGGGGCGCTTGATGATTGGAGGAGCAGAAGTGAAGTTCCCTCCCTGCACACCAGCAGGGATCCAGGAGATGATTATTCGTTCTGGAGTGGAAACCAGTGGTGCCGAGGTGGTAGTGGTAGGCCGTTCAAATATCGTGGGTAAACCTATTGCAAACATGATGCTTCAGAAGGCCAAAGGAGCAAATTCTACCGTGACTGTCATCCATACTGGTACAAAGGATATGGCTTTTCATTGCAAACGGGCGGACATATTGATAGTGGCAGCAGGGGTCCCTGGCCTTGTGAAGCCGGAATGGATTAAACCGGGGGCCTGTGTAATCGACGTGGGGGTCAATCGTGTAGGTGAAAAGATCAGTGAAAAAACTGGAAAGAAAGTTGCCATACTAAAAGGTGATGTGGATTTTGATGCAGCCAAAGAGATTGCTGGATGGATAACCCCGGTTCCGGGCGGTGTGGGACCAATGACTATTACCATGCTAATGAAAAACACTCTCAAGTCACTTAAGTTCAGGCTGGGAATTGCATAAATCAAAAGACAAAGATCATGATAGATAAGTAAACGGGGGATTAGGCCTAACATATAATCCCCCGTTATTATAGTTCTGCTGACAAGAAGAAAGTGGAGTATTATATCTCACCATATTAATCAGGCATTTTGAAAAATGCGGGTAAGTTTTTTGCTGATAATCATATAATAAATTACTGCCATAATGATTACATTGCCAAGAACGCAAAACCAGGAATGGACCCAACTCCAGACAAGTCCTGAAGACACGAAGGTGGGTATAATCATTACTATTCCTATGCCAATTTTTCTGGTAAGATCCATTTAAATCCTCCTGCCATATTTTGATTAAGTTTTAATGTTTAATATAAAAAAAAGATGCTGTCCAGTCAAGGTTTGGCAGCAAAATTGCCTTGATTTTATAATTGTTAATAATGTATTTCTTATGCAGATCCATAGTCGGGGCGTGGCGCAGTCTGGTAGCGCACCTGCTTTGGGAGCAGGGTGTCGGAGGTTCAAATCCTCTCGCCCCGACCACATGCTATAATGGCCTGCCACAAAAAGGACAGAAGCGGTATCTTCGGCCTATGGTCTCCCCACAGTATGGACAGTTATAGCAGAAGAGTGTAGATGAGTTTTGGTCAGTTTTTTCAGCCTTTAGGTCGAATTTTCCGCACCTTTGGCATTCCAGGATGGGATTTCCTTTCTTGATTCGGAAAATGGGTAGGAAAAAAACCGAGAGATAATGATCCGTCCTTTTTAGATTTGCCTTGTAAAGCCCACAAGTCGGACACTTTACAGGATTGGAGTCGATTATTATGGTTTTCGGATGTATCCCTGCAATGAAGAAAAACATCATTTTTCCTGTAGAAATTTTCTCTGGTTAATTTGGGTCCATATACTTGTGATTGAATAGGAAGTTTTTTTAGCGTCTCATTATGTCGCAAAAAAATGTCAATCAGCAACCTTAAAAAACGGAACACACGAGATTATACTCTATATATTGAGAGGCAGATGGCTGCTTATAAACTTGAGATGGAGGGGCGAGATGATAAAGACCGGTGTGGTGATAGATACAAGATACCTTAACCATGAGACCGGGCCTTTTCATCCTGAAAGTCCCAGGCGGTTAGAAACAATATACAAGATGCTGGAGGAGTCTCATATAAGGGGGCAGTTTGAGAATATCCCTGCAAGAAAGGCAGAAAAGGAAGAGCTGGGATGGATCCATTCTCCTGAATATATTGATACGGTTGCCGCAACAGAAGGGAAAGACCATGTTTCCCTGGATCCGGATACTTCAACTTCTCCAGGGTCTTATGAAGCAGCCCTTCTTGCTGCTGGTGGGCTGTGCAATGCAGTTTCCATGGTGATTTCAGGAGAACTGGATAATGCATTTGCGCTGGTACGTCCGCCGGGTCATCATGCGGAGATAAATAGGGCAATGGGTTTTTGCCTTTTTAATAACGTGGCAATTGCTGCCAGATATGCACAAGAACGTCATGGCCTTGGGCGAGTCCTCATAATAGACTGGGACCTGCATCACGGCAATGGCACACAACATTCATTTGACGATAATCCGTCAATCCTTTATTTCTCCACGCATCAGTATCCTTATTATCCGGGTAGCGGAGGATCGGAAGAGGTTGGTATCGGTGAAGGAGAACATTTTACAGTAAATGTCCCTTTATCTTCCGGACATGGTGACGGAGAGTATCTTGGTATTTTTGAAGGGATATTGAAACCTATTGCGTGTCAGTTTGTGCCTGACTTGATCCTGGTGTCGGCCGGATTTGATATCTACATGAATGATCCCTTGGGAGGAATGCGTGTTACCCCGGAGGGCTTTGCCGGAATGACCCGTGCTGTAATGGATGTGGCCAAAACCTGTTGCGATGGAAGGGTCGTGATAACCCTTGAGGGAGGATACGATTTGAAAGGTCTCAGGGATTCTGTAAAGGCAGTTTTGATGGAGCTGGCAGGAATGACAGAGGTCGATATAAAGGATATTATTGCACGGGGTGACAGAAATAGGATCGACAGTGCTATAGAAAAAGTTTGCCAAGCACATCATGGATTTTGGAAGAATGTTGGTTTGACAAAAACGACAGGTTGAATATGCAATTCGATTGACAAAAAGTTATATTTTAATAAAATAAAAAGTTGCAATATATGTTTGGCGGTGTAGCTCAGTCGGTCAGAGCATACGGCTCATATCCGTAGCGTCACTGGTTCGAATCCAGTCACCGCCACCAAGAAACTAGAGTTGACATATCTTTCTGTATTCTTATCTTCTTCATTAGAGAAAAATCCTCAGTCGCTATGGCATGGCAATGTTTTAAAAATCGGGACTTGGGGGTAATTAGTGAGGCCCTCGACATTGCAGAAGATATAACGGTAAATTACTATAAATTTTCTACTGCTCAATGGAAAAGACATAGGTTCGACGTCAAGACTTTGTTGGCTCTCAAGGGGGATGAAATAACTCAAGGGGCATTTGCCCTGTTAAATAGAGGATCAGGGGGCACCAGTAATTTTGAGTTAAAGACAAAAATATACGATTTTTATTTTATATGTCTGCAGGATCATCAGATCCTTAAGGCTACGGCAAGGGATAAAAGACTGATGCTTTTGCCTTTGCTTGTATATATATTTACCCACGAACTGATCCATATTGTCCGATTTTGCAATTTTTTTCAAAGATTTGACGTGGCTGTCAAAGAGCGGGAAAAAGAAGAAAGGATTGTTCACAGGACGACCTTTAATATTTTAAAGAACATTCCCATGCCTGATCTGGATTATGTGCTTGACTCTTATCAAGGATATAGAATGTGCGAAATCGGCGCCCAGTAGGGCAAATATAGACGTGACGGAGGTGAATTACAATGCCGGTTTACGAGTATGAGTGTACGGAATGCGGTAATCAGATAGAGATTATGCAGAAGTTTTCGGATCCTCCAATTGCCGAATGCGATCGCTGCCACGGCAAGATGAAAAAACTTATTTCTCAGTGTACCTTCCATCTCAAGGGAACGGGATGGTATGTAACTGACTATGCTTCCAAATCTTCTACAGGTACTGGAGAAAAACATAGCAAGGGTTCAAATGGAGGTGCCGCGGATACCAAAACCAGAAACAAAACAGAAAAACCAAAAGAAAGTTCAAGCAAAAAGGAGACCTCAACGCCCTGAAACAAATATGTACAAGGAAACGGGGAATGTTGATCGCAAAGGCATGCCATGCAACCGAGGGATAGCGGTAGAGTTCAGGATAGACTTATTGACAGGCTAGAAAGGCTGGAAAAACGTCAGGCTTTTCAAAGAGATAGGTTTTTCAGGTTTAAACTGTCTGAAATCCATAACAAATTATCCCAGACACTTTTAATGGAAATGGTTATTGAGACAGATAATCCTGGTTCTGTCTCCAATGCCATTCTTGAGGGCCTGAAAAAGGCTCTCAAGAGTTCCGAGTTTGATTTAAAATATTTTATTTCACCTATTCGAAATATCGTACCGCATGCCAACCCTATCTCCCTTTATATGACTCAATATATATTGGAGGTCCTGATAAATCATCCCGATGTGATTGAGGTCTATGGAACTGATGAAGAAATTTACAAGACAGTAAACAGGGTAATAAGCCAGGCCCATATGGAATTTGAAAGGACGGAACGGGAAGTGTTAGATCAACTTGCCAATAATACAGCCCTTGTGCCTGGTTCCGGGGAGTATGAAATAGCCTTGGATCAGCTGTTACGAAAAAGGGTAGGGGAACCGCAAAAAATATGACAGTCTGGAAAGAGGCCGGAAAATTTTATTATAGTTAATTAACTTTGTTTAGCCATTGGTCTGATATCAAAAATTACGCAGGGAGGGGTTGGCTTGCAGGGAAAAACAGCCTTTTTATTTCCTGGCCAAGGTTCACAATTTGTGGGCATGGGCCGAGATCTCTTAGATGAATTCACGTCTGCCAAGGAGGTTTTTGCTCAGGCAGATGAAATCTGTCAAAGGCCTATATCGAAGCTATGCTTCGAAGGACCAATGGCCGATTTAACACTCACGATAAATCTCCAGCCAGCTGTAACGGCCGTTAATCTTGCATGCCTGGGGGCCCTCACCGAATCAGGCATAGCCGCGGAAGTTGTTGCTGGTCATAGTCTTGGGGAATACTCCGCCCTGGTATCTGCAGGTGTTATTACGGGGTACGATGCCCTTCGTTTGGTCCAGAAAAGGGGTGAGCTTATGCAGAGAGAGGCGGAGGCGAATCCCGGAAGTATGGCTGCTGTCATAGGTATGGATATTGATACGGTGTACAGGATTGTAGATGAAGCCGCCGATGGCAAAGTTCTTGCTGTAGCAAATCACAATACCGCCGAACAGATTGTAATTACAGGACAGGATGAACCTGTAAAAAAGGCGATGGAACTGATAAAACAGAAAAAGGGCAGGGTGGTCCCCCTGAAGGTAAGCGGGGCCTGGCACTGTGAACTCATGAAAAAGGCAGTCCCTGATTTCAGGGAATTTATGGACGGGATTCCTTTCTCTCTTCCAACAGCATCGGTCATATTTAATGCCACGGCCGGAACCGAAACAGATACTGAAAAGATAAAAGATATTATGGCCAAACAGCTTATAAGCCCGGTTAAATGGTATGATATCATAGTTAATATGCTGAAAGATGGTACGGACACCTTTGTTGAAGTGGGGCCAAAAAGAGTTCTTGCGGGTTTGCTGAAGAAAATTGTGCCTAAGGATACTAAGGTCAAAACTTATAACGTAGAGGGGGTGGAAAGCTTAAGAAATTTCTTGAAGAGTATCTGATCGCATGTTCAAATCCTTTTCCTGTAAGCAGTAGCCAATGCCCTTTCGTGATCAAGCAGGAATCTCTTTACGGCAGGGCCACCGCTAAATCCGCCGAGCCCCCCGGCGGCAACCACCCTATGTCATGGAAAAATGAGAGGCAGGGGATTTTTATGCAGCGCTTGGCCGACTGCTCTTGCTGCTTTAGGCCTTCCTATCAGATATGCCACATCCTTATAAGTTTTTGTTTTTCCGAATGGTATTTTTTTTATAGCGTTCAAGACACTCCATTGAAAACATGAGCAGGCAATATCTGTTTCGATGTCTTCCGCAAAATGCCTGTTGAAAAGCAAGGACTTGATGCGTAGCATGAGTGAACGATTCAGATTTCGGTCTTTAATCAGTGTGGCATTTGGAAAGAATTTGTCAAAATATGTCAGGCAATCACAGGGGTTTCCTATGGAAAGGCCGATTTGTAGGGCGCCCGCTTTTGTAGATGCAAGATATATATCCAGATCCTCCATATTCAATTTCCAGCAGTAGATTTCCTGTAGTATTTTCCTTGCCATGTATGTCTCTTTTTTAGTGTCTCCCGGATAAGTTTCAGGTTTGCTGATTTTTCATTTGCCCATAAGGGGGCTATAAGGTCTGATTTTGTTGGATCCCCTGTTAGCCTGTGAATGATGATTTCAGGAGGAAGAATTTCCAAAAAACGTACCACTAAATCCACGTATTCTTCTCTTTCAAGGCATCTGATTTCCCCTTTTTGAAACGATGTAGCAAGGGGCGTGTTCTTTACAACATATAACAGATGGATCTTTATGCCATGAATCGGGAGGGTTGACAAAAAACGAGCTGTTTGCAACATCATTTTGCAATCCTCTCCTGGCAATCCCAGAATAACGTGGACGCATATATTTAATCCAAATTTGTCAGCCATAATGACGCTCTTTTCAAAACAGGCCACATCATGGCCCCTATTGATCCGCATGAGTGTAATGTTGTGGGCCGATTGAAGTCCATATTCGATCCAGACAAGATAGTCCTGCTTGTATGAGCTTATAAGATCCAGGACATCCGAATTGACACAGTCCGGCCTTGTGGCTACTGACAGTCCCACCATGTCATCATGTGCCAGTGCTTGGGCATATATATCTTTCAATTTATGAAGGGGCGCATATGTGTTGGAAAATGACTGGAAATAGGCTATGAATTTTCTGGCATGATACCGTTTTCGGATAAATTCGCGTGCCTGATATATCTGTTGATCTATGGAAAAACCATTTTTAATTAATTGTCCTGTCCCTGAACCCAGCCAATTGCAAAAAGTACATCCGTGACTGGAAATAGTTCCATCCCGGTTGGGGCATCCGAGGCCAGCGTCCAGGGCTATTTTATGGACACGTTCTCCAAATATCTCTCTCAAATAACTGTTAAGATCACGATATCTATTCAAGGGACAAGGTTTGGCGGAAAGATAAGGATATGGATTGTAACCCTTTGCAACAATTTCTATTTGCGACGATCTATCAATATATCCATATCTCGTAACATGTTCCAGGCCTTTTCCCGATCTACATCATCGGCATCCTTTGAACCATAGATTATTATAGCCTGGATGATTTCATCACTGACCCCGGCCTTTTTTAGGTCTATGATATCTTTTTTGGTAACAAACCTGATGGGTTTAGTATCCTCTCCATAAATAATAGGTTTTCTCCTTGTAACAAAAGCCCCGTCTTTTATCAATACCTGAATGGTCTTATCGCTAAGTCCGGCCTTTTTGAAATCAAGGATCTCTTGGACCGTAAACGAACAGGTCTCAACCGTCTTTTCCCTTACCATTAACTGTATGGTTTCGTCACTCAGCCCGGCCTTTTTTAGGGTTACGATATCTTTACCTTCAAGAGAGATGCATATTCCGGCGCTAAGGACAAGCAGGGAAAAAATCACAACACTGCATAATAGCTTGCCCATATCCTATCGGAGGAAATTGATGAGACTCGGTTGGATTATCATGCTAGTTGTTTCCAAGGAAGCCTGATAGGCCGTCTGTTGACTTACCAGTTGTGTCATTGCCTGGGCAAGATCAATATCTTCCATGTCAGACAGCATTTCAGTAATTCTGAGGCTAAAGTCGGACCAGTATTTTTCTGTTGTCTCCAGACGATTAAGTCTCGCTCCAACCTTGCCCCTTGCATTGAGTATCTGGTCGAGGGCGTCATCAAGGGGTTCTATCTGATCAGAGATACCCTCTGTATTATTATTTTCAAGAGCGGTCTTGAGTTGATTAAGCATCTCAAAGATATCTACGTCACTATTCTGGAACACCTCATCTCCAGGAATATTGATTTGCATATCCACACCTTCGCCTGTAATTATACGGATTTCGCCGTCATCACCATGATAGGTGGCATATGCCTCTGTGTCTTCATAAAAAGGGGAAGTCCCGGTCTTGTGCCCGGCAAATATATAGCTGTTTCCCAGTTTGGTATTTGCAAGTTGCACGATTTGCTCATAGATGTTTTCTATCTCACCGGCTGCAATTTGTCTTGTTTCCTCTGTAGCCGTTTCAGTGGCTTGAGACTCCGCAACTTCTTTTGCCTGAATAAGGAGTGTGTTAATACTGTCCAAAGTCGTGTCGGTCAACCCAAGCCAGGATTGACCATGTGCAATATTTTTACTGTACTGGTCAATAGAGGCCAGGGTCTTACGATAGTCAAGAATTTTGGCCATACCTATGGGATCATCCGATGGTTTATTTACCCGTTTCCCTGACGAGATCATGTTTTCCAGTTCAAGTAGTCTTTCGGTATTTTTAAACAGGTTATTTGTTACGGCATCAGTGATTAGTTTGTTGGTTACCCGCATCTTAACCCCCTTATTGTACAGGCTATAACAAATTATACCATTCCAATCACGGTGTCCAATAATTCATCAGCCGTACTGATCAACTGGGCCGCGGCTTCGTAGGCATGCTGGAACTTGACTAGATTGACCATCTCCTCATCAAGGGAAACCCCTGAAATCGATTCCCTATAGCTGTCCAAATATGTAACCATTTTAGACTGTTGATCGTAATTCGTCTCGGCTGTTTTGGCTTCACTCCCAACCTTGCTTACAATGGAATTATAATAGCCATCAAATGTGACTGTATTTCCATTCATCGTGAGTTCATTTTGCAAATTGGCAATAGCAATGGCAATCGTGTTATCTCCCGGTAGTCCATCAGAATCTTGGGCCGCGGCAATCAGATTAACATCCGATTGAATAGCGGAATTAATCCCTATATCTGCGGCAGAAGTTCCTGTAAAAAAATCCCGGCCATTATTTCCATCAAGGCCGTATCCGCTTGAGTGAAGAGTGTTTACTTCCTCGATTATCCTTGCAGCCAAGGTATCAAGTTCGCTGAGATAATCAGGAATATCGCTGTCCCTTACTTCAAGTAATCCATAGAGTTTTCCATCGGTTATGTCTTCAGTTATATTCTCTGAATTTCCATACCCATCGAGCCATACAATGTCTTGAAAACCATCTACATTGATCTCGGTAGACAGGCTTCGATAATGATCTCCTTGCACCAGTGATCTTCCTCCACCCGTTATGACGCTCACCATGCCTGTGTCATCTTCAAAGGTACTGATATCCATAAGTGATGACAATTCTTTTACCAAGAGATCTCGACTGTCCCTATAATCATTTGCATTTTGTCCATTTGCCTCAATCCCGCTTATCTTATGATTGAGGTCGGCTATCTGCTCTGTGATCCTGTTTATTTCCTGGATAGTACCTGTGATATTGTTGTCTACATCCTTCTGGACTTGTCCAAGATCCGTGTAGACCTGTTGAAAGCGCATAGCGAGCAGTTCACCTTTTTCCAGAAGATAGGACCGTTCCGTGAGACCTGAAGGATTATTGGCCAAATCTTGCCAGGCATTCCAAAATTCACCCATGGCCTGATTCAATCCGGATCCACTTGATTCGTTCAGGATCGTTTCTATTGTCCCAATTGCACTCTTCCGGGCCTCCCACCTTCCCAATCCCTGATTTTCATTGTTGATCTGAAGTCCCAGAAAACGGTCATAAATTCTTCGGACCTCCATGGCGTGCACGCCCGTGCCAATCTGTCCAGGTCGGGTTGAAATCGGAAGATTAGTCCCCATTAATAGATTTTGTCGTGAATACCCGTCGGTATTGACATTTGAGATATTATGCCCGGTGACGTCAAGAGCCCTTTGTTGGGTAAGGAGCGCCCCCTTTCCCATATTCAAAATTCCAAATATACCTGACATAATTATCGGCCACCCTTTATTGTTTGTATGTTTTGCTTTCCTTTCCTGATTAATAGGCCTGAGGCCCTTTAAATCTTGCCGGCAAAAACCTTTCCGCCGTAATTGTTATTTTGTAATCTACCGGTAGGATAGTAAATCTTATTAGAGGCCATTAGACCGTCTAACAGGCTTATGGAACCCTTGATCAGGTCAAGGGAATGTGCAATCATGGTTTTATTAGCGAGATTTGTCTCCTGCATATCCTTAATGAGCGTTAAAAGTTCTGATCTGCAGGCCTCCAGCCGTTTTGAATAGGGTTCCTCAACCAATTGGGATAACCTTTTCAGGGTCAGATCCTGACTTGGACATCCAAAAAAATCGGCCAATTTGTCTGACATATGCATCCGTTGCTCTTCCAGTATACGGATCTTCAGGAGCAGATTTTCTTTCTCCTTGCTTGCTTCGTTTAGATCCTCGAGTTGGGAATTTAACAGGGCTTCTTTCTCTCTTAACACCACTGAAAGCAAGGATCGGTAAAGTTCTGTCTCTACCTCAAGTGCCCCCAAAAAATTTTCCATCAGCTTATTCATTTAAATAAAAGCCTTCATGTATGCCGCCAGGTATTTGCGTACATTGTATTATAATTATGTCAAATCCTTGAGGAGAGATCCCAATATCATCTTTCCTGCGATTTTTTCCCCGTCCACTTGATAAGTACCATTCTGAATCTGCTCTTTTAACCGGGCTACTTTCTCTTCCCTTATGTCCGGCATGGAATCTATAATTTTTTTCGCCTCTTGGATCTCTTTTGCCATGGGAGATAATACGACTTCATCCCCCTTGGTATTCTTTTTGGAATCTTGTCCATCTGAGGCATCAACCTTTTTGTCATCTTTGACGTTTTTAATATATGCATCTAAACTGACAAAAGGGTTTTTCCCGTCAATTTTCATCTGATTAGACCTCCTTTTTAAAACATACCCATCTGCTCGTCTCTATGTTACGATAGTATTGCATATGTCTTTTATCGGTACAAGAGATGAGAAACTTTATCAAAATCTGCGTCCTTTTTCTCTTTTACACTGTTTTTGTCAATATGTTCCATGCTTAACTGATTAAGCAGGGCGGATGACAGGCCTATCCCTTTTTTTGATGCAATTTCCCTTGAGAGTTGAAGGTCTAACATGGAAGTATACATCTCCTCAGAATAGCCCCCACCTAGGAAATCAGATTTTGGTATGGTTGCCCGCATTTCTTTTAGCAGATAGTAGATGAAGACCGATTCAAGTTCTGAGCAGGCCCTCTTTAATTGTTGTCGGGAGCCTTTTTCTTCATCTGGTTGAGTTGTGGCTACATCCATGGACTTATGGGGCATAACTGGTGAAAAGGATTGGATCGTTATCATCATATTATCTCCAACTGGGCCTGCAGCGCCCCGGCAGCCTTTAAGGTTTGGAAAATTGTGATAAGATCCCGGGGCGATACTCCCAATGCATTGAGTGCCCTTACCATCTCGCCAATACTTACTCCAGGTTCTACTAAAAAGAGACCACTGTTCCCCTCCTTAATGGAGGTTTCTGTTTCCGGAACTACAACGGTTTCGCCCTCAGAAAAGGGAAGAGGTTGTGAGATATTTGGTGTCTCCTTGATCTCGATGCTAAGATTCCCGTGTGCTATAGCGATGGTGGAAATCCTGACATCCTTACCGATGATTACTGTCCCTGTCCGCTCATTCAGTACTACTTTGGCAACCGAATCGGGGACAACATCCAGCCCCTCGATCACTGTAACCAATTCTACGGTACGCCCAAGATATCCCTCAGGGACCTTTATCTGGACAGTTCCTGCATCCATAGTCCGGGCTAAACACTCTGGTATGACCCTGTTAATAGCATCACAGACCCTGGATATGGTGGTAAAGTCCGGTCTATACAATGCTAAGGACAACACCTGTTTTTTATAAAACTCTGTTGAGATTTCCCTCTCTATCAG
>CAZQAA010000169.1:0-3358 GCA_964591255.1 uncultured Desulfobacterales bacterium | reverse complement strand
GAACAGACCCGTAAACGAGTCGAAAACCCCGTGGAAAAAGTCTTGCGCAATGGTGTGGTTGTGGGGCTTGCGAATCATACTGTGCTTATTGACAGACAGGGAACGGAGCACTTTATTGATGACAGCGCCGCCCCGATCAAGAATGATATGGGTGAGATCCAGGGGGTTGTTTTGATTTTTCGGGATATAACCGAAAAGCGGAAGATGCTGGCCCAGGCCCAGCAGGCTCAGAAGATGGAGGCTATAGGTGTATTGGCTGGTGGCATTGCCCATGATTTTAACAATCTGCTTATGGGCATACAGGGGAATGCATCCCTGATGATGTTGGGCATGGATCCTGGGCATGCGCATTACCGGAGGCTCAAAGATATTGAACAGTTCGTTCAAAGGGGTGCTAATCTTACAAGACAGCTTCTTGGTTTTGCAAGGGGCGGAAAATACCAAGTGGCTCAGGTAAATATTAACGAACTTATAGAGGAGAATTCTAGTCTTTTCGGTCGCACAAAGAAGGAGATAACCATTTATACCAAGTATTACGATGGACTGTGGAAGGTAGATGGAGACAGGGGGCAGCTGGATCAGGCCCTTTTAAACCTTTACGTAAATGCATGGCAGGCAATGCCCGAGGGAGGGAGTATATATATCCATACAGAAAATGTGGATATTGATGATAGTTTCGTAAGGCCTTATAAGGTAGAACCCGGCAGGTATGTGAAGATATCCGTAGCCGATAACGGTGTGGGAATGGATGAAAAGACCAAGAGGCGTATATTTGAGCCTTTTTTTACCACAAAGGAGATGGGGACAGGGACCGGTTTAGGGTTATCTGCTGTTTATGGCATTATTAAAAACCATGGGGGATTCATAGATGTCTTGAGCAGCAAGGGTGAAGGAGCTACTTTTGAGATATACCTGCCGGCCTCGAAGGGGAAAGGAGATGGGGACAAAAAGACAAAACTTATTGATGATGACATTCCCATCGGCACGGAGACTATACTTTTTGTGGATGACGAAGAGATGGTGATGAATGTGGGCGCTGAAATTCTTGAAAGGCTCGGTTATACAGTACAGACTGCGGGGAGTGGAAAAGAGGCCATAAGGATCTGCACGGAGAACAGGGGAAAATTCGATCTTGTTATCCTGGACATGATAATGCCCGGGATGGGCGGCAGGATCGTCTATGAGAAGATCAAGGAAGCAGATCCAGACGTAAAGATACTCCTTTCCAGTGGATACAGCATAGATACCCATGCCCTTGAACTTTTGAAAAAAGGTTGTAGTGGCTTTATCCAGAAACCGTTTGGCCTGAAAAGTCTATCCCAGAAAGTCAGGGAGGTCCTGGACGGTCGGTAATTCATCATTTGAATCATCAGATCAATCTCTAGATGGGCAAAGATCGGCCACCATGCAGTGGCTGCAGTCTGCCTTTCTTGCCTTGCAAACCTTTCGTCCGTGATATATTAATATGTCTGAAAAACGTCTCCACCTCTTTTTGGAAAGTAATTGCTCTAAGTCCCGTTCTATTTTTTCCGCATCTTTGTTTTGGGTAAGTCCAAGCCTGATCGACAGCCTCTTCACATGGGTATCCACGACAACGCCCGGGATATCAAAGACAGCACCCAAGACGCAATTGGCGGTTTTCCTGCCCACTCCTGGCAGTGTAAGCATTTCTTCCATGGTGGATGGGATTTTTCCCTCAAACATATCTATCAATACCTGACAACATCCCCTGATCGATTTTGCCTTGTTTCTAAAAAAGCCAGTGGATTTGATATCCTTTTCCAACTCTTGAACGGGGACATCCAGATAGTCTTCAGGTTTTCTATATTTTTCAAAAAGATGTTCGGTGACTTTGTTTACGCGAGTATCTGTGCACTGGGCCGACAGAATGGTGGCTATAAGCAGCTCAAGGGCACTATTGTGTATAAGAGCGGTTTTTTCTTTGGTATAAATTGGATCAAGGGCCTCAAATATCCTTTTTGTCCGTGTCTGTTTTTCTTTAAGGTTTTCCATTTTTGCTGCTCCGAAACAAGATCATGTTTTACGTTGACCATACCCTATTTGGGGCTATAATGAAAGAAAAGAGAGGATGCCGGTTCAGGTTGGAGAGTCGGAGGAAGCCATGAAAGGTAAGGATGATCGCCGGACTTTTTTATTGGATATTATGACATACGGGTTCCTGATTCTCTTTTTGTGGGTCATATCAGGAACACCGAGGCCTTCTTTTGCTGAAGGTGCATGGAGCAAAAACATAGCCGGGACAGGGTCAAAGGAGCAGATCATGACAGAGAGAGACAGATTGAGCAAAAAACAGGGAGAGTACCTGCTCAAGGTGGCGCGAAGGACCATTGAAAAAGAACTTTTCGGTCGTAGTATGCCAAAAGATAAATACTATGAGAAGATAGAGAGTATGCCGGATGTGTTTAATGAAAAGCGTGGAACCTTTGTTACCCTTACAAGGGGTGGCCACCTGAGGGGTTGCATCGGTCACATAATGCCCCAGGAACCGTTGCTTGAGAGCGTGGAAGACAATGCGGTGAGTGCCGCATTCCGGGATCCCAGATTTCCCCCAATGACCAAAGACGAATGGGACGGAGTCAAGATTGAAGTGAGTGTCTTGACTGATCCGAAGCCCCTTTCCTATTCTGATGCCCATGACCTTCTTGATAAATTGCGTCCAGGTATTGATGGGGTTATCATCAAGAAGGGCTACCACTTGGCCACCTTTTTGCCTCAGGTATGGGAGCAGTTGCCGGCGAAGGAAGAATTTTTGAATCATCTATGCATGAAGGCTGGTCTTCCCGGGGATGCATGGAAGAAGGGTGACCTTGAGGTCTCTGTTTATCAGGTCCAGGCCTTTGAGGAGTGACTGCTCCTTGGAGATGTCTCGGCCGTTAATTCTGAGGCGTTTGATTGTCTGGTCTATCATAGGTACAGGCGTATCCTCTGTTACTACCCAGCTTATCACTGTTCGGGAATTTCTGACCCAGTTCCATGGAAATGAGATTACCATTTCCATGGTTATATTTTGCTGGCTTTTGTTAACCGGCCTTGGCAGCCTTTTGACAAGGAGAGTTGAAAAGTCATCCCTGCCTGTCTATACAATGCTTATTCTGGGCATTTCCCTCTGGCCCCTTGGACAGATAGTGATAATCAGGGTTATAAGGGATGTCTTGTTCAGCCATGGGTCGGCCCCCGGGTTTTATTCCATTTTTTTTTACGTCATTATAATCATAGCCCCTTACTGCCTTTTGACCGGTTTTGTACTGCCGTATGCCCAGAAAGTTTTAAGGGATTGCTGTTACCCTTTTAGCAGCGGTGCCCTCTATCTTACTGACAGCATAGGTGATATCATTGG
>CAZQAA010000168.1:0-7133 GCA_964591255.1 uncultured Desulfobacterales bacterium | reverse complement strand
TAACAAAAAAAATTCTAGAACTAACTTATGGTAACAGCATGTTTTTTCAAAGTTAACCCCATCCTCACAAAACTGTAGCGAAAGCTCTCGATTAAGATGTTTAGTGGCATATTCACGCCACATGCGACATTTGTTTAGTTTGTCTCCAACTGAATATCCTGCTAATAAAAGTGCTAATAAATTTGCGGTAAAATGGTTTCCACGAATATCGGAAATCTCTCTATTCGCCCAAATGAATTCACCATGTTCCAAGATCATTAATTTAAGAATTTTGTTTAAGTTAAAAAGCAAATCATTCTCTTCATCCTTCAAAAGGAGGTACACCAAATCCCTAAGTAAAGTCAAATTGATTAATCTCATAGAAGCTTCCATAGGATACCAGTTGACACTAAAGGCCAAAGGGTTCTCTAATCTCCACCGCGAAAGAAACGAGAGTACCCATTTCGATTTATCCTTTTCAAAACCATTTATCCACTGCCAGGCTAATACTGGAAGCAAAAAACCCATCCGTGATAATTCCCAGGGAAATTTTACATCATAAGGTACTTTTTTATTTTCTTCATAAAATTGATACTGTTTGAAATACATTTTTTCCCATACCTTACCAAATCTCCAGTCTGATGAAAAATCACAAGTTTCTAATGGAGGAACTTGATGACCTAATATATTAAAATTGGATGATACTGTGTTTAGTGCCATACGTTCTAGAATGGAATACTGATTCTCGCTTAATATAGGGCGCTTGAAATTAATAAGTAGTGGTAGATGGTTATCTTCTATTAAATCTAGATATTCATTAGCAATTGCAGGATAGGCCTGCCAAAAATTGGTATAATATTTATACGATAATATGAGTTCCTGTTTTACTCTAAATAAAACAACGCCTAAAGGCTTAGAAAAAATCTTCCTAATTTTTTTTAGCTTTTGGAGCTTATAACGTTTCATGCAGATTTGAAGTAACACTCAATTTTTGGACAACCAAACATATGATTTAAAGCTCAACATTACCATGTCGTTTCGGGCTGATTCTGGTAATGGATATTCTTCATCAGGAGTATCGTAAGAAACGGGCTTGACCATGCCTCCAATTTAGTGAAATCTGAATTAAGCCACCATGTATATTTGCTTGTCAAAGACAACTACTGTGCAGCATGAACAGCCTCTTTCTTTGCGGCATTTTCCGTTAATTTCCTTATCTTTTCCAGAAATATCCCTGCACCAAACATCTTGGCCCTTTGTTCACATGCATCTTTCATGGCCGCGGCCCTCTCAGCAGTCATGTAGGAAACCGCGTTGATCAGATCTTTCTTTCCCGGACCCGGAGGAAGAAGAAAGCCGGTTCGGCCATCTAATATGGTTTCCAGGAGACCCCCTTCAGAAACCCCTATCACGGGCTTCCCGGCTGCCATGGATTCGATGGGTGAAATGCCGAAATCTTCGTCACGCGGTATATAAACAGCAGCTCTGCATTTACCTGTGAGTTCTATTAGCTCCGGCTGAGATACCCAGCCAAGCACTTGAATATTTCGACTCCCAGAAACCATGGTCCTTATTTTTGGCAAATCAGGGCCATCAGATACCAGTTTCAGCTTTTGGTCAGGCATCTCCATAAAGGCCCTGACTATGAGTTCTATGCGCTTAAGGGGATCAATCCTTGCTGCAGACAAAAAAAAGTCTTCCTGTCCCAGCCACTTAAATTGTTCTGTATCCACCGGAGGATACAGGACAGTGGAATCCATTTCCAGATATCTCTTTATTCGCCGCCGGGTATTTTCCGAATTTGCCAGGATTATATCCATCTTCTTGACTGCATTTTCATATTTCTTTCTGTACCAAGCGCAAAAATATCCAAACGCTGGTCTTAAAAAAACAGGAATTTCTTTTAAATAAAAATCCTTTTTATCATACAGAAAACGGGGTGGAGTGTGACAGTAAAATATATTTACTGACCGGATATGATTTTTTACTGCAAGAGGTGCATAATTGCCGCTGTAAATCATAACATCTTCTGTTGCCTGAAACTTCTCAAAACGTCTTACGAGGGAAACCAGACGGAGAAAATGAGGAACTACAGGCACGTTCAGACTATGGCAGGAGATCTCCTTGTCCAAACAAAATCCAGTCACGAGATTACTCTTGCTGAATGCCTTGTGGAGAGCCAGGGCTACCTGTTCCCCGCCAGCGCGGTGATATATATAATCATGCAGAATTAAAATCTTTACCTCCAGACATCTCTTTAAGGACAGCTCTTACTGAAAAAGAGAGACAGGTCAGCAAAAAGACCTCTCTTATCCAGTTCCCAGCTACGGCCCCGGTTATGCCCCATTTCTCTACCAGAAAAAGATCTGCAGACACATGGACAATAAAACCCATAGTGAGCAAAATAGCGTAGATCCTTTCCCGGGAAAGGGCTATGAGAAAGATGCCAAGGCAGCCGGAGACATAAGCAAGGGGCATGAGAGGAAACAATGTGTTTATTATGATCTTAGACGGACCGTATGATCCCTCAAACAGGATATCAAAAGCATAACCGCCTGATAGCGCGAGAGACAGGCCCGCCACCGCGCCCACACTGAACAGAAGGATAACAGACCTTGCCAACATGGAAGAAAGAAGGCTCGGCCTGGCTTTATTTTCAACGAACCGGGGGAAAACTGCCGCAAGATAGGCAGTTGCCATTAACATACATCCCTCCCATATCTTGAAGGGCATGGAAAAATATCCCAGGGCCTGGCTCCCGAGAAATCTTTCTATCATAAAAAAATCCAGGCGCAGATATACCATCCCCCACAGGCTTATCACCCACAGGGCGAACAACGCCTTTAGAAGTGGATAGATCCTGGAACATTCAGCAGAGATTTGAAGGTATCTCCACACACCATAAATTGTCAATGCAAGGCCGAGAAACTGGCTTGTAAAATAAGCCGCAGATACTCCTGGAATGGAAAATCTCCAGTATAAACAGCCGATTACTGCTATTGCGGCAAATATTGTTTTTTGAACGATTCCTATCCTTGCCTCTATATCCAACCTGTGACATCCTCTCAAGATGCCGTTAAGAAACGAACAGAAAGAAAGGGCAGCCACGCCTGACAGGAAAAAAAACAGGGGAAAAAGCTCCATATCAAGCATCAAACCTGCAAACATGAAGATCAGAAAGTTTGCAAATAGTATGATGAGCTTAAGAGTCAGAAGGTTCTTTGGAATACCCTGTTTCTCCGCAGTAATTCTGGCAGCAAGGATGTCTGAGCCTATGTCTGAAAAGATGCCATACAGGGATGCGTAAGCGTACATGTAACTGAATCTTCCAAAGATATCAGGCCCCCAGGACCTGCCAAGAAACATCCAGATCCCAAGCAGCAATATCCCACCTACCCCCAGATTGAATACCTGGTAGGCCACATTTTTCCAGCGTGCCAGATTTAAAAAAGATGGATATTTCAGATCAGGGGGCACAATTCTCTAAAGAGATCCCGAGCTTAAAAAAAGGTTTTGCCCTGCATTTGAAATGCTATTGTAGCGGCAGCCTTTACTGGACATCACCGGAACCGTTCTGCATCATATTCCTGAAAAATGCAGCAAAGATGCCGATAAAAAAGCCGGCAACAGTAGACAGGGCAAGGATCAGCGCCTTTCTCGGCCTTACAGGCTTCAAGGAATTGATGGCAGGTGCCAGTACCTTTACAGGAGCTATGTGTGAGTATTGGTATTGCAGGTCCTTTATCTGTTTTTCCAGAAAATCTTTCTTCCCCTGTAGTTCCACACTCTTTTTAAGTCTCATTTCCATTACCGAATTCTGTATTTGTTCTATATTACCTTTCAGCTCGTGTATCCTGTTCTGCTTCTGATAGATCTCGTCCTGGATATCGACCATGCGTCTTTTCACCTGGTCGGCATAGGAAATATTCTGCTGGATGGAATTTAGGAGAAAAAGAGCGGAAAGGTCCTGCTGCCTGCCGTTGATGATCAGCTCATCCCTGGCCTTCATGAGGGCGTCTGTATTCATTATCACCTTTTCCGCAGTCTTTTCGAAGTAATTAAGAAGCCTTTCCTGCTCTTCTATCTGCTTTTTCAATGTCTGAATTTTGGCCTTTGTCAGGGTAGCGAGTTTTGTCTTTTCAGCAATGCGGTTTTCAAGCTGTATTATCCCGATCTTTTCCAGACTTTTCAGCTCCTGCTGAAGTTCGTCAATCTGCTTCCCTATCTCACTCCTGGCCAGTACGATGGCTTCATCCGGGAACTTCTTCAGATAATAATCTATCCACCTTGACGTCAGCTTCTCCAGAAACTGCCTTCCTTCATCAGGATCAGGCCATAAAAGATAGAGGGTTACAATCTCACCCTTTCGCTCCTGCCTGAATTTTAATCTCCTTATCAGTCCCGCTTCCTTTTTGTCCGGTTTTTGAAAAAGATTTAGATACTGCTTCTCCTTCAGCCACGATACTATGTCTTCTTTTGGCCAGCCCTGAAGCCCGGACTTTACCTGGATCTTCATTTCATACTGGGATGATGCCATGAGAACATAAATGCAAGCCGCCAGGAAAAAGACGGCTGTTGTGAGAATAACAATCTTCTTCTGCCTTGATATGACCCGGAATATTTCCCTGATATCTATCTCATCTTCGTAGCAGGAACGTTCTTGAGAATGGGTCTCTGATCTGATTTCAGGTCCAGCTTCCATTTATGTTATTCCTCTTTAAAAGCGTATTCCACATCATATACTCCGGCCTGGAAGGGCTCATGAGACAATAACTTAAAAAAATCCGTGCTGACAGGATCGAATAGGAGTTTGATGCAAACTGTTTCCTTCAGCACTTCATTGAGCAAAAAGGCCTTTTTTATTTTGGTACCGAATATAAGATAAAAATCCGTCAGGTTCTTTTCGTATCTTCCTAAAGTTTCCAGGTGAGGTGGGGAAACAGGCCTGAAGGCATCTATTTCTTTTAACACGATACTTTTGCCTCCAATCTTCATTATGCCCTTTTTCAGATCCAATCTGACCACCCCATCGATAATCCGGTAGTACGGCTTATGTTTTTCCTCCTTTTCAAAAGAAAAGGTCCCAAAATAATACCACCATTTCGTCAAGTCCATCATGCCGTAAGGGATAAAGACATAGACCCTTCCCCGGGGAAACAGGAAATCTTTCCAGTTGCGGCTTGCTGGCAATGAATATTTTTCAATAATCTCGGTCATCCTGTCCGGAGAGGAAAAGACCTCCTTGAGGAACGCGACAGACGTCTTTTTCGAACCAATGTCCCTTGACAGGTCTACAAAGGCTGATGCCCCCCGCAATGAAAAGAATCTTATCCAGTTCGCAGACAGCCTTGCATTTCTGGACGCAAATGGTACAGCACTTAAAAATATTCTTTCGGGCTGCTGGGAGCCTCCATCGCTGAAAGCAGGCTTATCCGCAAGATATTCCACGAGATAGCCGTAATCCCACCAGCACCATATCGGCCCATCTGCAGGATACCGCTTTAATGTCTCTGCAACAGCCATCTCCTGTGGTGAAAAAACCGGTGAGAGCCGGCAATCAAGATAGGAATAGGTTATGACAACTGCTGCTGCTGCAACCAGGCCGTAATAAAGTACCGAGGCCCTTACATTGGAGAAACTTGTCAAGTAGGTGCAAACATAAAAGGCCAGAAAACCAAGTCCAAATGCCGCCACGGGAGCTGTAAATATCAAAAAACGCTTGGCCATAAAACCCATGGCGGCGAGAATAAAAGGGATCAGAAGAAACAAAAGTGCCTCTTTCTTCTTTATGAGTGCCAAAACCAGACCGGATAACGACAGCAGAAAGATCATCCAGTGCCAGGAGACATTTCCAGCAGATTCCAGCAAAGAACGAGATGTAAGCTCACTGATACCCTGGGCCACGGAGGGGAAAAGACCGGATTCACCGCAGATTGCGGTCTTGATAAAGGATGAGGCATAAAACAGATGCTTTCCAAAACTGCCAAGCCCTGAAGGATCTCCCCCTAAAAATACGAAGAGCAGACATGCACCAGTAAAAGCGGCCGCACAGGCCAGAGCGAGCTTGAGCAGCCTTTCCAGCCCGGAGGATTCCACGAAAAACATACTGAGCACATATGGTATCCCAATAATGAAAGATAAAAAATAACGGGCGGGCACCCACCAGTAATAAAAAAGAATGGACACAATTACCAATAGCAGGCCGAACTTACCTTTTTTGATCTTGCCAGAAGCATTAATGAATTTATAAGTCAGAAATGGAATGACCAAAATAAAAAAAGGCAACAGGCTGTCAGTATCAAATCTGCCAAGGCTGGACCTCGAGTACCAAGCCGCATTGGCACTAGCTGCCACGGCGCTCATATAATATACGCCAAGGTTCCCGTATTCCAGGCTCCATGACAACAGGACAATAAGCAAAAAAGAAGAAAGTATCACAGGAAGCACAAAGGCTATCCACTCTATTGGAACACCGGAAATTTTATGGAGCCATGCAGTTATAGTAACCATCAGGGGAGGGCTATCAGGACGCCATGCCGCCGTGCTGTGCCGGTTGACAAGATAGCTGTCTTCCAGGTAGTCCTTTGTCAGCCTCAGATAGTAATAGCCGTCATAGGTGCTCATTATGGGATTGCGCTTGTAGAGATTTGTCCCAGGGTCTCTTTCAAGATCTTTCAGGGGGACCAGCCGCAGGCCAATATTGAATATAACGGTCAAGCTGACCGCCAGCAGGATACGGGACAACCTGCCCTGCATGAGAGATTTTATACTTGACTGCATAAAGCTCAACCCGCCTTATTTCTCAGCCTTTCTATTTCATGCTTGAGGACAGCCAAGGTCTGGGAGAGTTTTCTGATCTGTTTTTTATTTTCCGTTCTTTCAATATCCATCAGCAATATCTTAAAAAAAAGCATTATATTGGCCACAATCAGGACAAAAATTGGAGGATAGGCTATACCCAGCTTTTTACCAACCAAATCTGCTATCGAGGGGAAAAGCCCCAGAAGCCCGATACACAGAGCTGCAATAAACCACCACAGGGTATAAAGAGGATGGAGCCTGTCCTTTCTAATGAGAAGAATTATTGCAGATGCCATCAAAAAACCAAGGACAGACGTGACTATGTGATAGGAAATCGACATGCCTATCTCCTT
>CAZQAA010000167.1:0-3957 GCA_964591255.1 uncultured Desulfobacterales bacterium | reverse complement strand
ACTATCCTGTCATCTTAACAGTCAATTTTATCTCCGCTGTACTGGTTCTGGCAGGGACATTTATATCGGACATACTATATATGGTAGTTGACCCGAGGATTCGCATATAATGGATACTGAAAAGCAGAAACCGGATATCCTACCCAGCACCACTAATACAAGACTCCAAGAGCTATGGGAACTAATAAGACAAAACAAACTTACCCTCATGGGGCTGACCATCTTTGTCATATTTTTCCTCACGGCCTTTATGGGACTGTTTCTCACATCCGGGCAAAATCCCATTATTAATCCTGCTACTATTAGACTCCAAGAAAAATTACGCCCTCCCCTGTCGAGACCAAATATGGAAACCCTGCACCCTGATGAAATCCCGGTTCTTGGACTGTATCTGTTCGGGACAGACGATCTTGGGAGAGATGTATTTGCACGAATGCTGCAAGGGGCATGGGTGTCTCTTACAGTAGGCTTTGTGGCTGTGGGAATATCTGTGCTGGTAGGTCTGGTTATGGGAGGTATAGCAGGCTATATGGGACAGGGGCGTATTCGCTGGATCGACACCATGATCATGCGAATCGTGGATATTATGCTCTGTTTTCCAAGTTTTTTCCTAATACTCACTGTCGTGGCACTTCTTCCAGCAAGTATCTACAATATAATGATAGTTATAGGGCTCACAAGCTGGATGGGAACCACCCGCTTTGTCCGTGCTGAATTTCTCTCACTTAGAGAACAAGAATTTGTAATAGCCGCAAAGGCCCTGGGTGTGAACAACTTCCGTATTATCTTCCGGCATATGATGCCCAATGCTGTTGCCCCTGTACTTGTGTCCGCCACCATCGGGATCGCTACGGCCATCCTGACAGAGGCAGGTTTAAGCTTTCTCGGCTTTGGAGTCCCCCCACCTTATGCGACCTGGGGGAACATCCTCTCGGACGGAAAGCGTTTTATTTTCGATGCGCCTTGGCTCACCTTTGTTCCAGGTATCGCCATCCTTATCGTGGTATTATCCTTCAACCTGTTTGGCGAGGGTCTGCGGGATATAGTGAACCCCAAATTAAGGAGAAGACGCTGACACATGAACAAGCATCTCCTTTCAGTTCAAGATCTCAGGGTTTCTTTTCGCACAAACGGCAAAATCGC
Source organism: uncultured Desulfobacterales bacterium (assembly GCA_964591255.1). Lineage (GTDB taxonomy): Bacteria > Desulfobacterota > DSM-4660 > Desulfatiglandales > Desulfatiglandaceae > CAZQAA01. The sequence continues at coordinate 2,814 of CAZQAA010000167.1, read as the reverse complement.
CCGTGCAGTAAACGGGGTAAGTTTCCACGTCCGTAAAGGTGAAACAGTATGTCTGGTAGGGGAATCAGGATGCGGAAAGACCGTATCGGCACTTTCCATACTTGGACTACTGTCAAGGCCGCCTGCCGAGATAACCGGTGGCAAGGTCTTTTTCCGTGAGATGGATCTCCTGGAGGTTGATGAAAGCCGAATGCGAAAAATCAGGGGAAAACACATTGCAATGGTCTTTCAAGAACCGCTCACATCACTTAATCCGGTTTTTACTATAGGGGATCAGATAGGTGAAGCGATCAGGACACATGAAAAAACAGAAAAAATCGAGCTACATAAAAGGTGCATTCAACTCTTGAGAGATGTGGGCATTTCATCGCCCGAGGAACGGATAAAGGCCTATCCTCATCAACTCAGCGGGGGACAGAGACAAAGGGTGATGATCGCCATGGCCATGTCGTGCAACCCGGATTTGATTATCGCGGATGAACCTACAACTGCTCTTGATGTTACCATACAGGCTCAGATCCTGCGGCTGTTTAGATCTCTTCAGGAAACACACGCCACGTCGCTCCTGTATATTACCCACGATCTAGGGGTGGTGGCTAATCTGGCCCACCGGGTATACATCATGTACGCAGGCATCATCGCCGAACAGGGCTCGACCATGCAGGTCTTCAACAACCCCCGTCACCCATACACACAAGGGTTGCTAAACTCCCTGCCGGACCGTTCCAAAAAAGGGAAAAGACTTCATAGTATACCGGGAACGGTACCCAGTCCGGCCCATATGCCTCCCGGCTGTCCTTTTCATCCCAGATGTCATAAGGCATCTGACATATGTAAAACCCAATTTCCAAATATGTGTGACTATGGGAACGGTCATCTAAGCCGTTGTCCCATAGATTATAATCAGAAATGATCCAGGAAAATAACAACATTATCCTCAAAGTAGAAAGACTAGTAAAACATTTTCCCATCCGCACCGGATTTTTCCAGAGGATCAGCGGATGGATAAAGGCAGTAGACGGTGTGGATCTTGAAATAAAAGAAGGAAAAACCCTCGGGCTTGTAGGCGAAAGTGGATGTGGAAAGTCAACCCTGTCCAGAGTCATACTAAAACTAATGGAACCTGATGAGGGAAATATTATTTACCGAGGGCACAATATCCACCATCTGGATGAAAAGGGGATGAAACCCTTAAGAAAAGAGATGCAGATCATTTTTCAGGATCCATTTGGTTCTCTCAATCCCCGAATGACTGTAGGGCAATCTGTTGAAGAAGGACTTCGCATTATGGGCATCCGTCGTTCTGAAAGAAAAAAGCAGATTAAAAAGCTTCTTGAATTAGTAGGCATATCAGGCAACAATATGGGCCGTTATCCACATGAATTCAGCGGTGGTCAACGACAGCGAATCGGTGTGGCAAGAGCATTGAGTGTCAGCCCCTCCCTGATTATTTGCGATGAACCGGTTTCAGCCCTGGATGTATCCATTCAGGCACAGGTCCTCAATCTGCTAAGGGATCTCCAAGACCGGTTAGCCCTTAGTTACCTCTTTATCTCTCATGATCTAAATGTGGTTGGATACATGAGTGACCACATAGCCATCATGTATTTGGGTCGCATAATGGAATACTCTACCACAGACAAACTCTTTGACAATCCCCTACACCCCTATACCTTAGCCCTTCTTTCTGCAATACCTGAACCAAGACCCGGCAGGGGGCTCACTATAAAACCCCTTGAGGGAGATCCCGCTACCCCCTTGAACCCCCCTCCCGGATGTAGATTCCAGGGGAGATGCCGTTTGGCAGAAAAACGCTGCAGAGAAGAGGAGATCCCTCTTTATCCTGCAGATCAGGATCATCTTGTCCGGTGCTGGAAGGTAGTCGGGATGTGATATAACCCCATTTTTGGCTTGACTTTTTGAAAGGGTTAAGCTGAAATTGTAGAGAGTTACGTACTGGGGGATCGTTCAACGGCAGGACGACGGGTTCTGGCCCCGTTAATAGAGGTTCGAATCCTCTTCCCCCAGCCATGTTTTGTGTTTTTTGGTCCCATCGTCTAGCGGTCTAGGATACCGGCCTCTCACGCCGGCGACACGGGTTCGAGTCCCGTTGGGACTACCATTTATACAATCAAAAGTCGAGTCCCTGGTTTCCACTTTTTCCTGCCATGAAACAAATTTCCGGCTTTAAATCTGGAACTTGCTGTGTTTGTTATTTAGTTGGTGAAAGCCAACTCTCCAGACATCCCGGCCGCAATTTACTTTAAAATCCGGCCGGGATACTGCTATATTTTTTAAAGATTAATGAATAACCAATTTTAAATTAAAATGTATAATTTATGTCTTGGTACTTAAAAAGAAAAAAATTAAAGGCCGAGTTAGAACAGCTCTGGGAGTCTAAAGCTATCTTGGACTGCCCAGAGATTTCCATAACGTTTGGTCACAACAATTCCTAAAATTCGGCTGGAACCATGTTCGAAAATCAGATATATGACCTGTTTTAATTTTCCTTAATAGTTGGGATATGTTTCAGTTGGACAGGAGGCCTTTGACATCTTTCTGGACTCCTCCAACTGTCTCCTCAGCTTTTTCCTCTGCTTCCCCCATAACCTCTTTAGAGTTTTCCTTACTCTCGTTTAGCACCTCTCCGGTTTTCTCTTCTACGGCCTCTACCGCTTCTCCAGGTTTTTCCTTAGCCGTTTCCACCGCTTCCTTAACTTCTTCCTTAGCCGCTTCAACAGCCTCAGTGGCTTGTTCTACCGCTGGGGTAACAACATTCTGGACTTCTTCATTGACTGCTTCTGCGGATTCCTT
>CAZQAA010000166.1:0-11593 GCA_964591255.1 uncultured Desulfobacterales bacterium | reverse complement strand
ATGTTATAATGCTATTGTATTTTGTCCTTTTATACCGCTCATCTTCGTCCTGAGGAGTTTCCGGCTGTCCCATCCTCATTTTTTAGATGCACATATGCCCTGCTGTGCAAAAGATAAAATAAGGTTGATATGGCAACTCTTTTTGTCCCCTGTTATGTATAAGTTGATACTCCTCTCTCGGAAGTGAACACTTTTTCTTTCGCTGACGAGGACACACGAAATACAGGGAGACTTGATCTTTATTCTTATCCATCCTATATGATAGGTGTCATACAAGTGTAACCATGAGTTGCAATCACAATCAGGAAAAATTGGGAAAAGATGGCTCCACGTTATGGGACAGACAGTAACGTGTCGACAATCCTTTCAGTATACAGCGCAGGACTGATATTATAAAATGGACGATGTCGTTAAAGAAATTGCGAACTTGAGAGACAAAATCAGGTACCATAATCGTCGTTATTATCTCCTTGATGATCCGGAAATACCCGATGCCGAATATGACAGACTGTTTCAACGGCTGCTGGAACTGGAGCAAAAGTATCCCGAGCTTGTCACACCCGATTCTCCTACACAGCGGGTCGGGGCCGAGCCGAAGAAAGCCTTTGCCGAGGTCAGACATCGCCAACCGATGCTCAGTCTGGAAAACTGCTTCGGCCTGCAGGATTTAAGGGACTTTGAAACCAGGGCTATGAGATTGCTAGGGAATAATATAATTATTGACTATACTGTTGAGCCCAAGATTGATGGACTTGCAGTTGAGTTGGTATATGAAAAGGGTTCTCTGACAGTTGCATCAACAAGAGGAGATGGATATGTGGGCGAAGATGTTACTCAAAACATAAAAACCATTCTGGATGTGCCCATAACCCTTACTCAAAAACGAGGAGGGAATCCCGTCCCGGATCTCTTGGAGGTGAGGGGCGAGGTATACATGGAAAATGAGGCGTTTCTTGCGTTAAACAGAGAGAGGAAGAAAAATGGCCTTGTGCCCTTTGCAAACCCGAGAAATGCCGCAGCAGGATCCCTGAGACAGCTTGACCCCAGAATCACCGCGAAAAGACCCCTTAACATGTTTTCCTATGGTATTGGGGAGATTAGCACCTCCCTGCCCGCGACATATTTTGAATTAATGGTTTGTCTCCAGGAATGGGGGTTGAGGGTCAACAGAGCCCATATCAGGGTATGCCAGTCAATTGATGAGACAATGCAATACTGCCAATATTTAGAGGAAAAAAGGTCTGAATTTCCATACGAGATAGACGGTGCCGTAATCAAGGTTAACCGGATGGACCTCCAGGCCAGACTTGGGGAAAAGGCCAGGAGCCCCAGATGGGCGATTGCATATAAATTCGCTCCTGTCCAGGAAATCACAAAAATCACCAAGATTGACGTGCAGGTCGGGAGAACCGGCGCATTGACACCTGTGGCCCATCTTGAACCGGTGGAGATTGGCGGTGTCCTGGTGAAAAGGGCCACGCTCCATAACCAGGAAGAGATAACCAGAAAGGATATCCGTGAGTTGGATACGGTAATTGTTCAAAGGGCCGGTGATGTTATTCCCGAGGTGGTAAAGGTCGTAAAATCCAAAAGGACAGGTCGGGAAAAAAAATTCGTAATACCCGACAGGTGTCCTGTTTGCAATACACCCGTAGAGAAAAGGGAAGGAGAGGTGGTGATAAGGTGCCCCAACACCAAATGTCCGGCCCAGGTCAGAGAGTCCCTGAAACATTTTGTTTCAAAAGGTGCCATGGATATAGATGGGCTCGGAGACAAAGTAATCACGAAAATGATCGAAAAGGGGCTCATACAAGAGGAAGCAGATATATATGCTTTGACATTGGAAGATCTTAAAACGTTAGACAAGATAGAGGAAAAGTCGGCCAATAATATTATTATGGCCATTGAAAATAGCAAACAGACCACCCTCGCCAAATTTATTTATGCCCTCGGTATCAGGCACGTGGGGGAACACGTGGCCAGGATTATTGCCGATCACTTCGGCACCCTTGAACGGCTTCAGAACTCCTCGCTGGAAGAAATTATGTCCGTAAAAGGTATTGGCGAGGAAACAGCAAAGAGTATCGTTGCCTATTTTGAAAATGAATCGAACCTGCGAAATGTCAGACGGTTGCTCGAATCGGGGATACGATTCGAGGGGACGTCACTGCCCCCTTCATCGTCCATTGCGGGTAAAACTTTTGTGTTTACGGGATCTCTTGCCTCCATGAGACGCTCAGAGGCACAGGATATAATTCTGAAACGGGGCGGAAAGGTAGGATCCCAGATCAGTCCAAACACGGATTACCTTGTGATGGGGAAATCTCCAGGCTCAAAACTTGATAAAGCAAAGTCCATGGGAATCTCTGTTCTTACGGAAGATGATTTTTTACAATTGTTGGGAGAATTGGTGAATAATGAATAAAATCAGGATGCATCTTATTATTGAAGGTCGCGTTCAAGGAGTATGGTTCAGGGACTCCACAAGGCATACGGCCAACAGGCTCGGAGTTTATGGCTGGGTAAAAAACCGGCCAGACGAAACCGTTGAGGTTGTGGTTGAAGGTCTGGAAGAAGAAGTGGAAGAATTTGTGGCGTGGTGTCATGAAGGCCCTCCTGCCGCAAGGGTTGCACAGGTTCATGAGACACGCGAGGTATGGCAGGGTGAGTTTGACTCGTTCGAGATCGTTTTTTAGTGTGTCCACAGAAATTTCAGAGAGGAGAGTTTAATGACAAGATACTGTTATGTTGGGTCACTGATTTTCGCTTGCATCCTGGCCTGTTCAGGAATTATCGGATGTGGCACAGCAAAATCTGCAGTCCATAAGGTGGTTAATCTGAGCTCCAGGGCGGCGAGTTCTGTGGCCGGCACCATATTGCCGGACAAGCCGGGGCTCAAAAAACGGGTCATGGTGCTTTCACTTATCGATTATTCCGGGCTTGCACCCGGGTTAGGCGAGCGGGTTGCTGCGGATTTTTCAGAAAGGCTTGCCAGGTCCGACGAAATAGTGGTTTTCAGGCCAAAAAATAAAGAAGAATGGTCCATAAGGAACAAATCTCCAAGATTTGGTATTGTAAACGATCCAGAGCTTGTCAAAAAGGCAGCCGGGCTAAACATGAATGCCCTTATCACGGGTGTGTTCGATGTGATAAAAACTAAAACAAAAAAAACCGGCATATGGCCTTTCCGAAAGTCCTGGAATGTCTATGAGGTGTTAACTGTTATAAATGTCATAGACCCCATGACTGGCACTCTCCTTTTAAGTAAAAGTGAATCAGGGGAATTCCTGACCCATTCGAATCCAGGATCAATGGGGAACAAGGAACTGGTTGAGCAACTTTTTGACAATGCCCTTCCCCGTGTCCTGAAAAAAGAGGCATCTCTTGTTTGTGAAAAACTGGAGAAAAGCCCATGGACAGGAAAGATTCTGGCCGTAGAAAACGATACAATAAAGATCAATGCAGGGAAAGATGTAGGCGTGGACACTGGTTGCCGGTTTGAGGTTTTTGAACGCGGAGATGCCATCCCTTCCCAGAGTGGAATGGTTTATGTGCCTGTGGGTAAAAAAAGGGGGGAAATCAGGGTAACTTCCGTTATGGATACATACTCTCTGGCAAAACCTGTAACAAAAGGGATATTCTGTGAAAACCAGACTATCCGTCCCGTTATAAACTGATCATTCCAGCATCTCCCGGGCATGAGCCATACCCTGATCCGTTATCTCGCGTCCCCCTAAAAGACGCGCGATTTCTTTAACTCTTTCATCTTTGTCCAGTTCCAGTACAAGTGTCTGGGTACGACCTCCGGACACTTCTTTTTTGACCAGAAAGTGGGTATTTCCCTTGCTTGCGATTTGAGGCAGGTGTGTGATGCAAACAAGTTGATGGTAGCCTGCCAGGGAAAGGAGTTTCTCTCCTACAACTTCTGCAGTTGCCCCGCTGATCCCCGAGTCGACCTCATCAAATATAATCGTCTCTACAGAGCCGCTCTGTGCAAGGATCGTTTTTATTGCGAGTATAATTCTGGACAGTTCCCCACCCGAGGCTATCTTGTGGAGAGGCCTTAATTCCTCCCCCACGTTGGGAGATATCATGAACTCCACTTGATCAAGCCCGTCCACCGAGAGGCTGTCTACCTGTACATTTTCTTTGTTCAGTTCTTCCCTGAATCTGACCTGGAACCTGGTTTCACCCATATGGAGCCGACGGAGTTCGTCTTCCACTTTCTCTTCAAACTCTGCCGCGGCCTTTTTTCTCTTTTTTGAAAGATAAAGTGCAGTCTTTATCATCTCCAGCCCCAGTTTTTCCAGCTGTCTCCTGAGTTTGTCTGCCTGGCCGCGTTTATCTTCCAAATCATATATTTCTGAGGCAAGCTTTTCTTTGGTCTTCAATACATCTTCCAAACTTGGACCAAATTTCTGTTTCAATCTGTTCAAAAGGTCAAGCCTTTCTGTCACTTCTTCGAGCCGCCCAGGATCCATTTGGATACTCTTCTGAATATCCCTTAGGGAAAGGGATATGTCTTCTGTTCGGAGTTCTATTTCTGTCAGCTCATCCCGGATGGCAGTTAGCCTTTTGTCCATATCTGCAGCCCTGTCCATACCTTTGGCACACTGGGACAGTAAAGAAAACAGGGATCCATCTCTCTCATATAAAACATTGTATGTTTCCAGCAAGATTTCCAAGAGCTCTTCTGAATGCTGCAGGCGTTTTTTTTCTTCTAAAAGCCTTTCATCTTCATACGGGATTATGTTCGCATTTTCTATCTCCCGGACTTGAAAAGATGCCAGTTCCTGTGTCATCGCTATTCTACGGATTTCAGCTTCCAAATCGTCTATCTCGCCTTCCAGTAACCGGTAGTTGTCGAACATGACCCTGAACTTTTCCCTCTCTTTTGCAAGTCCGCTGTAATCATCCAGCAGATAGAGATGATTGTCCGGTCTAAGGAGAATTTGATGTTCATGTTGTCCGGATATGCTGATCAGGTGTGGCCCAAGACGAGACAGCATTTGAAGGGTAGCTATAGTGCCGTTTATGCTGATTCTGTTTCTGCCCTCTCGATATAAAGTCCTCTTGATCAGGAGTTCATCATCAAATGATATGCCAAATTCTGACAATATGCTGGAGACAAAACCATTGTTTGAGATATTAAACAGGGCCTCTACAGTGGCATTTTCACAGCCGGTCCGGATCAGGTCTGCCGACGCCCTTTTGCCGAGAATCAGGTTCATGGCATTAATGATTATGGACTTTCCTGTCCCTGTTTCTCCAGAGAGGATATTCAGGCCCGGGGATGGACTGATTTCCAGGTGTTTTATGATTGCAAAATCGGTTATGTTGAGTTGGAGAAGCATCGACTCCAGGATTACCCCTGTTCCCAGGTGACTCTTAGGACTTCTTGATAGGTGGTTTTGCCATCCAACAGTTTCTTTACGGCATTTTCCCGGAGGGTAACCATTCCTGCTTTTCTGGCGTGCAGACGAATAGATTCCACATCGATATTTTGCGACGTGAGCCTTTTAATGTCTTCCGAAAAGGGGAGGACTTCAAATATCCCTATTCGTCCCCTGTACCCGGTGCCGCGGCACCTGATACACCCCTTTCCCCGATAGAGATTTATTTTTCTGTTCCCATCTGGCAATTTAAGACCAATAGACTCCAATTCTTTCACATCGATCTCAAAGACTTCTTTACAGTGGATACAAATCTTTCTGACCAGACGCTGGGCCAGTACGCCCGTCAAGGTGCTGTTTATCAGAAATGGTGGTATCCCCAGGTCGAGCAGCCTGGTTATGGCTGATGGAGCATCATTTGTGTGCAGTGTGGATAGAACCAGATGTCCGGTAAGCGCAGCCTGAATCGCATTTTCCGCCGTCTCAAAGTCCCTCATCTCCCCTATCATTATGATATCCGGATCCTGCCTGAGTATATTTCTCAATATCGATCCAAATGTTATTCCCAGTACGGGCTGCACCGCAATTTGATTGAACTCTTCATGCACCATTTCTATGGGGTCTTCCACCGTTGTTATATTGATTCCCGGTGTGGAGAGATGTCTCAGGCTGGAATACAAGGTAGTCGACTTTCCGCTTCCGGTGGGGCCGCAGACCAGCACAATTCCATGAGGCATCTCAATGAACTGCTGGTATCGAATCAGATCCGCCGAGGTAAAACCCAGTTTTTCCAGATCCTGAAAGAGGACTTCGGGATCCATAAGCCGCATAACCACCTTTTCTCCAAAGGCCACAGGGATGGTGGATATTCGCACCTCAACCTCCACTCCATCTTTGTCCATCTTGATCCGTCCATCCTGAGGCCGCCTCTTTTCGGCCATATCCAGCCGGGAAATATTTTTAATTCGGCTCAAAATAGCGGAATGCACGTTCTTCGGAAGCTTGTAGACCGTATGCAACGTGCCATCGATTCGCATCCTTACCAAACTTATCTCTCTTTTTGGTTCAATATGGATGTCACTCGCCCTCTGATCGAATGCATAATTCAAAAGGTGATTTACGGCATTTACAATATGCTGGTCATTGGAGGCAACTTCCTTTGCCGATTTCAGCCTAACATACTGTTCCAGGTTGCCCAGGTCTACGGAGGGGCCTGAAAACTGGTGTTCCGCAGCGGTAATGGATCGCTTGAAACCGAAAAATTCATTAATAAGTTTGATGATGTCGGCCCTGGAGCTAAGTACCGGCCTGACTTTCATATGGCTGACACGGGCTATATCTTCAATCACCTCCAGATCAAATGGATTTGCCATTGCCACCAGCAAATATCCATCATCTATACCGACGGGAAGTGCCAAATGTCTCATGGCAAAGGTATGGGGTATGGTACATGTAACAAGATTCAGGTCCAATTTCAGGGGATCAATTTTTTTATAAGGAATCCGCCATTCCTTTGCCAGGGCTTGACAGATAGTTTCTTCATCAAGTTCTTTTTCTGGATCGTCTGCCCTCTCCAGCTCTAAAGCAGCAATGGCATCTATGCTGGCTACAGAATTCATGGCCTCTGCCTCAGATAAAGGATGTTTCAGCCCCTGCAGTTTGTCTGCCTTACCCTGTATCAGGCCCCCTTTTTTCAGAATGTCCTTTTTCTGACCCTCTGATATGAGGCCTTGTTTTACAAGGACTTTACAAATACTTTCCGGAGAAAATGGATTGCCTTGATTTTGCAGCACCTATTGCCCCAATGTACGATATGGATTGATCAGTTGCGTCAAAGCCGGATTCACGGTATCTGATTTGAAACGTTTTGTCTGTTCCCTGCTGAACCTGGGATTCCTGAATTTAGTCCCTTGTATAATGAGATATTATCAGCTAAAAAACAGGAGTCAATCCATTTTTACCATAGGAATACCAACTGAAGTGGTTTGGACTTTATAGCCGCCATTTTTATGTATGATACGGCTGTGATCGACTTGTAGCCAGCCGTGCCACTTTTTAGCGAGTGTGAGCAGATGGGATTACGCAAGGGAGAAACGGTTGAAGTGACAGTCGACAGGATGGCCTTTGGGGGCCATGGTGTTGCCAGGGTACAGGAGTTTGTTGTCTTTGTCCGTGGAGCTGTGGCGGGTGACAGGGTAAGGGCAAGGATCTACAAAAAAAAGAGGAACTATGCCGAGGCCCGGATTGAAGAATTGCTTGTCCCTTCCCCGGACAGGATAAACCCGCCATGCAGATACAGTGGTCATTGCGGGGGATGTCAATGGCAGAACCTGCGTTACGAAACCCAGCTTCACCACAAAAAGGAACATGTAAGGGAATCAGTCAGACAGATAGGCAGGATAAAGGATGTGGTGATCCATGATGTGATCCCTTCTGAAAACATATTCGGGTACAGGAACAAGATGGAATTCTCGTTTTCCGGCCGAAGGTGGTATCTGCCAGAAGAATTGGACCGAAAGGATAGGGGGGACGGTTTTGCCCTGGGACTTCATGTGCCCGGGTCTTTCAGCAGGGTGATCGATGTTGAGGAGTGTCTCCTGCAGCACAAAACGGGCAATCAGATACTTGAGGAAGTCAGGAAATATGCAAAACAGAGTGGAATACCTGTCTACAATTCAAAAACCCATGATGGCTTCTGGCGGTTTTTGGCCCTCAGATATTCGGCAGCATTTAATGAATGGATGGTAAACCTGGTTACCTCGGAAAAAAACCGGGACATCCTTTTGCCATTGACCGATATGTTAGAAAACCGGATCAAAGGTATAAAGACAGTAGTTAATAATGTAACCAGCAGAAAGGCCTCCATTGCTGTTGGCGAACAAGAAAACACATTGTTGGGAGACGGTTATATACATGACAGGATAGGGCCCTTTGCCTTCCGAATATCAGCAAACTCTTTTTTTCAGACAAACTCAAGGGCTGCAGAAAAACTATACCAAAAGGTCATGGAGTATGCGGATCTCACGGGACGTGAAATGGTCCTCGATCTTTACAGCGGCACCGGTACCATACCCATATTCATATCAGGTATGGCAAGGAGGATCATAGGTATGGAGATCAGCAGGAGCGCTATAGTAGATGCACAGACAAACTGCGACCTGAATGATGTGGATAACTGTAGTTTTGTATACGGGGATATCAGGGAGAAGCTCCCCGGCATTAACACCAAACCCGATGTTCTGGTTATTGATCCACCCAGGGCCGGCATGCACAAGGATGTTTTGACACAGGCAATGGCCCTATCCGCTAAAAGGCTTGTATATATCTCATGCAATCCTTCCACCATGGCCAGAGACCTGGGTCAGCTGGCCGAAAATTATGAGATCGTGGAAATCCAGCCCGTTGACATGTTTCCCCACACCTACCATATAGAGACGGTTGCCAGGTTACGGCTCCGTGAATAACAGAAAAATAAAAAAGAGAAAGGGCCGTTAATGTGTATATTATCCACGCTCTATATGGCCGACCTGTTTATTGTAATACCACAATAAATAGATAGCATTTAAGGAGAAAATACAATATATTGATTTTTCTTCTTGCAAGTTAGGTTTTTTGTCGCTATCATATCGTCATGCGTGGAATAGATTGAAATCAGATTTGAGAAGGGGGGGGACATATGAAAATTATTGCAGTGGCGAATCAGAAAGGGGGCTGTGGAAAAACTACTACGGCCATAAATTTGTCATCATCCTTGGCAATGAAATCCAAGAAGGTCCTGCTTATCGATTTTGATCCCCAGGCGCACGCCACCATGGGGCTCAGTATCGATCCATATGGCCTGGAAAAAAGCATGTATGATGTGATCAGCGCAGGGGAGTATAATCACACTACTATTCAAGACATACGTGTCCCTGTGGGAGACAATTTTGATATTGCTCCTTCCTCTGCCATGCTGAGTGCGGTGGAACAGGAGCTCTCCGGAGCAAACGGAAGGGAAAACCGCCTCAAACATGGCCTGGATTCCGTTGACAAGTTATATGACTATGTCATTATTGATTGTCCTCCCAGCATCGGGCATCTTTGTTTCAACGCCCTTATGGCCTCTGAAGAAGTAATCATTCCAATAGACTTGAGTCTTTTTTCACTTCGGGGTGTGTCCAAGTTGATGGAGATAGTTGTCATGCTGAAGGAAAAAGCAGATCACGAGGTAACTGCCCGGGCACTTATTACCATGTTCGATTTCAGGACCCGCTATTCCAGGCATGTAATGGAAAAGGTCAAAGAAAAGTTCGGAAAAAACATGTTGGACACTGTAATCCGGTATAATATTCGTCTGAGGGAAACCGTTGATTACGGCCTTCCCATTGCAGAGTATGATAAGCGATCCATCGGTTTCAGGGATTACGACAGCCTTGCGGAAGAGATACTCGCTTTGAACACCGTCGCCCATGTTATCAGCAACCCTGCGGAAAGCGCCCGGGATCTCCTTTATAAGTCAGAAAAATATGTTGATGAGACCAGATCCTCCCTGCCTGAGGATGTTATTGAACATGAAGAAGAATATCTTGGTGAAAACACGGGCTATTTTTATCAGACCATGGTTGAAGCAATTGCGGCGCGGACTGCAAAAGAGGATATGGCTTCGGGTGAGGACTCGGATGATTACTAGGAGGAGCAGCAGCGGAGTTTGTAACCGATGAAACCAAAAGGGACTGAACTGGAGATGGAGAGGCTGTCCAGCCTCTTTTTGTCTATGGAGTCAAAGGATCCGCATAAAGGAAAAACCCTATCTCTCCCGGCTGACATTTCCTCTGGTCAGGAGCAACAAGGGGTTTATAAAGAAGAGAAGGTCCAGATCAAAAGAGAAGTGGTATATCCTAACATTCCACCGGCACAAGCGGAAATCAAAAGGCATCTTTTAAGGTTATTGAAAGACAACTACCGTATAACCAGTGTAAAGCTTAAGAAAAGGGAAGAAGTCCCTGAGTCTGCCAAGCGGGTAGTATATGAAGAAAAGATCTTTATACATGTCAAAGGGTCCTCTCCATGAAAGTGTGATGCCAACACTTCAATGAAGTTCATGCCCCTTCACGCAACAACAAGACAGTTAAAAAAACAGCACAATATTACCACGAATTAATCTCTCTGCAATCTTGGGGTAATCTCTTTGTTGTAACATAAGATTCATCTTAGCGACCTGTTCGGAGGTGGAATCTTATGTTTACAGAAAAGCAAGCAGAATGCCTTAAATGTGGCAGATTAAAAGGTTTAAGTTTAACAGGCGGCCGTTTCCGGGGGATATATATCTTCATGGCTCTTTTCCTGGCCGTTTGTTTTATTCTGAGGACAGCACTTCTACTCCATTCTATTTCTCTTGTAGATCACAGTGCCCCAGCCCTGATCAGGGTTTACGCAGTCGGACTCTTTTTTGATCTGGTCACATCTTTTTTTGCAGTTATTCCCTTTGTAATATTTTTCACTTTTTTGCCGGAAAGGGTATTTGGATGGAAAATCACCCGCTATTCTGCCATCACAGGATATTTTGTTGCAGTATTTCTCCTCCTGTTTGATGCCGTGGCAGACTGGATGTTCTGGGAAGAGTTCGGCAATCAATTCAATTTTATAGTAGTGGATTATATAGTCTATACCAGAGAAGTGATCGGAAATGCAATTGAGTCCTATCCAGTAAAGACGATTGTAGGTGTTATTATTTTCGCTGCCCTTATTGTCGTATTTTTGACCAGGAAACCATTTTTGATGACCAATGGTCCAACTACCCTTGGTCAACGTCTCAAGGTGGGCTTTGTACATATGCTCATTCCATGCCTTTGCCTCTTTTTTGTCAGAGTGTCATGGGCGGAAATATCAACAAACCACTATAATAACGAATTGGCCAAGAACAATATTTTTGGTCTGGTCACCGCCTTTTTTTATAATTCGCTTGACTACAATGAGTTTTACATCACCTATGATAATGCCGACACACTGACACATGTTAGGACCATGCTCAAGACAGATTGCAGCCCATACTACTATCGGGGGGATGGGATAACGAGAGTAGTAGCCAAGCAGGGCCCGGAAATAAGGAAGAATGTTATTGTCATGGTGGTTGAAAGCCTCAGCGCCCGCTATCTGGGTGTATTCGGGAACAAGGCCCACCTTACACCCAATCTTGATGCCATAGCAAGGGAGGGCCTTCT
>CAZQAA010000165.1:0-5228 GCA_964591255.1 uncultured Desulfobacterales bacterium | reverse complement strand
TCCAATCCCCTTTCGACTCAGGATGACGTGGCGGCATCATTGGTGGTGGATGACAAGATTCCAGTCTTTGCCATTAGAGGCGAAGACCATTCCACATATTACGACCATATACTCTCCGCCTTAAAACACAGGCCCCATCTTACTATGGATGATGGAGCCGACCTGGTGAGTTCCCTGCATTTTATTGCACTCAATAAATGGGACGAACTTGATCCCTCTATAACAGCTTGGGGAAAAGAGATGCCTGAAAAGGAAAGGAGGGAACTTGTTTCAAATGTGATTGGAGGCACTGAAGAAACCACTACTGGCGTTATTCGTTTACGAAGTATGGAAAAGGATGCTGTCTTGCGCTTTCCAATAATCTCGGTCAATGATGCTGATACAAAACACCTCTTTGATAATCGTTACGGTACCGGTCAAAGCACTATAGATGGCATCATAAGGGCCACCAATCGCTTGATTGCGGGAAGTACATTTGTGGTATCCGGTTATGGCTGGTGCGGAAGGGGCGTTGCCAACAGGGCCAAAGGACATGGAGCCCATGTAATTGTGTGTGAAGTGGACCCGTTGCGTGCCCTTGAGGCTGTCATGGACGGTTTCCAGGTAATGCCTATTGAACAGGCGGCTCCTATTGGAGATTTCTTCTGTACCCTAACAGGCGACATAAATGTAATTCGCCAAGAGCACTTTATTACAATGAAAGATGGCGCCATTGTTTCCAATTCAGGCCATTTTGATGTTGAACTCGATCTTCGTGGTCTTTCCGGCATAGCCACCAGCCGGAGACAAATAAGGGAATTTGTAGAGGAGTTTACTCTCGAGGACGGACGAAGGATTTATGTTCTGGGAGAAGGACGTTTGATCAATCTGGCTGCGGCAGAAGGTCATCCTTCCAGTGTTATGGATATGAGCTTTGCCAATCAGGCCCTGTCAGCAGAGTACATGGCCAAGGAACACACCGGAATGGAAAACAGGGTATATCCTGTCCCATCCCATGTAGACAAGGAGATTGCCAGACTTAAGCTGAAATCCATGGGAGTAGAAATCGATACGCTTACACCGGAACAGGAAAAATATCTTTCTTCCTGGGAGATGGGGACTTGAGGGCTGATAACAGGCTATTCATGTTGACATACTAATACCTATGGACAAAGACAGGGACAGAGAGGTCTTGGAGGCCGAAATCAAAAGGGGAAATTTTGTCAGGGCAGTCCAGATAGCTGTTTCCCTCGGCCTGCCAGAGACAGAAATCCAGGATCTTAGGATAAACGCCCTGTGGAAAAGCTCCGCCATATCCAGGAATGCGCCCGGGACAAAAAGGCTTGCACTCCAATATGGACTTTCCATGGAAAAACTTGGCGAGATCCTCAAAAAAAAGGCCGAACAGGAAAAAAATGAAGGAAATGGCAAAGTGCTCGAGCCATGTTATAACCAGAAGACCGGGAGATATCTGTCTTTTGAAAAATGGGTGGAACATCTTTTCAAGAGCTGGAAAAAACTGCCCGGAGGAAACTGAGTCGGGTTGATTTAAGCAGGCCAAGGGATAAAAGAGTGTTTCTTGCAAAAACGCTTTTATCCCTTAATATTGAATCGATACGTTGATTTTTTCTGTCAAATATATTAGACACATTTCAGTTTGCCTCAATGGAGGAGATATTGAATGGATAGGATCAAAATCGCTATTGTTGGAGTGGGCAACTGTGCAAGCGCACTTATCCAGGGGATCGAATACTACAGCCATAACGGCAAAGAAAAGGCTATCGGCTTTATGCACTGGGACATCGGGGGATACAACCCGGGCGACATTGACGTGGTAGCCGCCTTTGATATTGACAGGAGGAAGGTGGGAAAGGATATTTCAGAGGCCATATTTCAGCCACCCAACTGCACAAAACCTATATATCCTGATATCAAGAAAAAAGGGATCCATGTGAAAATGGGACGGGTTCTGGATGGAGTGGCGGACCATATGAAGAACTATGAGAAAAAGTACACATTCCTCTTGTCTGACATTGAGGAACCCGGAGAAGATGATATCGTAGGTATTTTAAAGGAATCGGGCGCCCATATTCTCCTGAATTATCTTCCTGTAGGATCTGAAAATGCCGCCAGATTCTATGCAGAATGCGCCTTAAAGGCAGGAATAGGTCTTATCAATAACATACCGGTGTTTATTGCAAGTGATCCAGACTGGGGAAGACGTTTTAAGGAAAAAAAATTGCCAATTATCGGTGATGACATAAAATCCCAGTTAGGAGCCACCATTGTACACAGGGTCCTTACTAACCTATTCAGAAACAGGGGGGTAAAACTAGAAAAGACCTATCAGCTGAACACAGGTGGTAATACAGACTTTTTGAATATGCTGGACAGGAACCGCCTCGTATCCAAAAGAAAATCTAAAACAGAGTCCGTCCAATCCCAATTAGGGGAACATCGATTAAATGACGAAAACATCCATATTGGCCCAAGTGACTGGGTGGCCTGGCAAAAAGATAACAAGATATGTTTCATCCGGATGGAAGGCAGGCTTTTCGGCGACATACCCATGAATCTGGACCTTAGGTTGTCAGTGGAGGACTCTCCCAATTCTGGTGGAGTGGTAATCGATGCCATTCGGTGTTGCAAATTGGCCATAGATCGCGGCAAGGGAGGGGTACTGTATTCGCCCTCAGCCTATTTCATGAAACATCCTCCGCAACAATTCACGGATGCAGAGGCATATCAAATGACGGAAGAATTCATTGCGGGAAAAAGAGATGATTAAGACAGTTATATGGCATGAGCGGCCGAAAACCGGGATCGATCGCAATATACTCCATAACACCCTATTAGATCATCTGTCTTTCAAATCCTAAAAATTGTCCGGTCATCCATGAATAACATCGAATAACATCTGGCTAGGATTTGCTTTCTTGATCCAGGGCTCTAAACAATAGCAAGGTATAATGGAATCCCAAGGGGTTATTGAGGTCGATCTGTTTTCACCTGAGGTTAACAGCCCGGACCATCCTGAAGCTGGACGTTTCAAAAAACTGTTGGAAGAAGTTGCAGAGGAACACCATTGCCATCTTACCTCTTTTGCTATTGACCACGGGACCGTGCTTTTTTCCTTTGACAGTGATGAATTAACGGCAAAGATATTGGCCGTTCTGCAGGATGAAAGAGAAAATCAAGATTGATCATGTCACAATAATACTGGTGCGTCCTCAGATACCGGAAAATATCGGAGCCGCAGCGCGCGCAATGCACAACATGGGACTCAGCCATCTGGTTCTGGTTGAGCCAAAAAACTGCGATCTCAGACGTATCCTGAAAACCTCAACAGGAAGTTCTGATAGTCTGATCGAAGAAATGCAAGTATATGGAGATTTAACAGATGCGCTGGGACCGTATCAATATGTAGTGGGTACAACGGCCCGAACTGGAGCGCTTCGGCCCGCCCTGACCAAACCCAGGCATCTTGCTGAAAAACTTGTATCCATCAGCCAAGACAACCAGGTGGCCATCATGTTCGGTCCGGAAGACTGCGGGCTCAGCAATGAACACCTAAAGTATTGTCATACTATCGTCACCATTCCTACTGCGGATTTTTCTTCTATTAATCTTGCACAGGCGGTAATGATCATCTGTTACGAAATTATGATGGCCACAGGCGACGAACCAACTGAATCATTACCGAGATTGGCCAATAAATTTGAACTGGAGGGTATGTACGAACACCTGAAGGATGTGCTTATGAAAATAGGATTTATACATCCCCAAAATCCAGAACACTGGATGCTCAATATCCGACGTTTTCTTTCAAGATTCCCTTTAAGAGCAAGAGAAGTCCGAATCATAAGAGGTATTTGCCGCCAGATAGACTGGTATACAAATCAGAAAAAGACACAATAAGCTTCCAAACAGCTATGCTATCAAAAAGGAGCAGAACACAAAGCCCATGCTTTCATTTATCGGCCGAAGTATTCTTCAAAAGGGTATAACCCTCTTCCTGGTTTCTGTAGTCTCATTTTTGATAATCCACCTGGCTCCCGGCAAGCCCAGCCAGGTTGATCCCATGAATCCCAAGTTTACTCCTGAAATGGTGAAACGTTTCCGCCAACAATTTCACCTGGACAAGCCCCTTTATCTTCAATATCTCATCTTTTACAACGATCTATTCACAGGAAAGACCGTATCATGGAAGGATAACCGCCCCGTTTTAAAAAAAATATGGGAACGATTCATGAACAGCCTTCCGCTTTTTATTGTGGGTACAATCCTCACTTGGACACTCTCCTTTCCAGTGGGTATTCGCTCTGCTATTTCCAGGGGTGGGATTTACGATAAAAGTGCCACTTTCCTGTCATACCTCCTGATATCCATACCCGGATTCTTTTTCGCCTATGTACTTATTATCTTTGTAGTTACCCGTTTCCATGTTCCGGTCATTGGTATGGAGACCTTCGGTATAGCAAATGTACCATGGTATAACTATCTCATGGACCGAGTTTGGCACCTGCTACTTCCATCCATACTGGGAGCTACAGGCGGGATTGCCGTCCTTTCCAGATATGTCCGCAGTCAGATGCTTGAGGTGGAGGGACAAGATTATATACGTACCGCCATGGCAAAAGGGCTTTCACCGGAACAGGTACATTACAGGCATGCCCTGCGAAATGCTTTACTGCCATTTGTCACCATGTTTGGACTGATTTTGCCCGGTCTTATCGGCGGATCTGTTATTATCGAGTCGATCTTTTCATGGCCAGGTATGGGGAGAATGGCCTATGAGGCAATCCTTGCCAGAGACTATCCTGTCATCTTAACAGTCAATTTTATCTCCGCTGTACTGGTTCTGGCAGGGACATTTATATCGGACATACTATATATGGTAGTTGACCCGAGGATTCGCATATAATGGATACTGAAAAACAGAAACCGGATATCCTACCCAGCACCACTAATACAAGACTCCAAGAGCTATGGGAACTAATCAGACAAAACAAACTTACCCTCATGGGGCTGACCATATTTGTCATCTTTTTCCTCACGGCCCTTATGGGACTGTTTCTCACATCCGGGAAAAACCCCATTATTGATCCTGCTACTATTAGACTCCAAGAAAAATTACGCCCTCCCCTGTCGAGACCAAACATTGAAACCCTGCACCCTGATGAAATCCCGGTTCTTGGACTGTATCTGTTCGGGACAGACGATCTTGGGAGAGATGTATTTGCACGGAT
>CAZQAA010000164.1:0-6197 GCA_964591255.1 uncultured Desulfobacterales bacterium | reverse complement strand
GTTCCAGATCCTGCCAGGTGTCACGATAAAGAATCTGGGCGATTTCCTCACTCGTATTGGTCTTTTTGATACGGATATGAAGGTTATCAACAGGCCAGGAAAGGCGTTGTGCCATTATAGGATCGACTTGAGCTAACACATCTAAATTTTCTTTTAGCCGCTTATCGGAAAATATGCTTTGATGTGGTTTTTTCATGTTCACTCTAAAAGATTTGTCATACACATACTGCATACCCTGTATTTTTCTAACAGGCAGATTTTTCAGTCCAAATTGTCAAAGTTTTGACTCCTTATGTTCAATGTTGCCCTTCTGCTGTGGTTATCTCGTTGATTCTATTGCTTAAATATATATGTCATGCTATGGCATCTTTTTTGCTTGTCTCTAGTTCAAGGTGAAACAGTCGTGAGCCCTATTCGTAGAACTTGCGTGTTTGATAATTACAAATTTTAAAGGATAGTTAGCGAGGCTGGTTATGATTAATGTTGCTGTTTTGGGAGCAGGGTACTGGGGAAAAAATCTTATCCGAAACTTTGATGAATTAGGTGCTTTACATACGATCTGTGACTCCGACATAGCCACCCTCAGGGCTTTACAAGAAAGGTACGAAGGAAAAAAGTTCCGCACAGCATGTGATGCCGTGTTTAAAGACAGCAGTATTGACGCTGTTGTGATAGCTACTCCTGCCGAAAGCCATTATAATATAGCTAAAGAAGCACTGCAAGCGGGCAAACATGTATTTGTAGAAAAACCACTATCTCTTTTTGTTGACGAAGGCAAGGTCCTTTCCCGGCTTGCGCTACAAAAAGGCCTGAAATTAATGGTAGGTCATATTTTACTGTATCATCCAGCAATTATCAAGCTGAAAGGAATAATTGATTCCGGTGAATTGGGAAAGATTCATTATATTTATTCGAATCGTCTTAACCTTGGAAAATTTCGATCTGAAGAAAATATTTTATGGAGTTTCGCTCCCCATGACATCTCGGCTTTTCTATATTTGCTTGATGAAAGTCCCGGCAGTGTAACTGCCCAGGGCGGAAGTTATCTTAACAGTGGCATTGCAGATGTGACTATCAGTATTTTGTCTTTCAAAAGTGGCGTAAAGGGACATATCTTTGTGAGCTGGCTTCATCCTAATAAGGAACAACGCCTGATAGTCGTGGGTGATAAGAAAATGGCGGTATTCGATGATACATTGACTGAAGAAAAATTGAAGATCCACGATAAGGGTGTTGATTGGGTCAATCGCTTGCCTGTTCCCCGTAAAAACGATGCTGAAATCATTCCAATAGAGACTTATGAGCCACTCAAGGCCGAATGCAGTCACTTTATAGAATGTATTGAGAAAGACATGACTCCCAAGACAGACGGCTCAAACGGAATCGATGTTCTTAAGGTCCTAAACGCATGCCAGAGATCTTTGGAGCAGGAAGGTATGCCAGTAAGCCTGAACGGCACTTCTTCATATCAATCCTGTTTTGTCCATAAGACAGCTGTCATAGATCAGTCCTGCCGTATCGGTTCCTACACAAAGATTTGGCATTTCAGTCACATTATGCCGGACGTTAAGATCGGCAAGGGTTGTAGTATAGGACAAAATGTATTTGTCGGAACGGGCGTAAGGATTG
This sequence comes from uncultured Desulfobacterales bacterium, assembly GCA_964591255.1. Classification (GTDB taxonomy): domain Bacteria; phylum Desulfobacterota; class DSM-4660; order Desulfatiglandales; family Desulfatiglandaceae; genus CAZQAA01. The sequence goes on along the minus strand of CAZQAA010000164.1, from coordinate 4,568 downwards.
GCAATAATGTCAAAATACAAAATAATGTTTCTGTGTATGACGGCGTAAGCCTGGAGGATGATGTGTTCTGCGGGCCTTCGATGGTGTTCACCAATGTTATCAATCCACGAAGCCATGTTTCACGAAAGAATGAGTTTAAAAGGACCACGGTTAAAAAAGGTGCCACTATTGGTGCCAATGCTACTGTATTGTGTGGTCATACTATCGGCTGTTATGCTTTTGTGGGTGCCGGAGCTGTAGTTACCAAAGATGTGCCTAATCATGCTCTGGTCATTGGCAATCCAGCCAGGAGAGTTGGTTGGATGTGTGAATGCGGATGTCGAATATATTTTAGGGATAGCTTTGCCATCTGTGAGGAATGTGGAAAACGGTATACAAAGTCTGGCAATACAGTAAAATCTGTCGAAGATCGAATTCCAGATGCAGTATACCCGGAACGGATGGCTCAGCAGGTGAATATCTGAAGTTATGTATGTGGCAGAGGGGTTCTTCAGTGAAAGAGATAGGGTAAGCTCGAAGGAAGGACTTTTCTTTTAATCAACTGAGCATAAAAGAGCCGTATGAAGAAGACATCTTCCAGGTTAAAACGTAATCTCTATATTATCGGATTAAAGCGTAGCGGGACGACTATATTCTGGGAGACATTCAGACAGGATAAAAGATTTGTATGTTTTGATGAGCCATTTCATCCTGAAATACGTTATTATACGCGAAGCGGTGTTAATAACAGAAAAGGTACTCTTGACGAATATATTTCCAACTCTTCCCTGATTGAAAGGTATTGGAGTCCTATTCAGCCGTTTGAAGAAATATATCCTGATTTTTTGGGACACCAGGTCGATTATTTAAGGGCACTTACAGGCATATCCCCTAACGTCTGCATCGATTTCGTAAGATGCCATGCAAAGATTCGACACTTACGGGAGATTGATCCGGACGGTCTTGTTATCCATCTTGTCCGTGATCCCCGGGCCTTTGTAACAAGCCATCTGAATCCTTACGGAAGATGGCTCTCTCCGGAGCTGCCCGCAAGATTCTTTGAATACGATGGATGGTTTGATTTCTGGCAGTATCAAACCATTGCAAACCTCCTAGGTTATAAGGGGCATGCCCATGAAAGGCTGCTCCAGTTATGGAAATACTTCACGGAAACAGCAGAAGGACAATATCCGGATTTGACCGTCCAGTTTGAACATTTTGCTCTTCATCCTGAAAAGATAGTCCGGATTATATATGAACTGATAGATCTCAGGTATGAACAACTGGATTACTCAAAAATTCATATGCCCAATCCACCCTATAATCCTGCACATGAATCCTGGTGGAAGGCTATAAAAAGATATGACATAACCCCGGGTTTCCTTTACAAGGGTTTTGATGCGTTTTCATATGTAGATAACGATAATGTTTCAGCCGGTTCAACAATGACAAATGAAGACAGGGCAAAAATTGTCGCCCTGTGAAGAAATGGCCAATATAATGATTGAGGAATGGCAATACAAGTATAGATATATGAACATGATATTGAACTGCTTGTAGCAAAACAGACTAAAACAGGGAGACAGACATTGATGTCCGGGAGAGTGTATCCTTCTAAATCACCTCTAAAAGATCCCAAGGTGACTGTCCTTATGGGGACGTATAACAGACCGGGATATTTAAGGGAAGCGATCAAGAGTGTCATAGCACAGCGCATGGAAGACTGGGAGCTTTTGGTCATGAATGACGGGGGTGTGGATGTCGGACACATAGTTGAAGAATTTGGGGATAACCGAATACGTTATTTTCACGATAATGTGAATCTGGGTTTAGCGGCCAGGCTTAACTTCGGGTTAAAAGAGGCGCGTGGCGAGTATATATCCTATCTTGGAGATGATGACCTTTTCTACCCCAACCACCTGGAAATATTATCTCATGCATTGGATGAAGACCCGGAGATCGGTGCGGTCTACTCAGACTTGTATGCTGTTCAGGTGGTAACGGACGAATCTACTGGCAGACGTTATCCATTACACAAATTTATCCAGGTGTCCCGTGACTTTAATAGGGATTTCATGTTTTATTTCAACCATACCCTGCACGTGAGCCTTTTGCACAGAAAAGACTTGGCTTTGAGGGCGCGAGGTTATGATGAAAATGTAAGGGTGTTAATTGATTGGAACATTACAAGGAAATTATGTTTCTATACGGACTTCAGATATATTCCTGCTGTGACGGGGGAATATTACATGCCTATTGCAAACTCCGATCGTATTTCTGTTTTGGAACGTCAGGACAATGAAAAATATAAGCATAATCTCAGAAAGATAAAGGCGGATCTGCCGCCCGAGCCATGGCCCAAGGTGGACAGAATCGGCGTGATATTTCCTGTGAGTGCCTGGGATGATGCTGTGGTTGAGACCCTAACCGGTCTTGTGGATCACCTTTGTTACCCCGTAAGATATATTATTGTAAATAATAGCACCGGACTGGATTGCTCTGAGTGTAGGGTGCGCTTGGGAAAGATAGGTGAACTTAAAAACGTCTTTATCCATAATACGTCTAACCGTTTGAGTGAGATAGAGGCATACAGATTCGGTGCAGAGAAGGCGGATGTGGATTATGTTTATTTGCCATCCAAGAAGGTAAATACGAAGTTGCCCTTGAGGATTATTGCCGCAAGACAATATTTAAAAAAAATGAATGCTGATGGGTTGAAATGGGATGTTGAAGAGGAAAAAAAGGGCCCGTTCGATTTTATTATTGAACGTGAACGCTTTCTCAGACTGGTCGATCCTGTCAGAGGACAGATAGACATTTCGGTTGATATTGTCCCAAGAGCCTTTCCCGAGAGTCTTAGATGTGATGTCCTTATCCATTTTGCAAAGAGTCAGTACGACAATGGAAACTACAAACTGGCCTATCAGTTCGTTAAGGAGGTGGAGACTGGCAGAGAGGGCGCAGTAGGAGATCAAGCGATAATACATATATATTCTAAGATATGCTTTGCCCTCAAGAATTATGTAGAGGCGGAACAAAGATGTCGTGAGATGATTGACAGGGGATATGGTGCTGACATCTGGATAAGATTGGGTCAGATTTTGCAGATAAGGGGAAAATTCGATGAAGCGATTGAGGCATACAGAAAAGGTCTTGAGGATATAGGCCTCAATGAACTTGATCTGGACAGCACGATTTTCCCAATTGTTTCTCTTGTAGATACGGGAGCCTTTATGGCATTTATTGGTATGGGGGAGTGTATGCTTGAGAAGGTTTCTCTGAACGAGGCTGCAAAGATGTTCCACATGGCGTCCAAACTGAAGGTGAATAGTTATAGGCCATATTTGGGGTTCGGCAGGTTATTTTTGATGTCCGGTGAGCTAAAAAGGGCTGAAGAATCGCTGATGACCGCCTTAAAGACTAACAGAAATGCCCCGGAGGTATACCATGCGTTGGGAGAATTATTTGAACGACGTGGCAAGATAGAAACAGCATACGATTATTATAAAAAGGCATTTGAAAAGGATAAAATAGATTTCAAGAATGTTGAGCCAATCTTTAAGACAGGTTCATCTCTTCACAGATGGGAAGATGTGAAGGTGGTTTTGAAAGAATTTCTTGAACATCGGCCTGGCCATGTAATGGCCATGAGATATATGTCAACAATTTGCCATCGGCTGGGTGCTTATAAAGAGGCCGAGGAATTGCTTGATCGTTGTGTTGTTCTCGATAAGGCGAATTGTGAAATAAAGGATAACCGTTTGATGCTCCAATAAGGGTTGTGGAGTGACATTCTAACTCATGGGGGGAATAATTATGAATGCGATGCTAGAGGTAAATGGAAGGGAGAGGCCTTACACTGAAGGGATGATGGACCTGGAGAGCCTCCTCCTCCGTGTAATGGAAGAGGAAAAATCGGATCGGAAGATTATTGTTGAGGTAAAAGTTGATGGAGAGGTCTATTCAGAAAAGTATAGTCATCACGCAAGAGATATCGATTTGGATAAAATAAAGATGGTGCAGATAACTACACAGAAAGGGGAGATATTTGCACGGGATTTCCTGGAACAAGTCGATTCCTATATGCAAAGCCTGCAAGAAGGCTTCAGGGCCGCTGCAAATCTTTTAAGAGATCCGGAAAGGGAAAAAAGCGGCTATGATATATTAGCCAAGTCATTAGAGGCGCTGAGCGCCCTGAAATCTCATTTAGAAAATGTATGGGATGTGCTTGGGGAAGGTGAAGGCCTTGATGTACGGAACGCCCTTTGGAAAGGCTTTGAGGTTTCAGCTGACAAGATAATGGAGGTCTTGACGGAAAATGATCCCCGGGCGATGGCAGATCTTATAGAGGAAGATATTTTACCCTTTTTGGAGAAGTGGAAAAGCTCCATGGCTTAATGGAAAAATACGTCATCAGTAATAACAGGAGTTTTAGTTGGCAGATTCAACATTGATATTGAGAGAGTTGCTGTCCCTTTCCAGAAAGCATCTAAGCCTTGCCAAGGAAGAGGCATGGGAGGAATGGGAAGATGTGGCTGATCAAAAAGAGGCCCTGTATGATAGACTCGGAGCCTTATGTGATAGGGCCT
>CAZQAA010000163.1:0-10267 GCA_964591255.1 uncultured Desulfobacterales bacterium | reverse complement strand
TGCTGTTCTGCTTGATACTTGTACTGTCATCAAACTGAAAAGGCGCATGAAAGGTATTCGAATAGATTATAAAACCTGAAACAATCAGAATCAGAACACCAATCCACTGCCATAACACAATATTTGTACCAAACAGATCCTGTTCCCTATTCCTCTTACCCATCAGCCAAAAAGCCTCAATAATAGTATATTATCCGTGGGAAATACGGATTAACTCCTTTATAAGTCGGCCATCACGATGAACAAAAATCTTAAAAAGGGGCCGGCCATACAACATTCCCCTGTCGGAATTACCCGGGAACGGGACATAGCGACCTTCAACAAATGCCCAGTTTATAATCGGGTGTTCAGGGGGCATATCGATATGCTGCATATTGACGACAATAATCTCCGGCGGATTACGCCTCAAATCTTCCAGGGCACGGATTGAATTGCTTTCTGCCAAGGGATTGTCCATCAAATCCGTGGCCCAGATTATACCTGTAGGAGGATGACGGCGCGACCAGTAGTATATTTCAGGATTAATACCCCATACGTAAAAGGTTTCATCTGGTTGCAACATCTTATCAAGTTCCATGGCAAGCCTTTTTGAATAGATATATTGCGAACCTTGCTTACGTGCAGACCACTCGTCAGGGGAAAGTCTGTATTGTGGCATTACAGTACAAAGCAAAATAACCAAGCCGACAGAACCGATGGAATTACGGAGCAACCTTGGGCCTGTTTTATCTTTTTTACCAAAGACCGAAACTGCCCATCCGGATGCTATGGTGAGTGGCCCAAGCCAAAGCTGATAATAATGGCCATAGAATCGGCCTGGCAAAGATATGGAGAGTTGAGATGCAATTGCAAATCCCAACAAGAGCAGCCAATATCGCCTGACACCTTTTACAAGACCAAATATCATTCCAGTGATCGCAAGGATGACAAGTATCAAGGTATCCTGCATATGGACCGGCCAAAGTCTCTTATCACTGAGTCCTTGCAAAATATTTTCAAGAACATTTCCACCCCTGCTCCGGCTGTAGTAGATTCCGTAATTGAAAATAGTTTCGTAGAAAATAGACACCCTGTCAGTTATAGCAAAATAACCAAATACCGCCAACCATGTAAGAACACCGGTCATAAGAATAATGCAAATCTGGGATAAGGCGATGACGGTCTGTTTCTTGTCACGCAGACTTAAGAGAAAATATATTGAACAGATAATTGCAGGAAACACAATTGCTATCTGTTTATAAAGAGTTGCCAGTGTAAACAGCAGGCCTATAAGGATCCATCTTATGGGAGAAATCCTTTTTGTGTTACTGTGAAGCACAAGTGCAAAGGCCCAGACAATGGACGCATTGATCCCTACTTCAATATTGGGTTGATTGGCCCATAGCCAAAGATCACTGCAGATAAAGGTCCAAAATGCAGCGGCCCAGAGTCCGGCAATCCGGCCACCATAGGCTGAAGCGGCATAATATACACCTAATAACGTTATGAGTGCAGCTGCAATACCCACAATGTAAACCGAGACAGGGCCCTGTCCCACAAGGGCATCGGCCAAGGCATAGGTTATAAAGATGGCAGGAGGTTTGCTGTCCCATAGGTCGGAATATAACTTACGACCCTCTAAAAGTTCATGGGCAATAACGGCATGGCTTCCTATATCGCGTTCTATTGGTTCGGTATATGTATGTGCACGCATCAGGGCGATGCAGATGGCAAGGATTAAAAGGATAAGTGCAACATGTCGGCTACCTCCAGAAAAGCGGACAGACAATTTTTCGCCTGACTGGTATGGGACCTTGTTTTTTCTCATGAAAATTAGGCCTTATCATCAATATAATGCACTTGGGTGAACGATTCACGTTTAAACGTCCGAACAGCCAGTCATTGGACACTGAACATATAAATCTTAACATAGGACCAAGGCATGCCAATGAAAAAATCCATGGTGATTAAGATCTGTATATCCTTATTTCCCATGATCCTTGTTTTTTTCTGCCTCCTTAGGGAAAGCGACTACAGTTATTACATAAGCTTGATCAGGGAAGATGACTTTTTTCAAGGATGCTTAAACATTGTTTTTCCGGACCACAGGCCACAAACCATCCCCAGTGCTACTGTTGGGGCACTCGATATCACTCTTAACAATAGAACTATCATCAGGCCGTCAGCCGCGGGAATTCCTGCCTGTGAAGAAAGGGCAATAATGGCAGCATCCCGCGATATCAACCCCATTGGAATCATGGAGACAGTCCCCAGCATAAAACTGAGGGATATGATCATCCAGCCACTTATCCAACTCAATGCATACCCTTGAATCCCGGTTATAACCAAAAATTGTATGATTATTATTGAAAAGCGCAAGATCATGGAAACACACATTATATATTGGCTGTAAAAATCATGTCCAACATGGTAAAGGACTTCACCTCCATATGCAGGGACTCCAAACTGATGTATTGCCTCATCGGAAATCCGTATGGCCTTAAAAAAACTCCAGCCAAAAAACCAAAGGAGCATGACCCAGGTTACAAACCACCACGGACCCTGAATGAGCTTATAGCCAACCAGACCGAGCAACACAAAACAGGATAAAAGATAGAAAGCGAGGAGCCGATCGATCGCGCCTAACAGTAACGCAGTTCCCATGGGAATCCTGAAACGCTCCTTGAGAAAAGGGACAATAACCAGATTGCCGATACCGATCGGCGTCATCACCGATGAAAATTGTCCGGCAGTTATGATGCTGAACAGTTCAGGAAATCCTGTCTGATAACCCATCCTGTGCAAAACACCTTTAAAACGCAAGGCACCAATTAAAAGGGAAAGGATACTCAACCCTAATAGTATTATGACTGTTTGATATTTTATTCCTTGGATGGCAACATATATTGCCTGCCAGTTCTGATGCCGGAAATAGAAGACCCCAATAATACAAAAAACCAATCCTATCAGAACACCTACATAACCCATCAGTTTGTTATTGTTCATGGAGAATTGATTATACATCTCATTGGATTTTGGGGATGTTTCAAAATCAGCAAGTAGCCTCAGACCAAAATAGACTGCGACAAAGGGTAAAAACAGGGTTGCAACCAATGCCCTAAATATATTAAACCCTTTTTCTGTATCAATACGGGCCACCTTAAGGGGAATCCCCATAAGCAATACCGGAAGCCTTTTGAAAAAATCAAGGCGTTTCAGATGATTATAATATATCAGCAGTCTGTTTCCAGATATATGAACAAATTTACCAAGCATATAGCTCGGTTTACCGGCAAAGGCCGTATCCCGATAATGATATACAACCGATCTGTTATGGACATACATTTTCCAGGGGCTCTTTGATGTCCTGAGAGACAAATCCAGGTCTTCCATATAACTTCCCAGTTTCTCATCAAATAAAAAACCGCCCACGTCTTTTATCATGGTTTTCCGGAAAGCAAGGACAGCGCCGGAAATAAAGTCCACAGGAATGATATCATTTTCGGTCTCAACTACTTTATACACCGCATATCCCAGACGCGATAATCGATACAGCCCAACAATATCGGGGATGGCTTCAGATTGATTGATATCTTTTGTGGCAGAAACCATCAACATATTGGCAGATATGATCCCTGCTTCCTGATACCGGTTAAAGGCGTCCAGCAGTCCTTCAAGACAATTATAGTGTGCCACTGTATCCTGATTAAGTAAAAACACAATATTCCCATGGGTATATTCCAATGCCCTGTTATTTCCCCCGGCAAAACCATAATTGACAGGGAAATTGACTACCTTGATATTCGGCCTGCCGGTATATTTTTTAACCGAGGGTGTTGTCCCACCATTATCTACCAGGACAATTTCGTACATGCTCCTGGAAAGAGACTGATTTTCAAGTGAATTGACACATGAATCAACCCACTGTTCCCCGTGATAGAAAAGCACAATTACAGAAATTTTTATCTTGTTATATTCCATGGGACTGCATGTATACTCTTTTGCTTATTTTCTCTCCCGAGTAAGAATATCATCAATAGTATATCCATTTTATACATCGACAAACAGTCTACGGTTTGGCCACAAAGTCGACATCTCTCCATTTATGATTATTCTTCCTCTGCTTTTCTCCCTTTGGGTGTACAAATGTCTAAATGGTTTTGGAACAAAGACGGCAAGAAACAGGACCAATCACGTTCATTATCTCCTCTTCATATTGGCTGACAATCCTTTCAACGGCAAAATCCTTCACTCGTCTTTTCCCTGCCTCTGACAATCGTTCTTGCAAACCCACATCCCTCAACACTCTTGTAATTGCCTCTGCTAAGGCCTTTTCGTCTGCTGGAGGTACAAGTAAACCGTTTATCCCATCATTAATAATTTCTTCCGGACCCGTTGGACATCGTGTTGCAATACAGGGCACACCTAGGGCCATTGCTTCCATCATAGCATTGGGAAGACCCTCATATATTGAAGAAAGGACAAAGACTGTAGAATGTACCAGATACTTATGTGGATTATTTTGAAATCCTGGCAAATGTACATACTCTTTTATCCCTAATTGATGAATCAATTCTTCAAGTAAGCATCTCTTTTTCCCCTCTCCAAGAATCACCAAACGTGCCCGGTCTGTTTTTATGATCCTGGCAAAGGCACGAATAAGATATTCAAACCCTTTTTGAGTCGTTAAGCTACCTATTGCAAGGACCACAGGTAACGAACCATCAAATTCTGCCATATCAATCGGTTCCCTTGAAGCTGCTTTCAATGCCTGGATATCTACAGGATTCCTGATTACTGCTATCCTGCCACTTTTAATATTGCACATCTCCAGTAGTTCCTGTCTCATCCGGTATGTCAATGAAATAACAAGGTCAGCCCTCGGATAAAAAAACCGTATTCCCCATCTCCTTATCAATCCATTTAATCGCCCTCCACTCGTGAAAGCAGTAGTGTTTCTCTCGCTCACAATGACTTTGTGTCTGCCCTTAAAAAAATATTTTTGCAATAAAACAATAATATTTGGATACCACATGAAACTCACTACTACATCCGGATTCGATTTTGATATATATTTCTTGTAGTAAAAACAGAGTAGCCATCGATTTACAGGAGATTTGCGATCCATAAGAGAATGAATTGGGACATCTGAAGGTACACGATCAAGGAAAACACCCTTTTTTTGAAAAAGGAGCAGATGGGGATTGAATTTTGTTCTATCCAAATAGCTCAAGATGTGGAGTATCACCTTCTCTGCCCCACCACCGGACATACTTGGCAACAAAAAAACAATCTTTCGAGGAGAGTCCCTATCGGCATCTTCCATATCAGACATAAAGATAATTCCTTTATATCAGGACAATAGTGTCGAAAACTGCGGCGTTATTAAACAAAATACAATTGTTGCTCCGATTCTCCAGTCAAGCCCCTGCAACACATGAAACTTTTTATGCAGCAGCCACTTCAATAATATCAATTCGGACTGCAAATATATTCAAGAGACTTCTTCATAACAAATTGGCGAAACCGAAAGCATCTCGCAATTTCCTGTATCCCATATATCCCTTCCTGATTTTTCATATTATAATGGAAGCTGGGGATTATAATTTAATGCCATTTCTTATAACATTCTCATAAGACAGGAGTTGAAAGGTCCTTCAAACTACTGTGCAATTGATCTATAGGTCGTGAAAAAAACACCGTCTGTATCCACTTAATCGAAGAAAATATTAAACCTTGATTCATATGGCTCCTGTATAATGCCTTGACTCGGCAGTCTTCTGATAACGGAATGTTTATAAAATCTTCAATCCGTTTAACTGCCGAGTCAGAGGTCATCACATCGCTATAGTTGACAGCGAGAAAACATGCATCATTAAGTCTTAAATGCTTAAGACATTCATGGTTGTAAACATACCATGCAGTTAGAGTCTTCCACCATATTTTCACCCTATAAAACCAAAGTATAGCCGGTATACCTTTTTGATAATGTGCACATACCTCGACTGGAGATCTGTATATAAAAATCAGTTTATGCTTAGGCAGGACAAAATTCCAGAATGGATACGTCAAACATGTCCTCGGATCCTTAAAACCCCAGTCCTTATATTTTTTATTCATTTTTTTGATAAGATTATCAGCCTTGGCCTTTAATTTATTGAAGTTGTGATACTTATAGGACGATATAGGTGTTAAAACATCCAAACTGAATTTATCGCCACATTTTAGAAGTTCCTTATTTATCTCTTGTGGTTCTTGTCTTTCATATTGATTCCCCGCATCATAATCTAACTGCATATCAAAACTGCCCATATTTATTCCGGATCTATGTAACATCTGCGCCACCAATGTAGTTCCGGATTTATGCATTCCTAAGATAACATATATCATTAGCTATACCACCTTAAGTAGTTGCCATCCATAAAACGTCTTGAATTTTCGGAGAGAACACAAATTGCTCATCTATCATCCTATGTTTGATAAAATTTGTTGCAATCTTGTCAAAAAGTATACATTTCAATAAAATTCTGTAATAAATTCCAATAGCACTAAATAGGCACTTCATACTCAACAGGATTGTGAGCCACACCAAGTTCAACGGCTTCTTTTGGTATTGGCTTCACGCAAGGTCTATGCTATAACTTTTTTGAATTTTGATCTATATTCCAGTATGTTTGAGTTTCAATATATGTAAGCGGTCTACCAAAGTGGATAATAACACGTCACACATAAATATACTGTATATCATGCCGGGATTGGGTCGATATGCCCCTAATATAGGTGTACTTCTTTTGATTAAGTATCTGCTCAAATTGGGTATCGGCATATTTGTTGTTTCACTAAAAAAAGACAGGCCTGATTCGCTGAGGCATGATTTCAACAAAATAGGTATAAAGATAGAAACATTAAGCACTCTTAATCCCTACAACCTGCTCACAAGATTAAAACATATAATAAAACAAAACAAGATAGATATTGTCCACACATCTACCTTTACCCCAGACTTGATCGGAATTGCTTTAAAAAAGATATCAAAGGATATTAGAGTGATTTCGACGGTGAGGTCTGTCCCCTCAACCCAGTTGCCTATGATATATGGAAAAGCCAATGGAAAAATCCTTTCACTTGTAACGCACTCCATCCTCAAAAATATTGACTTTGTTGTGCCCCACTCAAAAACCATAGAGAGCAGTCTGCTAGAAAAAGGCCTTAATCCTGAAAAGATGACAATGATATACAATGGCGTTGAGTCAAATCCATGGATCGATGATCGCCATGAACTCAGAACCATATTAAGAAAGGATCTTGGAATACCTGACGATGTTGTTTTAGTGGGACATGTAGGTTCACATAACAAATGGAAGAGAATAGATATCATATTAAAATCATTAGCCATGCTTGAAAAAGATGTCTGGTTTATATCTTTCGGAAAAGGAAACAAGACAAAGCCCTTAAAAAAACTATCACATGACTTGGGTATGGATGAAAGGGTTAGATGGTTCGGTTTCACACCAGACATCCTGCGATATTATGTTATAATGGATATCTTTGTCCTACCTTCATATTCAGAGGGATTGTCCCGTGCCCTATTAGAGGCTGCAGCGGCTGGTCTGCCCCTAATTGTCTCTGACCCGAGCTCTAGAGAAGTAGTAAAAGAAGGCAAAAATGGTTACATAATTCCACCAGGTGGAATTTATGAGCTTGCCAGTTGCATTAGCCGATTAAAAGATGCAAGGCTCCGTAAATCTTTTGGTCAAAATTCTCTGTCATATGCTCATGAAAAATTTTCCGCATTACAAATGGCTTATAATTACTATGAGCTCTATCAAAAGATTGCATGATCATCAAATCTGTCTCCACCAAGTAGTTATTATAATTTTTGCGAAATTAATCCCGTATTTCCAGTCCTTCCCCTTTTTGCTCTTCCCGAATTTCCTTTTTACTATTGTTACAGGGGCTTCTCCTATTTTCATCCCTTTTTTTGCAGCATCTATAATAAGTTCACTTGTATGGTATTGATCCTCTCTAAGGGTCATCAAATTTATAACCTCCATCCTGAACGCCCTGAACCCACTGGAACTGTCTGTGATCTTCGTGTGCAGCAAAAAGCTTATAATAGCGCTGAACAAATATACTCCTGCCATCCTGAAAAGATTATCTTTCTCTCTTCTCCCCAGTACCCGGGAGCCTATAACAATGTCATATTTTTCCTCAATAATAGGCCTTGTCAATGCGGTTATATCCTCTGGCCTGTGTTGACCGTCTCCATCCATTGTTACACATATGGGAATACCTGCCCTTTTAATTATGTCATATCCCAGCCTGAGGGCGGCCCCCCCTCCCCTGTTGATCCTGTTCTCCACAACCCAGGCCCCTGCCTTTAAAGCTGTTCCTGCCGTGCCATCACTGCTCCCGTCATCCACAACCAATGTGGAAACTCTTTTTCCGTCAATCAACTCCGGAATTTCAGGAAGCAGGAGTTCAAGATTTCTGGCCTCATTATATGCCGGTATCAGCACCGCAATTTCACTGTCACTGAATTCATTATCTTCAATTATGGCAGTTGCCTGCTCTTCACCAAGTTTTCGGACAAGCATGTCAAACTGGTAGGCCCGCCTGTCCTGAACGCTCTTAAAATAAAGGACAAGGAACCACAACAGCATATTTGAACCTATCAGGAGGGCTATAATCCTTCCATACTCTGATCTTTCAAGTGAAAGCATCTTCCTGGCAATATTAACCGTATCAGGATCAACGCATACAATAATAAGAAACAGGCTTATAAACCCGGAAAATACAAAATTTTTCCTGTTCCACCTGGGGCCCCTGAAAATTTTCAGACTTAAAAAAACCCCCAATAATCCTAAGAGGATCCCTATGATTCGCAGATTAGACATTCACCCTGTCCTGTCTATTGTCGATCAGAATAGTCGGATCTGTTTTTATAAACGATCTTTCTCCTGGTGCCGTCCCACCTTATATCAGGAATAAGTGCATATTGTCTTGCCTTGATACGTTCCCTATACTTAATGAGATCTTTGAACATAATTTCAAGCTCTGCATCCATATCATGTGCGGGCCTGTAGCCCAGGTCAAGCAGATGTTTGTGATCCGGATTGTAGTAGTGTTCTTCCTTTTCTATCCTGGGGTTTTCCAGATTTTTCACCTCGACATCCAGACCAAACCTTCCAGCTATCTCTTGAACCTTGTGTGCCAACTCGGTTAGACCATAAACTTCATCAAATTGGTTAAAGACCCGGTATTCTCCTTTTTCCGGGGGATTTTCAACGGCAATGCCCAAGCACTGCATGGAATCCCGCAGGGGGAGAAAACCGCGTTTCTGTTGTCCCTTGCCGAACAGAGAAAGGGGTTCGCCAAGAACTGCCTGGGCGCAAAAACGGTTAATCACCGTGCCGAAACACTGGTCAAAATCAAATCTGGTGAGAAGTCTTTCATCGTCTGCCATAGCATCTATACGGGTGCCATACACCACACCCTGCATAATATCGGTTGATCTCAATCCCCAAAGCCTGCATGCCATCATTATATTATTGGAATCATGCACCTTGGTCTGATGATACCAGCTTCCGGCCTGTCTTGGAAATGGGAGGGTATCCCTCCTTCCCCTGAATCCTATCTCAAAAAAACCTTCGGGTATATCAATATCCGGTGTTCCATACTCACCCATGGTCCCCAGCTTGACCAGATGAGCATCCGGGCATACGTCACGCATGGCATGAATGATATTGAGGGTTCCTGTCAAATTATTCATGTGGGTAAAAATGCAGTGGCTTATGTCTATCATGCTATAGGGCGCTGACGGCATCTCCCCCAAATGGACAATTGCTTCGGGCGTAAATGAACGAAAAAAATTCCACACAAAATTATAATCCCTGAGATCACCTCTGATGAACTTAAGGTTTACTCCAAAAGTCTCTCTAAAGGCATGAAGTCTCTCTGTCATGCTCCGTATAGGGGTGGCGGACTGTGAGCCCATCTCAGCCACCCAGTCCCTCCTCAAATAGAGATCACAGCCTGCGACTTCATGGCCGCGACTCGCAAGATATTGTGCCAAAGGCCAGCCAAGATATCCGTCTACACCGGCGATAAACACCCTCATTATCTTCCCTCCATTTCACACCTTTTCTGTCAATTCAGAATACAAACAGAAGTAAACAGTTACCAAAACAGTGTCAAGGATTTTTATCCGCCTGGATCCAGAATTGCTTCCATTTGGCGACAGGACAAATCAAAAATATTGCTGGTTCAAAGGGAAAAAGATAAACAA
>CAZQAA010000162.1:0-4864 GCA_964591255.1 uncultured Desulfobacterales bacterium | reverse complement strand
CTCCTCTAGGAACTTCATACTCCTCTTACCGCCTTGATTCTGCATTGCGTAATCGAAAAGAGTAGGGGCTGACATCATCTCACCTCTTTTTAGTACTTTTTTCTTATTTTAGCGTTTTTGGGTTGATTTTTCAGAGGGTTCCATTTCATAATGCGAATACTCATAAACAGGCACTTTTGAATACAATTTGTTATCATACACATCATATAAAAGAGCCTGTTTTATGGAACTTGACAAGTATATCGTATCTTCCCTAAGAGGTGTCTTGAAAAATCCGCTTGTCTATAGCATGTTGGTATACTTTCTTCTGAAAATACCATCTATTAAAAAATTATCCGGTCACTTTGTGCTAAAATGACCCTACAGAAAATTTCTCTCATGAGGGCGGCCGGATGTTAGCGCGTTTGGTAGCCGGTTTGAGCGTTATGTGCAGTAAGACAGGTTATGAAAAAGGTTTTCACACTATCAGCGACTTTTTTGGTTCTTTTAATCATTTTCTCATCGGCAAGCGCAAAAAGTGTTTCTTCACGTTTCTTGTTTTTATCTCCAAGCTACACCACTCTCATGCTTGTCGACGATGTGGCGAAGATTCAAACCGGTCCACTTCACAAAAACATTAACTATGTAAAATGTGACATCCAAGGGAAAGCTGTTTCCTTTATTGAGAAGTTCGGCAATCCGGCTCTGGGTTATTCATTCAGATTCAAGGCTATTAGGCCTGGAGAAGCCGTTGTACTGGAAAAGATATCAAGGTTCGGAAAGAAAAAGGAGAATTTGGAGATCAAGAAGTTTCGGATAAAGGTCTATGCCATAGATGCCATTCCCGAAGTGCTTCTAAGCTCCATTGTCGAACATCCGCAAAAATATGCTGGAAGCTTTGTTCTGATTAACGGGATGAGCCGGGGCTGGGGAAAACCAGTAAAGGCTCCCGAGGTATGGGGCACCATGGTGACCCGTTCTAACTGGATCATCGAGGATGGCTCCGGTGCGGCGTATGTCACGGGAATCCAGAAAGTCGAAAAAGGGGAAGCAGTTCGTATCATCTGCCGGGTATCGGTGCGTTCGAACGGCACCTGGGCTCTATTCGGTCACAGGATCTTACCGGGGACCAACCGGGGAAAAGCTTTAAAAGCCCTTGTCCAGAGCAACAACGCGTTTGCCTTTGATCTCGCCATGAGGCTCTTCAAAAAAGAAGGCAACGCATTTTTTTCACCTTTCAGCATTTCCGACGCTCTTGCCATGAGCTATGTGGGTGCAAGGGGCGAGACGAAAAAGCAGATAGCAAAGGTTCTTCGCTTCTCCCTTCCCCGTGAGGAACTTCACCCAGCGTTTTCATCTCTAATAGATAGCTTGCATGTAAAACTGATGGATAAGGCCTGCAAGCTTCACATTGCCAACGCCTTATGGAATCAGAAGGGCTATGGTTTCCTGCCAAGTTTCACGAGGCTTATTGACAGGTACTACGGTGGCGGGTTCTACAGGGTTGACTTTGCTGGCAACACAGAGGGGGCAAAAAAAAGGATCAACAGCTGGATCGAAAAAAAGACCGAAGAAAAGATCAAGAATCTCATCGCGAGAGGAGACATCTGTCCCTTCACCCGTCTCGTCCTGACTAACGCTATCTATTTCAAAGGGAAGTGGGCCTCAGTATTCAAAAAGAGCGACACCAGACCCATGCCTTTTCACCTTTCCCCCACAAAAACGGTACAGGTTCCCATGATGCATCAGAAAGGCTCATTTCCCTATTTCAAGGGAGACAAGGTTCAAATGATAGAGCTCCCCTACGCGGGAGATGCCCTTTCCATGCTGATTCTCCTGCCCAACCAAGATGCAAGCATCGAAAATATCAAAAACCTGTTGACGGAAGCGAAACTCAGAGACTACCTGTCCCATCTGCATACAAGGGAAATCATGGTTTACCTGCCCAGATTCAAAGTGAAAAGCAAATATTACTTAGGCAATATTCTCTCCGCCATGGGTATGCCCGACGCTTTTTCGGATAGAGCGGATTTCTCGGGAATGACGGGAAATAAAGAGCTGAAAATATCAAAAGTGATTCATCAGGCCTACGTGGAGGTCAACGAAGAGGGAACGGAAGCCACCGCCACCACGGCCATGGTGATGCGGCTCAAAGCCGTCATGTTCAACCAGCCCATCTTCAAGGCAGACCACCCCTTTGTCTTTATGATACTTCATAGAAAGACGGGAAATATTCTGTTTATGGGAAGAGTGATGAATCCGAATCAGCAGTGAATTGGAGGTGTATGATGGAAGTAATATGTGGTAAATGCAACGGATCAGGCATAATCTATAGACATGAGACTTGTACAGTTTGCGGAGGTACTGGTAAGATGGATTATGGGCCCTGCTCAAATTGTAATGGTAATGGAAGTGTTTATGTCCAAAAAACATGTAATGCATGCCATGGAACCGGCAAAATTAATGTCACTAAAAAATGTCCTATGTGCAATGGAACTGGTAGAATATATCACAAAAGTGGCCATATAGAATGGAGCACATGCCCTAAGTGTAATGGGGCTGGTTGGATTTAGGTATACGATATACTCCAGAAAGGGATAGGGAAATAATGAAAGCAAAAATCATTGGAAATATTGCGTTTGTTATACTATTGGGCTGTAACTTGATACTGTCATCAAGCTTATTTGCTCAAGAATGCCCTAGAGAGGATCCTTACTTTGCTCAAGGTTTAAAGCAGATGGAAAAATTTGAGAAAAGCTTAATTACACCCTACAAAGTAAAGCTTCAAAAAGCTTATGATGAAGATTCAAAAGCAACCCGCAGATATTGGAAAAGTGTAGATTATATTAATACATCCGCACACAAAGAACAAGCTATTTCTATTAGCAATATACAAAAGGTAAAAGCGTATAAGATAATAGCGAAAGATATATTTGACAAGCTGTTCGCGTCTCTGAAGTCGGGAGATTTTGATAAAGCCAGCGTCTTCTCAAGCTATCTTTTCAGATATTTTATTGATAATGAAGCATTTGAAAGCCCTTGGAGAGAAATCAAGAAATCAGCGAAAGATTATAATACCTTTATTGATTTTTATCAAAAGGAAAGAGATGTTCTTTCTGTGTATGGACCGACTAACAAAGACCTGGATCATTTTAGAAACTATCTTGTCAGTAAAACCAATCCATATTATTTGAATTTTATTAAGAGCATAGTTAATGATTTACATCTATTTGAAGAAAAGCTTTTAAAAGTCAAGCGAGAAAACATTGAAGAGACCATTCAGGAATCCTTAGCCGGAACTGTCAATGTAATCTCCAGCCTTGACGGCAGATCCTGGATTTTTTATGGAGCCACGATAAAAGGCCCCTTCAATGAATCAAAAAACCACCATGAAGAAACGGAAATTACGGAAATTTCGGTTATGCTGGCACATCGTCCGTGGGGCTATGTCGAAATACCAGGCTTTGAGCATATATGTAAGTGAAAATGAAAAAATTCAGGAACTAAATTTCGGAGGGTGGGTTTATTGCATGAAAGATTCGTCTGAGAAAGAAGGATGTAGAAATGAAAAAAGCTATACATATGTTCTATTTTTTGTTAATGTTGGCAATTGTAACCATAAATGCAAAAGCTGCAACCATTTATAAAGAAGAGAAACTGCATACAGGATGGTTCAACCACCTTGGCGGGCTTGACAATATAATGACAGGCAGTGCTGTTTTAACTATCGACAAAGATGGGGGAGTAACCATAAAAGATAATTTTAATGTATTTGCTGATTATATAGGTAACCACTGGGTTACAGTCGATGAGATTTTTCGTGCTAAAGATTGGAAAAACGATGTACTTATATTTGCTACGTTTCATCACATAAATAGATTAGACGGCAAAGAGTATGAATATCAGGGAAACGGATCATTTGATTTCCCTTCTTCAGGGGTTGCACATATTGTATCGGGAGGTTCATCAAATATAGAGATAGTTGATCTCTATGCACAAGCGCATTTATCAGATCAAAATAATATTGAAGGTGATGGTGATCAGCAGAATAATGGGCAAGATTCATGTAGTATTGACTCAAGAATTAGTAAAGAAGAAGTTGTTAATCAGACCTTTTTGGAATTTAAGAAAGGTTTAGTTTATATAAAACCGGTCGGTTGCAACTCTTGGATTAAAGCTGTAAATAACTTAAAATTAAAGCCTAGAGATCTAATAAAAACCGGGAAAAACGGCAGAGCATCAATTGTATTGCAGGGGACTTCATTTGTCAAACTAAGACCCAATAGCAAATTGTTGATAAAGTATGATCCTGAACTGAAACCCAAGAAGACACCATTCTTAGAACTTGTGTTGGGAGTATTGTGGGCTCATGCCAAAAAAGAGAAAAATGCTTTAAAAGTGGCTACTCCTCATGCAATATGCGGAGTTAAAGATACAGAGTTTGAAGTAAGCTATATCAATAAAACAAGTTGCGTGCATGCATTGAGACACTCTGTCTGGTTTTCTGATATTCAAAAAAGAAAAACCGTTATAGTTCATGAAGGTGAAAAAAGCTGTATTGAGAGAGACGAAGTACCATCTTTGCCTGTTCCGATAGAAAACAGCTCTGGAAACATCATTACCAAACATAACATATCTGGTAAGTGGAATAGCAATTTTGGAGAAATAACCTTCAAACAATCTGGGAACAAGATTGAAGGCTTTTATACCCACGACAGCGGAAGAATAAGAGGGACTCTAAAAAGTAATACATTTATCGGCAGGTGGATGGAAGCACCGACTTATAAACCTCCCCATGATGCGGGGGATGTGAAATTTATTTTTTCCAAAGATGGAAAATCCTTTTCGGGTAAATGGCGATATGGATTAGGCGGCAATTCATGGA
>CAZQAA010000161.1:0-11041 GCA_964591255.1 uncultured Desulfobacterales bacterium | reverse complement strand
AGGACACTGCTGAGGGCATTTTCCGCAGGTAGTACAAAGCCACATCTCTTCACTTTCTATTTCAGTAAAACCGAACACCGCCTGTCGTACCAACTTGCGCATACTAAAGGTTCTTACCCTGTTCCACGGGCATACAGTATCGCATAGTCCGCATTGGAAACACCGTTTAAAGGCATCTCCTCCGCTTTCTTTGATGACATCTACAATCTCTTTATAGTCGGCTACATTCTCCACTGTTTTTTTAATCCTCTTTTTTTACCTGATATGGTTTAGCCCTTTTTTGATAATGACATCCGGGCAACGGCGTCAACCAACTCCTGGAACCCATATTTATCCGCTAATGATTCCACCCCGATCTCTAAGTCCTCCAACTTCTCCTCTTCCTCTTCCTCTTCCTCCCTCTCTTCGTAAATCAGGGCATCGGCAAGGCACCACTGAACACACCATGGTTCATCCAGAGGTGGATCGGCTGATTCACACATGTCGCATTTTAGGGGGAGACCAGAATCCGGCTCTTTGAACAACTCTCTTGACGGGCATGCAGCATTACAAAAGTTACACTCTTTATAATCCTTCCCATCAATTGTGTAGGTCTGCCTGCCATCACATTCAGCCCTGGCATAAACACCGGCACGAACAGGGAGAAATACATTGTTCAGTTCATCTCTGATGACCCTGATCCTGGACCTGGCAGGATTGGAAATGCTGAATTTTGGGGTGGAATGAAAGGCTGAACATGCTACTTCACACGCCCTGCACCCCATACATTTATCAAGATCAACCTTTATCGTCTTAATAATTCTCATCTTTTTATCTCCACTCAGAGTATACCTGTTTCAATTTGTTACATCTTTATACTTTATTCTTCTTTTAATATTCCCCTTTTTACAAAATTCTCATATACAAAATCCAAATCCAAGTCATGCAATGTCTCTTTTGTTGGGATCCCATCATTATTCCATCCCCTATGCTTGTAATACCTGTCCATTAGCTCAGCCTCATAATCTGGAAATCTTTTTTTCCAATGGTCCTCTGGAGGACGATCGTCTTTTCTTCTCAACCCCCTTATTATATTGTTTGCCCTTACCAGGTTTCGGTTCCTGGCAGCGGTTTTCCACAGCCCCTTTTCATCAATATCAAGCCCTGCTCCATATGATACAAAGAGAGGCAGATTGTGTATATGATAGGGAGGCTTAAGAGGAAATGATGATAGACCGGCACACAGGCCAAGGGAGTCGTCAATATAATGCATTATCTCCTGCCATTCAACAAGCTCGCATATTACTTCCGGGGATGGCCAAAACGGAAATTTTTTTCCTTCTTCTCCCCATTCCAGGACAAACTGCTTAAACATTTCCTCTTTTCCTGTAGGCACCTGGATCCAGTCCTTAACAAAATCTTCTCTTGCCTCCTTAGGAATAGGGGCCTGAGGAATCTGCCCTTCAATCTGGGTTATGTTAGCCTTATCGCCGGTAGCCCACATAAGATAATAAATCGGGTTCAACATCCCTAACTTGATAGGGACCTGTTCATGTTTCTTGATTGTATTACGATCATATGCCTCTGCTCCCTTACCGATCTTACGGGCTGCCCAGTAAACACCGTCAGCCAAAATATCTCCTATCCCTTCCCGGTGGACAATCTTGTCCAGCAGCCAATAGAATCTATCCTTATTATCAGACGGAAATCCCGGCATATCCTCATCAGTCAATATCCCTGCCTCATAAAGCTCAATTGCAAAGGCCATAACTTGTGGAGCTGAAAACCCGTCTATTCCATGTGACTGGGCAATCGAGGCTATCTTAAAGCCAAAATCCAGATCGTCAGCCAGGGCACCCAGAACATAGGTAAGTTTTGTGAAGCATTTCATTATATATGTTTGATGTCCCGGGACATCAATTATGGCACGGCATTGTACCGGACAGTTGTGACATGCCAGCAGCCTTTTGCGCACAGCATCCATAGTTTTGGTCCATTGTTCTTCAATCTCATCGGTCCAAAAATCCATCCTCCTGACATTGGCATTTCCCCAAGAGAAACTCATGGTATGCCATTTTTCATCATATAGCGCCATCTCCTGAGGAGACCCTATGTAGGCCAGGATGGGAGGGACTCCTGGGATCGGATTGTCTAAACGATATTGTATGTATTTGAGAACCTCGTTGCATTGATCAAAAAATTCAGTAGGTTGGGCAATGTTAACATCCCTTGTGCCACGCACGGCAATGGCCTTTAATTTTTTGTCCCCCATAACCGCCCCTAAACCTAACCGGCTGGCGCTGCTTGACTCAGTTTCGATGGAGGCAAAATAGACCTTGCTTTCACCTGCAAGGCCGATGGAGAGTATCTTGGTCTCCGGTTCATTCAATTCTTCCCGGATAATCTTGGCGGTTTCATAAGTGCTTTTACCCCTCAGATGGGATGCATCCCGTATTTCCACTTTATCGTCTTTTATCCAGAGATAGACCAGGTCAGGGGATTTGCCGCGAAAGATTACCTTGTCATAACCGGCATATTTCAATTCCGGGGCCCAATATCCTCCCATCATTGAAAATCCCATCAGCTGAGTCTGTGGAGATATGGATGAAATAATGGTACGGTTGGCGCCGGGAGCAGGAGTGCCACACAAAAGGCCTGTGCTGAATATTAACAGATTATCAGGAGAAAAGGGTTCGATTTCAGGAGGAACCCGGTCCCATAATATCTTGGCGTTAGTGCCCAAGCCTCCGAGGTAAAGCTCGGTTTCCTTAGGATCGCTTTCTACCTTTTCGATGTTCCCTGTGGATAAATCAATTTCCAAATTATACCCTGTCTCTGCGTACCTCATTATTTTGTCCTCCTAGATGACTTGAATCCGTATCATATGGATTACAGGCACTTAACTCAAAACGACCTTTCCCCCATTGGGCAAAGGTCGAAATAGTTCAAGTCATTCTATTAAAATCTGTTTTATTTAGTTTAGGAGCCAATAACCTTTTAATAATACTGGATAAAAAAACATTCACAATTGCTATATATCAAGCAGTATATACAATATATAATGTGATCACAATTTAGCTATATCGTAACTATGTGTCAAGAAAAAAAATGGTTTCCTGACAGTCCATACTGAAAAGGTCATATTTGCTGGCAACGGTCCTGTGGGAAAGTATATTGTCAGTCGGACAGATATTGTAACGGATTTAGTGTGGCGTCATTCCAAATTCTTGATTCAGTCCTCCCCTGACAATAACTCAGATCTGAAAATATCTGCGAAACGTTCACCATGGGTACTGTGTTTTTTATATAGTTTGATACATTTTCTTACAATATCAATGACTTGGTCAATTTCATATATGTCTGGCAATTCTTTTGCAAGTCTGGGGTGTCGTCCCAGCTTTCCGCCAAGAAGTATTCTAAAGCCCATTTTGCCTGTTTCTATGGTCCCTGTAGGACATACACCCATGCATTGCCCGCAGTTGATGCATAATGAGTAGTCAAATACCGGTTTGCTCAGATTGTCATCGATTGCTATCGCATTTTCCATGCATGCCTCGATACACGCATTGCATGATGTGCATTCTTTATATGTAACTTTCGGGATACATGCGCCTATAATTCCTATATCTTTTATCTGGGGCTGTGAACATGCGTTGGGGCATTCTGCAATAGCAATCCTGAACTCTTGATGGGGTCTTAATTCGCCATTTATCCTTTCTTTAAGAAAACTGAAAAGATCTTCTTTATTGAGAACTTGTTCTATTTTTCCTGCCAGGGGGATAGCTGTATTGGCTCGATTCGGACAGCCTCCTGATCCGAAGCAGGTCTCGATTTGGTATCCCTTGATTTCATGACTTGAACGCGATTGCAACCAATGGGAGTTATT
Organism: uncultured Desulfobacterales bacterium; assembly: GCA_964591255.1. Lineage (GTDB taxonomy): Bacteria > Desulfobacterota > DSM-4660 > Desulfatiglandales > Desulfatiglandaceae > CAZQAA01. The sequence goes on along the minus strand of CAZQAA010000161.1, from coordinate 7,176 downwards.
AATAGATTTTTTTGCTTCAGTATTCCGTTTCATTTCCTTATCTCTGCTGATCAAAATGCCTTTAGCTTGTGCAAAATTGGATCATAAGTTGTATTATTGATAATATAACACCCTAATTATAGCATAAAGACTCTTTGCACACAAAATGGAACAAGTTGTCTGCACATGGCATTATTTGCATGTCATGTTTATGCAGCCATGTTGCTTTAATAAGTAAAATTGAGTTCTATAATTACTTTATCTGTATCAGCACCAAGGCCATCTTCACTGTAATGGGCATATTTTCCCAGCAGTTTAAAATGGTTGTCTATCTTCCATATGGCAAGACAATCAAGTTCATCGCCATAGTCAGCCCCGCCGTTTTCTGCTTCAAATTTATGATACACGGCCTTCAGCATAATTTTGTGAGGGAGCCTGATTCCTGCCCAGGTGTAGAGATCTTCCATACCGTTTGCAGGGGTAGCAAGGAATTTGTCGGCCCATCCTTGAAAAGCATGCAGTGTGGCCAAGGGCGTTGAGAACCCACGGGTGCCATCTCCCTCAAGGATCTCATAACCAGCGCCAAGGTCAATTTTGGTCTTTTCACAGGCCCCACCAAGTTTAAAATGGTAATAGTCCAGGTCAAAAGAGGTTCCGGAAGGGCTTTCACTGTTGTCTTCCTGGGTAGCATATTCGGCCCGGTAACTAAGCGTGATATGACCAATCGGATATTTACCGCTGAGATAAGCACCATAGGTATCATTGGAATTACCCCGGGCAACCCTGGTTTCCACCCCGATTAAATAGGCGTATCCCACCAGCTTGGCATAGCGGCACGGTGTATACGCTATGTTTACAATATGGGTATCCATATTCCAGTAGTACAATCCTTTATAAGGTTCGGCGTCCCGGCCGAAGATCCGGTTTACCCGCTTTAGGTATCCATAATATAATTGCAAATTTTTAATTGAGTTGTTTTTGATGGTAAATGCATCGTAAGTTTGTTCATTCTGACGCCAGCCCACATTGCCTATAAACCGGACATTGTCCAGCTTAATCCTTTGACGGCCAAGAATAACGGTGGTATCGTTTAACCCTGTATAGGCAAGTTGGGCACGATTAAGTTCTGTATTTCTCGGATCGGCGATCACGGCCCGGTCAAGAGCATTATTCAGGCCAGGGGAACGGTAAGTTCCAGAATTGAATGGGATTGTGCTTTCCAGCTCTACCAAACCTGAAAAACCGAAAAAAACAGGAGTCTGATAGGCCAGGCGGGTCCTGATGGTAAGGGCCTCTGCATCCTTGACCCCATCTTGATCCACATTTTCATAGCGCCAGCGCATATTCAAAAGAATTTTACCGTACTTATCATCCAGATGGGGCAAATAATCGTCTGCAACAGCGTTCGTATGCAGGACAAGCTGAAGCATGAGGGGAAATATAAATGAAATTAATACGCTTTTTTTCATAATCATACCTCCTGCAAAATTATTGTTGACTTATTTAGTATAGTATGTCATATCAAAAGTCCATAGATAATTTCCATATTAATAATTTATAATTCCTAATGTGCATCACTGTTTTAACAGATCAGGGCCTCCTAAAAATCCTCGCCAAACTAAGGGATATTATATTAAATGTTATCGCCGATAAGACCACGGACTTTAAGAAATAAAAAGGATATCAGGGCAGAAAAAAGGGGTTGCTGGTTTGGTGTGTTGGTGGGTGCCATCTTTACAATTGTAATGATATTGGCATCCGGTTTTATGATTGAGACTACAAACAAAGACACTTTCTGTGCCAAATGCCATGTCATGAAGCCCTTTAGGACATCATGGCAGGAGGCAAGGCATGGCGGAAACAATCCTAGGGGTTTTGCAGCCCAGTGTGTAGACTGTCATCTGCCCCACGGGAATTTCTTTCAATTTTTTATGGTAAAAGGAATGACCGGCACAGGTGATATAGTACAGAATTTTTATATCAACGGAGCCGAATTTGACTGGGCTGGAAATGCAGAGCGTAGACGGCTCAAGTTCACATTTGAAAGTGCCTGCCGTCGCTGTCATCACGACTTGACCCCTCCTGGCATACCTTTTGGAGGGTTGATAGCTCATCGTACGTATTTAACGGGTGGTACATCAAAGCAGTGTGTTGATTGCCATCCCCGTGTCGGGCACAAGGACATGATTGAAATTGCCAATAAATTTTTCAAGATAAAAGGAGGCTGATATGAGGCGTTCTCTTGATGAAAAAATTACTCTATTAATGTTAGGTCTCGTTTTTGCGATAGGAAATGTATGTCTTGCTGCTGACCAAGGCCAACATCTTAATTTATCAGGACAACGGGAACTCATAGTAAAGAGAGGAATGACGCCGGAAGCAAAGGCATGTGTGGAATGTCACGCAAAAAAGACTCCTGGCATTGTAGAAGCATGGAAGAAATCCCGAATGGCCCATGCATCAATCTCTTGTTATGACTGTCATGCCGTAGAAAAGGGTTCTCCTATGGCAAGCCAGTGCAAGGGAATCAAGGGTACAAACAGATTTATCTCGCCGATGGTTTCATCCAAGACCTGCTCCAGGTGCCATCCTCAGGAAGCAGAACAGTTCCTGAAAAGCGGCCATGCAGAACTTGCCAGCATGCCTGTGTGTGATCCTAATAAACTGGACGGCAAATTTCTGCGGCTTATGTATTATAATGAAGGTGCTGCATTTATAAACAACAAACAAATTACCCTGGACGGATTAACCCCGAAAGGTATGCCTGCCTCTAACCGTGCTGCCCGGGCGTCTGGCTGCCAAATGTGTCACGGTACCCAGGTGGAATTAGGTCCGGACAACAAACCCATTAATGAAACATGGCCGGCCGGAGTAGGGACACGATATCCGGACGGATCCATAGGAAATTGTTCTGTATGTCACACACGTCATACCTTTGCCATTGCAGAGGCAAGGAAACCTGAAGCCTGCGCTGCCTGCCACCTTGGACCGGATCATCCCAATATTGAAATTTACTATGAGAGCAAGCATGGCCAGCAATATCAGACCCATGGTGAAGAATGGAGATATGACAGCGCCCCTGATGCATGGGAGCCTGGAGACTATACGGCACCTACCTGTGCAACATGTCATATCAGTGGTATTGGGGAACTGGCAACGACTCATTGTATAAACGATCGGCTCAAATGGGATCTGGTACACAAAAAGAGTGTGATTCGAAGCGCACCGCGTGGTAATGGAGAGCAGGGAGAAAAAAATATGCGCAAGGTATGTATTAATTGTCACAGTAATACGCACACCAACATCCAGTTTGCTACATTAGACAATGCAGTCGCGCTATATAACAAATACTGGGACAGCTCTGCCAGGATGGAAGCGGATCTGAAGGCAAAAGGCCTTTTAAAAAAGGATCCCTGGAAAGATGGTTTTCTTGAGCTACAGTACTACCTATGGCATCACACAGGAAGACGGGCCCGTCAGGGTGCTGCCATGAATGCACCTGACTATGCCCACTGGCATGGGTTTTTCCAGATATTCCAAGTTTATAAGGATATGGAAGATATTTACAACTATAGGATCAAGAATAACAAGATCGAAGATCTAAGCCCGGTTATGAGTACAGCACCATATTAATGAGGTTTATTGAATGCTTGGCTAAAATTTGAACTGGAATGAAAACCCTGCACCAAAGTGTTCCATTTCAAAGGCTATGAGGCTTACTCTGAATCCTTTATAGCTGGCTCCAGCGATAAAGTGTTTATCATAACCATCATGAATGATCGAAAAGTCGAAGTGTTTGGCAAAAAGTTTTGAAACACCTCCAAATCCTCTTATTATACCTCCTGACTTGGTTTCCTTTAAAATTCCTGCGTGAAACCTTGCTTGTCCAATATATGGAATAGAATAGCGTTTTATACATGTCGTTGATATGTCCGCAATATCTGGACTTCCTATATCCTGAACCGCAAGGATTACGGTAGGATGCCACCAAGACTCGCCTCCTTTGTTTATTTCATACCTGATCGATCCGGTCCAGTCATCTCTGTGGTAATATTGTGTCATGGTGAGTTCAAGCCTTTCAGTTATCCCCATCATTATAGAAGATATGGTCTCAGGATAATCTCCTCCTAAATAATATGAACTCATAGCCACGTTGCGTGCCCCAATTACCCCGCGTGTTTGGTTTGGGTCAAATTGGGCTGCATTTATTGAGCTTGAACCTCCAACTGAAGGTGTTCCACAGCCTCATGCTCCGGCCAAGCATATCTTATTCAAAAAGAACAAAAGGGTGATTATTGCCAAACCGATAAAACCATATGTAGATACAGGGAGATATGTAAAGGTAGTCCTTTTTAACATCTCCTTCATGAAATCCATATATTGCCGTGTGTTGGTTTTTTTTGTCAGCATGATCTTCTTACATCCCGGGCATGGCATCTAGCATCATGATGTCAGAAGATGTGTTGAGCTGAAATCCCACCACATTCCTGTCCGATGAGTAGGCAATGTAAGTGGCAGTACTGATGTCATGAGTAAAGAGATTTCGTGGTAAATTCACTATCTTTTCATGGGCATTGAGATTCAATGTGTGGGTGGCAATGAGATTCCCTGCATCATTGTAGGCGGCCAAGGTTACACTGGCAGACGCGTTTTCGATGTTCACAAAGGCAATACCTGTCCCTTCTGCATCTATCTTGGCAAATACTCCATTTCTGCTGCTTATGTCTACACCTGTATATCCACCTAATCGGTTACCGTCTTTGGTGCTGAACAGCTCAAACCCGGTGATGGGAGTTGATGCACCTATATGGAGCCAAGCGGCACCAGAAGGCAGGCTTAGTCCTTTCGGAGTACCGATATGTTTTTCATGCATAGCAAGAGAGATCGTCTGAGGAGAAAGGGGTGTCCCATCAGCTTCATAAGGTGTTATGGTAAGGGTGCACGATGAGATGGAAGGGTTATATGCCACAATTCCGCTATCCCATACGGGATCGTCTAACACGTGGGGATAATAAATGGTTGTTGTCGTGTTTTCTTTTAAAATGATTCCGCTAAGAAAATGATTTCCGCTAGAAGCAGTGCTTGAAAAAAGTTCAAGCCCTATAATCCCGGTGGCGTCTTTAATGGTCCCGGAGTAGATATCGTCCTGTGCCTCCCCACCAAAAAGGGTTCTTACTGTAAATTGTTTATGCTCCCCAGGGGAGAGGGTTATGTTTTTTGTCTGGCCGTTATCAAACTCAATAGTAAGAGTTTTTGAAGATGTGTTTGTGTTTACAAGGGCAATACCTGTGATCCACTTAGAGTCTGAGGCAATGTGGGATATATATACATCGCCTGTGTTTACACTAGATACTAAGGGAACTGCCACCCGGTACTGGCCTTCTATATAAAACTTGGTATAACCTACAGCCTCATCAGAATCTGCCTCAAATATGATATATTTTATCTCATCAGCTCCTGTGAATTCATCTCCCACAGTGATTTCTCTCCTTCCATGGGGGACGAGAGTCACCGATATATTTGATGATACATGCGTGCCTGAGGCATTATATGGTTTTAGAATGCCGGTTATGGTTTTTGTATTGTCAGGATTTATAAGACAGATTTCCGTCTCCCAACCGTTTGTTTCACTCGCAACGTGGGGAAAGTAGAGGGTATGAGTACTATTTTCGCTGGGTGGGATATACCTAATATAATGATTGGCATATATACCGGCGGTGTCCATCTGGCTATAGCGAAGGCCTATAGCGCCATTTGAATTTTCGATACCTGCGGCTGTCTTGCCAGATCCGCGAGAGCTAACATCAAGATAGTTTATTTGTATTTGATCGCTACCTTCGTAAAGTATTATCTGGAAGCTATTGGTAGTTGGTAGAGTTGAAAAAGGGACGTCTGAAAATTCTATAATAAATGTCCTGTTTGGAGAAACCCCACGGGTTTCATAATGAACCATACAGCCTCACCCGGATGGATCAAGATTATCCCAGAATGCCGCAATAAGATTGTCAGCATCTCCCCCTGGAGTGGGAATAGGATCTCCTTTGCAACAGCCATCACCCGCATTACTGTTGAAGGTTATAAATCCATTACTGGAAACATATACCTGCGTGTAATCATGACCATAAAATTTAAAACTAAATCCAATTGAAATTGGTCCGGCAACTTGGTCATCAGCAAGATGAAGTCGGGTTCCGCTTCCCGATATATCTATCCAATAAAATGGGGGTGCATCTTCCTCGTTGCTATCATAAAAGTTATACCCAAAACCATCTGGACCTCCTGTTAAAGCCATGGAGGCTGAGGACATCAAATATAGGGAAACAGCAGTTCCTAATATAATATAGGCAATTTTATTGAGCATCCTTGATTCTCCTTTTTGATAGATTGTTTGTTAAGCAAATTTTATTTTTTTGTTGAAAAAAATGGCAGAAACATCTTTTGTCCAGAATGTGTTTTCCTTAGGGTAGAGGGCCATGAGGAAATTTATCTGTTTTCTGCTGATTGTTGGGTATAGCAAAGCAATTGTTGTGCCATTTGGAAGGTTGTTTTTTTGAATAGCATAGAGCTTTTAAGTAGCCTTAACATTAGGAATAAGTTTGGGGAGATGCAAGATTTGTAGAGGGAAAAAAGGTGGTTTATTCTATAGTTAAACCATATATATTATGGTTATATATAGCCAATAGCTGGCCAAAATGAACCAGCTTTTCAAAAAGGTTGTGTTTCGTTTTTTTTGGTGGTTGTGTCTCACGAGACATAGGTGTATCGCAATATGATTTGAGACGCTTTTGGGGTTTGTTCGTTTAACCCATGCTTATGGACGGCTTACTCTGATATGGCATAACTATCTAATATTACAGCTTAAGATGTTCTTTTTCATGTTTTCATCGCAGGGCATTCCTTTCAAGTTAGGTGCTCTGTGGTAGTATCATCATGTTTAAACCGTATGAGAATAAGCAAATATTTTTTGTAATATCACTATGTTACAACCAAAAGAGTTTCGTTTGAGACATGATTGTCTCATAGGCGGTGATAAAGAATAACAATTGTATCTCTTGGTTATCGGCAAGATTTGTACAATCGGGGAAAATTAAAGGATATTTCATGAATAACAATGGATAGTCATGGATTGGCACGGGTCTTGATTTAAAAACTAAAGATAACTGCTCAGGATATAAGGCATGCTTAATCATGATCCAT
>CAZQAA010000160.1:0-14738 GCA_964591255.1 uncultured Desulfobacterales bacterium | reverse complement strand
GTCAGTAGAGAGATATATGAAAGATAAAGCAAAGATAGATGTGACATCCACTTATTGTCCTGTATGTGCTCGCAAGGTGATGGAAGGGAAATACAGTCCTGAAAACGTGGTTGGCAGGTAATTTGGCGGGATATAATACTTTAAAGTCAATATGATTACGCCTACGAAAACCTTTTCGAGATGAGATAGATGGGTACCCCGCTGAGCATTAAGCCTGCTCCAATAACGGATTGGAGTGGGTAGTGGAGCAAAATGGTTCCTGTAAGCCATATGCATACCATAATAAAGATGACCGGTGTCACAGGGTATCCCCATACACTGAAAGGTCTGTCCATTCGGGGGTATTTGTAACGCAATATGATAAGACCTGATGCTATGATGGCGAAAAAAAACCATACAAGAAATCCGGTAAAGAAAAGGAGTTTGCTGAAAGTGCCCCATATGATTATCAATATGCTGCTCCATATCGCATTGGCTGTAATTGCTCTGGCAGGTGTCCTGAACCTTGTGTGTACCTCCCCTATATATCGGAATAGGGGATTGTCCCGCCCCATGGCATAGGTGATTCTGCTGGAGGTTATTATAGTTGCATTAAGGCTGCCGAATGCGGACAACATCACCAGCCCCTCCACTATCTTTGTCGCCTCTTTTCCGCATAATAATTTCATTATGTCCGAGGCGATTAAAGTGGAATGGGCCATCCTGTCCACTGGAACCAGATAGATATAAATAGTATTCATGCAACTATATATTAGAGTTATAATTATTGTTCCCGTAATGAGCGCCATGGGGAGCACTTTTTGAGCATTTTTTGTCTCGCCTGTCATAAATGTATTTTCATGCCAACCGCCATAAGTCCATAATACCGGCACCATTGCAAGTCCGAATAATTCCATAATATTTTTTTCACCTGAAAAAGACAGGTGCTGAAAATTTTTTATCTCGCCTTTTCCTAACATTATTCCGAATATTATGATACCTGCGAGGGCCGCGATCTTGGCCATAACCGATATGTTCAGCAAGCATTTCCCTTTTTTGACACTAAGTATATTTACAAAGGAAAGTGTTGCTATTATAAATATCGCTACGGCCTTAACCAGTGATGCGTGGAGGGAAAAAAATGAAATGGAGTATTCTGCGAATATAAGTGCAACGGTGGCTATCACGCCTGTGCGGACTACAAGTATGCCTGCCCAGGCATACAGAAAAGCTGCCAATTTGCCGTAGCTCTCCTTAATATATACGTAGTCTCCTCCTGTTTCTGGAAAAGAAGAGGATAGCTCTGCATAACAGAGAGCCCCGACCATGGAAAATATACCGCCGAGTAACCACGCAAGGATAATCAGCTTGGGGAAGGGGAGATAGCCGGCAATCTCAGCGGGGACCCTGAAGATTCCGACACCTATAACAACACCTACTACTATGGCTACGGAGTCCCAAAGATCCAGGACCTTGGAAAGCACGGCTTCTTTATTTGAGATGGGAGAGTTATTTGCCATTGGTTGCATCTTAATGTGTCTGCAATGCACTTTACCATGCAAATCAGCAAAATGCGAGCCTATATATGTCTGACCTGATCGGTAATCACATAAAATCATATGATGTTGCCGTGGTGGGTAGCGGGCCTGCGGGATCCACTTCTGCCTTGTATCTGGCAAAGAAGGGATTGCGGGTTGCAATAATTGAAAAAGAATATCTTCCACGCCATAAGACCTGTGGAGGCGGTGTGATCCAAAGGGCCCTTCGGCTTGTCAAAGTGGATGTTTCAGGAGCTATTGAGAGACAATGTCACACTGTCCATCTGGTCCTGCAGACACCACGGCTCAATTTTTTTGTAAAAAGGAATACTCCAATTATATCAATGGCTTCCAGGAAAAAGTTCGACTATATTCTCCTGACTGCTGCAGAAGACGCTGGCACTGATGTGTATCAGGGCTGCCGTGTTACAAATGTGATGCCCAGCGCTGGCAGGGTGAAGTTGCTTACCACCAAGGGTGCAATAGATGCGCGTTTTGTGGTGGCGGCGGATGGGGCAATGAGTACTGTGGCAAGAAAAACAGGTTGGAAAGAAGACCGTCAGCTTATTCCTGCCATTGAGTGTGATATCTCACCCGATGATGAATTTCTTGAAAGAGTAGGGAAAACTGCCAGGTTTGATTTTGGGGTAGTACCGTCTGGATATGGATGGCTGTTTCCTAAGAGGGGGCATGTCTCAATTGGTGTGATGAGCTTAAGGCAGAGTCCGCTCAATTTGAATAGGATATTTGAAGTTTATCTAAGAAACATGGGGCTTGAAGAGGCCCTGGGTGCAAAAAGACGCGGGTGGGTTATCCCCTTGAGTCCAAGAAGGGATTCATTTGTAAAAGGGAGAGTGCTTTTGACAGGAGATGCTGCCGGCCTGGCCGATCCTTTTACTGGTGAAGGGATTTCTCTTGCCATCCTGAGCGGCAACATGGCGGCAAGTGCCATAATAGCAGGGCGTTTGGATGAAAACCAGGTAAAACAACATTATGAATTAATGATATCGAGGCGTATATTGTCCGAATTGAGACTGGGCAGATGCCTTGCAGGTCTGGCATATAGATCCCCAAAGGCATTTAACATGGCTCTGCGTCTGAATGGCCAGCGGCTCATTGAGGCCGCAACAGATGTGGCAATGGGGATAAGCAGCTATCGTAGATTGTTATATAATCCTGTGAATTATTTGAAATTATTAATACCATGGGGTATAAGCCGCAGAAATTGAAATTAATATCTGACTCTTATAACATTGGTATGCAGCGGCAGAAATGAGATCCGATATTTCATATAAAAAAATTATATTTGTCGTATCTTCCTTCATGTTTTTTGTGGCTGTGATTACCGCCATGGGGTTCGGGTACTACATTATAACCCCGGTCAAGAAGGAGGCACCAGGAGAGATTTTTATAATAAGGGGAGGAATGACCCTGAATGAGGTCGCAAACAGACTCGAAGAACGAAAACTTATTACCTGCGGGCCTGTTTTTAAGGCCTGGGCCAGGCTTATGGGACATGGGAGGAATATCAAGGCAGGTGAATACAGGCTGAGTGCCAGCATGACACCTTTGCAGATTATAGATATTCTTACAAGGGGTGTTATTGTTGTCCACTCGGTGACAATTCCTGAAGGCTTTACGGCAAAACAGATCGGGACCTTTTTAGGCAAGAAGGGGATCGTAGCTCCACACGAGTTTATATCACTTGCACTGAATTCCGAACTCCCCAAACAGTATGGCATTTCAGCTCCCACGCTTGAGGGATATTTATATCCAGATACCTATCACTTCGGTCATGAAATACCTGCAATATCGGTTATCGACGTCATGGTGAGGCGTTTTCTGGAGGTTATAAACCCCTTTAAAAAACGGATTGAAGAGCTGGGAATGACTATAGAAGAGGTTGTCACTCTTGCATCTATGATTGAAAAAGAGACTGCCCGGGCGGATGAGCGGGCGGTTATTGCAAGTGTTTTTTTGAACAGGCTGAAAAAGGGGATCCGTCTTGCAAGTGATCCTACAGTGATTTATGGCATCAAGGACTTTAATGGGAATTTGACAAGAAAGGATCTTGGCAGACCGACCCCATATAATACTTATGTAATCCAGGGGCTTCCTCCCGGCCCCATAGCCAATCCCGGTTTGGATTCCATCAGGGCAGTCCTCTATCCCGCCCATACAGACTACCTATACTTTGTATCAAAAAACGACGGATCTCATTTTTTTTCCAAGACGTACAAGGAACACAAAAAGGCCGTCCGCATTTATCAGCAGAAACGTCGAAAGAGTGTTATCAAAAATGGAGGATGATAAACAGGGCATGGATTGTTGCCAAGATGTGTCAATAAAGACTTTTGGGACTCCCAAAGGAGACCGAAGTGTGCTAATAGTGAGTCTCTATCCATGAGGCAAGATGTATGAGAAATACTAAAAGGATTTGGATAGGATAATACAAAATGAACCGGAAATGGAGAATATCTTAAATGGTCACCAAGGATTCTAATCCGCTTACTAATTTTATACGCAACATTATTGATGAAGATTTGAAGTCCAACAAGTATGGTGGAAGGGTTCATACCCGGTTTCCCCCGGAACCTAACGGCTATCTGCACATAGGACATGCAAAATCAATCTGTCTAAACTTCGGGCTTGCCGCTGAGTATGAGGGGGCTCTTTGCAATTTGCGATTCGATGATACTAATCCGAGCAAGGAAGAGATCGAATATATCGAATCGATCAAATTTGATATCAGATGGCTCGGTTTTGACTGGGGTGACAGACTGTTTTATGCCTCGGATTATTTTGAGCGGCTTTACCTGTTTGCGGTTGAGCTTATTAAAAAACGCAAAGCATATGTCTGCGATTTGAGTCCCCGGGATATCAGGGAATACCGGGGCACCTTGACCAGGCCCGGCATAGAAAGTCCATATCGCACCAGATCTGTAGATGAAAACCTGGATCTTTTTGAGCGAATGCGAAAAGGGGAGTTCGAAGATGGTTCGCGGGTCCTCAGGGCAAAGATCGATATGGCATCTCCAAATATAACTATGCGTGATCCGGTGATTTATCGTATCTTGCATGCCGACCATCACCGGACTGGAAAGAAGTGGTGTATTTATCCTACCTATGATTTTACCCACTGTGTTTCGGATTCCATCGAGGGAATTACCCATTCCTTGTGTACCCTGGAGTTTGAAGATCACCGGCCCCTTTATGATTGGTTTTTAGATGAATTAGGCTTGTATCATCCTCAGCAGATTGAGTTTGCCCGTCTAAATTTGACTCACACAGTCATGAGTAAGCGCAGGCTTTTGGAACTTGTGGAGCATGGAGTTGTAACCGGATGGGACGATCCGCGGATGCCTACAATATCCGGGATTCGAAGACGTGGATATACCCCTGAATCAGTACGGGATTTTTGTGAACGAATTGGGGTGGCCAAGCGGAACAGCTTAGTGGATATTGCATTGCTTGAGCATTGTGTAAGAGAGGACCTGAATAAACGTGCCTTTCGTGTGATGGGAGTGTTGAATCCTCTTCGTGTGGTAATTGATAATTATCCTGAAGGCACCGTTGAGGAGCTGGAAGCCGTTAATAATCCGGAAGATCCTGAAATGGGAAAAAGGACGATACCTTTTTCAAAGGTACTTTATATTGAACAGGAAGATTTTCTGGAGGATCCACCAAGAAAATTTTTTCGCCTGGCCCCGGGCAGGGAAGTGAGGCTTAGATATGCCTACTATATCAAGTGTGTAGATGTGGTGAAGGACAAAAAGACAGGGGAAATCATTGAACTGCGTTGTACATATGATCCAGAGACAAGGGGAGGGTTTTCACCGGATGGACGCAAGGTAAAGGCTACACTGCACTGGGTATCTGCACATCATGCGGCAAATGCCGAGGTCCGTCTATACGACCATCTGTTTTTGGACGAAGACCCGGCTGATGTTCCAGATGGTGATGCACTGGGGGCCCATCTGAATCCCAATTCACTCATTACCCTGAAATCATGTCCTGTTGAGCCGAGTCTGCTGAAGGCTAAGCCAGGAATCCCGTATCAATTCGAGAGGTTGGGCTATTTTTGTGTTGATAGCAAGGATTCGTCCGAGGAAAGACTTGTTTTCAATAGAACAGTGCCATTGCGTGATACGTGGAGCAAGATCAAAAAACGCAAGGCATTGTAAGTCCTGAGCAGGTGAGGGAGAATCAATAGGTTGTTGATCTTGCAATACAAATTATTTCTTTGGAGTTGAAATATGCCAAATATCGTTATCGTAGGAACCCAGTGGGGAGACGAAGGGAAAGGCAAGATTGTCGATCTTCTTACTGAGAAGGCAGATATGGTAGTAAGATTTCAAGGTGGCAATAATGCCGGTCATACTCTTGTAGTAGGAGGTAATCAATTTATTTTCCATTTAATTCCATCCGGTATCCTGTATGAAAATACTAAATGCCTGATTGGCAATGGAGTTGTAGTTGACCCTGAGGTGCTTCTGGATGAAATTGATGATCTCAACAGGTCTGGATTGAAGGTAGATTCAGACAGACTCTCCCTTAGTGATAAGGCCCATGTCATAATGCCTTATCATAAGGCTATTGATATGGCCAGGGAGGTGGCAAAGGGGAGTAGCAAGATAGGTACTACTGGTCGTGGCATTGGGCCATGTTATGAAGACAAGGCGGCTAGGATAGGGATAAGAGTGATTGATCTGACCGATCCGAAGATACTGGAAAAAAAGATAAGGAATAATTTAAAGGAGAAAAATTTTTATCTCACCAGATTTTTGAATGCCGAACCATTAGATTGGCGGCCTATGCTTGAAAAATATCTGCAGATGGCCGACAAGCTTTATCCATATATTTCTGATGTCTCGTTAGAACTGGATCAGGCCCTGAAGGAGGACAAGATTATCCTGTTTGAAGGGGCGCAGGGGACACATCTGGATGTGGACCACGGTACATATCCGTTCGTGACTTCTTCTATTACGGTGGCCGGTAATGCAAGCGCAGGATCCGGCACAGGTCCAGGCAGCCTGGGGCATATTTTAGGCATTGTAAAGGCATATACTACCCGTGTTGGTGCCGGTCCTTTTGTAACCGAGCTCACGGACGAGGTGGGTGATTATATCCAGGAAAAAGGGAATGAATTTGGTGCCACCACCGGCAGGAGACGTCGTTGCGGATGGCTTGACCTGGTTGTGGTTTCAGATTCATGTCGTATTAATGGCCTTAACAGCCTGGCAATAACCAAACTGGATGTACTTACGGGTCTCGATAGCTTAAAGATCTGTGTGGGATATAGGCTTGACAATGAGGAGGTTAATCACAGACCTGCCAGCCTGACACAATTGTCACGATGCACACCTGTTTATATGGAAATCCCCGGCTGGCATGAAGATATATCCGGGGTGAACAGTATGGATCACTTACCTTCAAATGCCCGTGTATACCTTGAGGCCATCGAAGACATAACAGGTATCCCGATTTCTATGATATCAGTAGGACCTGGGCGGGAGCAGACGGTTATTGTAAGAGATCCGTACGAATCTTAATCTTTTTGGTTAATTTGTGCTATTAACTTACCGCTTTTACTTGGGTTATATCCACCCAAGGCTGTGACGCGGTTACGGAAATTTTCAGACCGTACAGTCTCTAATAGGGTCTGGACATAATCTGTCTTCAAGATTGAATCAGGAATGACAAGGTCATATTGTTCCTGTTCTACAGGGATGAAGTCCAGATCCAGGGCCTTGGCCGCTGCAAAAATTCCCATGCCGCAGTCAGCAGTTCCGCTTAGCACCGCCACCGCCACCGCCATGTGGGTAAATTCCTCGTGGTCATAACCATGAATAGATTCAGGGCTTATACCTGTATTCTCTAATTTGTAATCAAGAAGCACCCGGGTGCCTGATCCTGGCTGGCGATTGACAAACCTGATATCATCCCGTACCAGATCTTCTATCCCCTTTATCCCTTTTGGATTATTCTTTGGTATTATCAGGCCCTGGTCCCTGAAAACCAGGTAAAACAGGCTGACCGGGATTCCTTTTAGATATTTTTTGATATAAGAAATATTATATTGTCCAGTGCTGGTGTCCAGAAGATGTGAACCCGACATGTGACAGGTACCCTTCTTAAGGGCAATCAGGCCACCGAGGCTGCCCACATTGCTGGATGATATACGGATATTGATCCCTTTTTGTCTGATTTCATCCGCCAGGATATCAATGGAAATATCATGACTTCCGATAATGACAACGGTATTCAGGAGTTCTTTTTTCCTTATAAGCAGCTCTGCCTCTGCCTCGTCTTTTTGGGCTATTCCTTCGGACAGGGAAGGGATTCGGATAATTCCCTCGGCCCTTGTAAGGGTAGTAATAGAGCCGGCAGCCCGTCCAAGTGGTGTGGCCACATATCGTGAGCCCACCTTGCCTATGTTCACCCTCAGAAACTCTTCCACTCCAGGTTTGGAAGGAATATCTCGGGTAGGATGGACTTTGATAATGTGTCGTCCGGGAGGTTGCTGCCCCTGAAATCTGTAAATAAGAGGTCTCACAAACTGTTCAAAAGATATGGTTGCAGAAACGGGGTATCCCGGGTTGCCTATAACAGGTTTTCCCCGGACTATTCCAAGAATAGTAGGCTTGCCCGGCATCATGGCTATGCCATGTACAAGGACCTCTCCTATTTCATTGATCACATGGACTGTAAAATCTTTACTTCCTGCAGAAGAACCTGCATTAATTATGATTATATGCGCATCAGATTCGATGGCCCGTTCCAATGCGTCGCATATTTTTTCCCTAATGTCCGGTACGATATCATAATTTATGGGAATACCTCCTGATTCACGTATAAGCCCTCCAAGGAGAACGGAATTGTAATCTATTATCTGCCCCTTTTTCACCAGCATCCCATCTTTTATCTCTCTGTGGTCTACAAGTTCGGAACCTGTGGGGACAATGGCCACGAGCGGTTTTTTCCATACCTGGACCTCAAACACTCCGGCACTTACAAGCGCCCCCATGTCATACGCCCCTATCATATGATTCTGGGGAAAGAGCAGTTCTGTGGCTACAATATCCTCTCCCACCTTGCGGATGTTTTGCCACGGATAGGATGGTGCCCTGATTTCCAGATGGGTATCATCCAGCTTATGGATTTTTTCTATCATAATCACCGAGTCAAATTCATCCGGGAGCGGGTCACCTGTGTTTATCCAGATGGCATCCTGGCCGATTTCCAGTATTTTTGGGTGTCTTTCATTGGTTCCGTAGGTCAATTCCGCCCGAACGGCAATACCGTCCATTGCGGCTGAATTGAATGATGGTGAGGAACGTTTTGCAAACACAGGCCGTGCCGTGATCCTGCCCAGAGAATCTCTGGCCTCTATTTTCTCTATGCCGCTACGCTGATTTGGATCGATTCTGGAAAAGAAGAGCCGTTTGGCCTCTTCCAGAGATTTCATGGCCAGATAGGTCTGTCTTTTCAAGTCATACCTCCCCGTTGCAGGTCGTCAAACAGGATTACCTTTACACCTTGGCCCTGATACAGGCCTTCTGTATTCATATCAACACGAATCATTCCGTCCGCTTCCACCAAGGGGAAGATCAGACCCGATTTCCCTAAGATTGGCTCGGCAGTCAACACACCTTTTTTACAACTCAGTTTTACCTTTATGTAGTCTTCACGGCCACTGGCCGATTCTATATTGCGGCTCAATACTGCCTCAATTTCTCTTCTGACCTCCTTGGAAGTATCCGTATGACCAGAAAGCCGCAAGACAAGACGCGTCAAAAAGATCTGCGCTACCACCAATGCCGAAGATACGTGACCAGGCAGGCCTATAACGGGTTTCGATCCACTCCGGCCTATAATAGTCGGTTTGCCAGGACTGATAGATATGCCATGGACCAGCAGTTTGAAATCCTGCAGTGTCTCTAATACGCGTAAGGTTATGTCCCTTGTGCCAACAGAGCTTCCACCGGATATCCAAACCGTGTCTGCCTGTTTTAGCCCACTTTCCACCATACCTTTCAGGTCGTCAAAATTGTCTGCAGAAAGCCCCACATAAACAGGAGCAGCTCCCATGCTTCGGCATAGACTCCACAATGTATAACGATTGATATCCCTCACTTGCCCCGGCTTGGGTGAGTCGTTTATAGGGATAACCTCATCTCCGGTGGAGATGATAGCGACTCTGGGTCTTTTGTGTACGTCCACGTTAGTCTTTCCTATCCCGGCCATAATCCCGATATCCTGAATACGAAGGCCATGTCCCTTTTTCAACAGGATCATTCCACGTTTGATGTCATCGCCCGGTGGTATGACGTTTTCGAGGGGTGAAACGGGGCGGTAAACTTCAAGGGTGGACTCGTCCAACAGATGACAGTATTCTACCATCACTACACCATCTGCGCCCTCAGGCAGCATCCCTCCGGTAGAGATCCTCACTGCCTTCCCTTTACCCAAAGACATGTCAGGGGTTTCAC
Source organism: uncultured Desulfobacterales bacterium (assembly GCA_964591255.1). Lineage (GTDB taxonomy): Bacteria > Desulfobacterota > DSM-4660 > Desulfatiglandales > Desulfatiglandaceae > CAZQAA01. Next base: position 4,729 of record CAZQAA010000160.1, on the reverse strand, counting down.
CCATGCGCACTTCGCCTGTTACATCCAGCATGGCAGGCAGGGATTCACTGGCGCCGAAAGTGTCTTTTGCCCTCACGGCATAGCCGTCCATAGTGGATCTGAAAAACCCGGGTAGGTCTTCAGGGGATATCACATCATGATATAATATCCTGTGAAGAGCTTCCTCAATCCTGATTGTTTCTTTTCCTAAGGGTTTAAACTGGTCAATAATCTGAAACACCTCTTTGGGCGTCTTAAGTCTGAAAAATGATTCCATTCAATAAATCCCATCGAAATTCGCTTTATGATCTGTTTGGTGCCCATATATGTCATAAACCGATTACAGTATCAATAAAAAACTCCGGTTTTCAAAGAGCATTAGGAATGCTGATTTTGATGGCTTTTTCAGCAGAAAAATATAAAATATAATCAGAGAGCAGGTCCATAACTTATGAACTTGGAATGGTTGATTGAAAGTATCAAAAGAGGCCATTGAACGAAGAGCCAATAACCGATAGATCGATAGATTGATTGTCTGGTATTTTATAGGAAAGATTATACTTGGCATCCGATTATAACCATAGGAGAAAAGGTATGACAAAAAAAATTTCCTTTACCAAGTACGAGCATCAAGTAATCCCAAATTTTCGTCAGAAGATGAATCATGCTGAATCCACAGAAGATGTGAAAAAATTTTTTTCCCATACTGTCAAAGAATTGCTGCAACAGATTTTTGAGGAAAAGATTGATTTCAGAGATGATGATGTTGTGCTTGCACCGGATCGCGATCCTCAATATACACTGAGCAACCGCCTTATTTCATCCGTTGATTTTACCTCACTGTGGAATGATTCAGATCTTCAGCATCTGATCAAGCGTTTGGCAGAATCGGCCATAGGTAGGTACAAACACCTTGAAAAGCATCCGGAAAAAACTGACGCAAAGATCCGTATGTAATATGTAAAATTAAAGACCGGCCCAGGGATTGGGAGAAGATTTTCATAAGATGCGGATTAACGAAACAGGACCATGTTGTTGCCCGAGATAGTCAACAGCAGAGGTGTCCTTTCCAGTCCTTTTCCGTATTCAGGGCAGAGTTCTCCGCTAACACCATTGAATCCCGTGCATTCAGACAATGCCTGCCGGAGGTCGTTCCTTGTAATAATGTCGCATGTGGCCATTAGGTGTCTGAGAAGCATCACAGTATCATAACCCGCTGCTGCGAGGATCCCTGGATCCGTACCAAAATTTTCTTTGTAAGATTTTATAAAGTTTTGGACACCGGGTGCTCCTGATTTTCCGAAAAACGCGGAAGGAAAAATTGCCCCCTGCACATAATTTTTGGCCAATTTGATTAATTTATCGGACTGCCACATGCTTGTCCCTATTAACTGGACATCCCTAACGTCATGATAGACCAGTTGTGGGGCAATCATGGCCACTGTCTGAAAGCCGTCCGGTATGAATATGGCGTCAAAATCTATGATCGGCTCTGGTTCATCCTGTTTATCCTCTGGTCCCTCTTTGATTTTCTCTCTTTCATCATACCCAGGGTCTGTCAAATCAGTCTGTTCAAATTCTTTCTCAACAGAAGCAGGTCGGGGGTAAAAAGTCCCTGTCATTTTTTTTATCTGATCGGCAAAATCTGTACTCTCCGGATCATAAGACTCTACTGCCGTGACAACGCCCCCCATATTTTCCAGTTTATCCCAAAAACGGTTCATGAAAAAGCGTCCATAAGAATTTTCCGGATACAGTATGGCAAATCGCCTGACACCCTTTTTACCCATGACGGCGTTTAATAGTGTGGTTATCTCTTGGGACGGGGTTATAAAATTGCGAAATACCATTTCTCTTTCTTTTTCGATTCCCTCTTTCTGAGAAAGGGCAATAAGGGGAACTCCCATTGACTGGGCCTTTTTAGCAGCGGCCTCGCATGTCCTGCTTGAGAGGGGCCCGATGACTGCGATCACCTTTTTTTCGTTAACAAGCTCTTCCAGAGCCTTTTCTGTTTGTTGGGGATCTCCGGCGGTATCTTTAATCAACAGTTCAATATGAATATTGTCTTGAGAGTTACAGGGAGGTCCCAACCCCAGCTCAATCCCATTTAGTGCCTCTTCACCATATATGGCAAATGGACCTGTTAATGGAAGCAGGCATCCAACTGTTGTGGATCTTGTCCCCACGCGCTTTTCGATCTTATCAAGGATTTGGTATCCCAGAGAGAGCCATGATGCATCGGGAGATGAACGAATTAGCGATCTGGCAGCCCAATACGCCTTGTTCAGCTCGTCTCTTTTCAAAAACAATGAGGCCATTTTGTAATATATTTCCGGCAGATGGGTATTATCATAGGCATATTGATCCACATCCTCCAAATGCTCCAGATCCAGGGTCGTAATCAATTCTTGCAGGATGATATCGAGTTTTGCTTCCTTAAGGGGATCACCGTAAAATTTGTTTTTTGCCTTCAGCCACCACTTAAATGCCCTGGAGTTCTCTCCCAGTGCCATATAGCTCTCTGCCAACAGGAGCGCTATGTCGCCCTTGAGTGGGGTTTTGGGACATTCGTTGATCGTCTTAAGGGACTCTTGAACAGATCGCCGGTAGTCATGCAACATATACAGGTGATATGCAATATTATAACGTACATTGGATATCATGGAATAATTGGGATATTCGGCAGCTATCTTTTCGTAGAGGCCAAGGGCCCTTTCGTATTGGCCCTTCATAGAGTATATTTCGGCCATCCTGCTCAGGACATATGCCGTTTTTTCCCCTTTACGGGGTGTTTTCAGCCATGTTCCATATTCGTTTAAGGCCTTGTCAAGGTCCCCTTTTTCTCTGTATTTTTCAGCCCGGGAGAGGCCTATGTCTGCTGTTTTGCCTATGTCATCTTCCTGGGACGGAATTTTTTTATAGCAGCCTGTTAAAAAAAAGGCCATCACCACCATCAGGATGGCGATAGCCTTTTTATCGGGATATAAACCCGTTATCATTTTTTTACTTCCTCGAAGTCTGCATCCACAACTTCCTCGTCCTGTGAAGTTTCTGGGCCCGTGGAGCCGCCAGTGGTACCTCCTGCTGCAGCCTGCTCTTGGGCCGCCTGGGCATACATTGTCTCAGCAAGCTTGTGAGATGCCTGAGTTAATTCCTCGGTCAGACGTTTTATCTCTCCGGCATCGTCTCCTTCCATGGCCTTTTTCAGATTTTCTATGGCTCGGTTAATATCTGATTTTGTGGCCTCGTCCAGCTTGTCGCCCGCCTCTTTTACCGATTTCTCTGTAGTATATATCATGGAATCGGCCGCATTACGTGCGTCCACCAGTTCCCTGTTTTTCCTGTCTTCTTCGGCATGCATTTCTGCATCCCTTATAAGTTGTTGGATTTCATCTTCACTCAGACCGCTGGAAGCAGTAATTTCTATGGATTGTTCCTTCCCTGTCCCCATATCCTTGGCAGAGACATGTACAATCCCGTTTGCATCAATATCAAAAGTAACTTCAATCTGAGGAACACCTCTCGGGGCAGGAGGAATTCCCACCAACTGGAATCTTCCAAGGGTCTTGTTATCCTTGGCCATTTCTCTTTCTCCCTGGAGGACATGTATTTCAACAGCAGGCTGGTTGTCGGCTGCCGTAGAAAAAATCTGGCTTTTTTTGGTAGGGATGGTTGTATTTTTTTCTATCAGTTTGGTAAACACACCACCCAGCGTTTCTATTCCTAGGGAGAGCGGTGTTACATCCAAAAGTAATACATCTTTAACGTCGCCCATTAGCACACCTCCCTGGATCGCTGCGCCAATGGCCACTACCTCATCAGGGTTTACACCCTTGCTAGGTTCCTTGCCGAAGATCTCTTTCACTTTCTCCTGAACCCGTGGCATCCTGGTCATGCCACCCACCAGAATAACCTCATCAATGTCTCCCGTGGTGAGACCTGCGTCCCGTAATGCCGTATTACACGGTTGCACTACCCGTTCAATCAGATCATTCACCAATGCCTCAAGCTTGGCGCGACTCAGTTTGATATTAAGATGTTTGGGGCCACTTGCATCAGCCGTAATAAACGGAAGGTTTATATCTGTCTCCATAGAACCTGATAACTCCACTTTGGCCTTTTCGGCCCCCTCTTTTAGCCTTTGCAAGGCCATTTTATCATTTCTGAGGTCAATCCCCTGATCTTTCATGAATTCATCTGCAAGAAAGTCTACAATGCGCAGGTCAAAATCTTCACCACCAAGGTGCGTATCACCATTTGTGGATTTAACCTCAAACACACCCTCGCCAAGTTCCAGTATGGATATGTCAAAGGTGCCTCCACCCAGGTCAAACACCGCGATCTTACGATCTCCTTTTTTATCAAGACCGTAAGCAAGTGACGCAGCAGTAGGTTCATTAATAATTCTTTCTACCTTGAGTCCCGCAATACGACCTGCGTCTTTGGTAGCCTGTCTCTGGCTGTCATTAAAGTATGCAGGTACGGTAATGACGGCCTCTGTAACTTTTTCGCCCAGATAATCTTCCGCAGTTTCCTTCATTTTCTGAAGAATCATAGAGGAGATCTGTGCCGGGCTGTAATCTTTGCCGCGAACAGATACATGAGCATCACCATTTGCTGCCTTAACGATTTTATAGGGAAGGACATCAATATCACCTTGGATCTCGGGAGAATCATATTTTCTTCCGATCAGCCTCTTAACACCAAAAATGGTATTTTCCGGGTTAGTTATTGCCTGCCTTTTTGCTGT
>CAZQAA010000159.1:0-13490 GCA_964591255.1 uncultured Desulfobacterales bacterium | reverse complement strand
GTCAATCATCTGACAGGTATGGAAAGGGGATGGATAGTCTACGGACTTTGTCTCGCGGCCGAAAAAGGCTACCAAGATGCCTATAACGAATTAGGCAAAATACTCTCTTTTATCATACATAAGACTGTTGCACCAAGCGGATTGTTTTTCCACACTGGCAGTAAAAATTTTCGAAGCAAATTTCCATGTTTCGCCACTCAAATATACTGTATACATGCGTTGATAAAGGCCAGTAAAACCATGAATAACAAAACTTATTTAAGACTTGCTATGAATGCTGCTGATGTCCTTTGCCAACATCAACTTAGCGATGGTGGTTGGGCATGGATAATGAATACTGACAATGGTTCTGTGGCAGAACCGTATGAGATTTACTCGGTCCACCAGGATGCGATGGCGCCTATGGCATTGATACCTCTTTATGAGGAAACCGGAAACATAGCATACCTAAAAAAGGTATTATCCGGTTTGATCTGGATTTTCGGACGTAACGAGCTGTCATCAAATATGATCAATGAAACAGGCAATATCATATTTCGTTCAATAAGGAGAAAACCTGTTTTTAGCAGACTTGCACTTTACACTAATGTTTTAGGAAATAAACTGTTTAACTTTTCTCCTTTCGGGAGAAAGGCATTTGTTGAACTTAACAGGACATGCAGACCATATCATTTGGGTTGGATATTGGAAGCATGGTGTGGCAGAGAAGCTCTCTTGGAAGGCAAGCTTCCACATATTTTTTTTACATCATCTGTTTTTGACGGAGACTAAACTTTTACATGGCACGCATAAATCTTTTGGGTTGCCCGATAGACTCATTAGATCTCAGGCAGACAATTGTCAAAATTGAAAAATATATTGAGGAGAGAACGCCACATCAACATGTAGTTGTTAACGTGGCAAAACTGGTGAAAGCCCGAAAAATGCCATGGCTACGTGAAATCATATCCACATGTGATATAATCAACGCAGATGGGATGCCTATTGTCTGGGCTTCCCGATTACTTGGAAAACCATTACCTGGCAGGGTGGCAGGAATAGATCTTTTTTATGAATTAATAAAGATTTCTGCTAACAAGGGATATCGTCTCTTTTTTCTTGGGGCACGGGAAGATGTTGTAAAAAAAACAGTTGCGGTTTTCACCGAAAAGTATCCAGGGCTTAAAATAGCCGGATTCAGAAATGGTTATTTTCCAGAAGATAAAGAGGCTGAAATAGCAAGGACAATTTATTTGAGCAAGGCGGATATCCTTTTTGTAGGATTTTCGAGTCCCAAAAAGGAAAAATTTTTAAAAAAATGGATGCCGGTCATGCAGGTTCCTTTCTGTATGGGAGTCGGAGGAAGTTTTGATATAGCTGCAGGCATTACCAGAAGGGCTCCTCTATGGATACAACGCTGCGGAATGGAATGGTTTTATCGTTTTTTACAAGAACCTCGCCGGATGTGGAAAAGATACAGCACAACCAACCCGATTTTCATATGGCTTGTACTTAAGGAATGGTTGCATATAAAATTGTAGGAGGTCTTTTTGTTGGAATGTTTTTTGAGCCAAGTGCCCATATACGTTACAGCCATGCCCCTCTATGGAAGGGGCATGGCTGCTTATGAGTTCATCTTTAGAGGAAGATTTTATACTTTTTTAACAAATTTTCTGCGCCCAATGCTGGCCAGACCGATCAGGCCGCAACCAAACAAAAGCATAGTGGCTGGCTCGGGGACTGCAGCGGGGGGAGTTAAAAACACATCGTTCGCACAATAGGGCGTATAGCCTATGACAAAATCAGGATAAAGATTAATGTCAAAGCCACTAAAATTATATGTCAGCGAACCTGTATCACTATCCCATACCGGCTCGAAATCTTGCCAGAAATTAAGACTGTTTTCCTTAATTCCATTAGCATGTCCAATTCTTCCCGTTATTGAATAACTATACTCATAATTGTCATTAACAGTATAGATGCCATCACTTGAAACAGGCATACCGCTTGCACCATTACCATCACCGTCGTCCGAGTCATATACCATGTAATCCCAGGCCTGCCATGAGTCCTCTCCTCCGGTATTAATGAAAAGTGCATCCCAGACACGTCTTTCTTCCATATATATAGTTATCGATTCCAGGGTGCCAGGATCAGCGGCATCTCCAGTTACCACAACCTCTGCACCTGAAATTTTAGGCGTTCCATAAGTATCATAATTAGACAAATCCACCCCATTTTTGTTATGTCCGATTTGTCCGGGCCACTGCTTGTAAATATCACCGTACGTGAAAGTATAAGCCATTCCCATTTCTGATATCAATAACATACATAAGACAAAGGCCAATAAAAACATTGAAACTTTTTTCACTGTTAAATCCTCCTGAATCAAAAATCAAATTTGTTAAAGTTTCCCTAATATAAAGCAAAGTATATGCCAAAAGGATCAAATATTAATATTTTATCCGTCATATCAGAAAATCATAAGATATATCAATATGTTAAACTATAAAAAAATAGAAATTGTCCTCTTGTGCTAAATTTAAACACATCTATCATGAAATAAAGGTTACATTTTTTGTAACATTAATGACATAATTTGATGTAATAAATTTCACAATATGTGATGTGTGTAGTGGCAGCCGACCTCCTGAACCTTATTGCAAATTATAGTGTGGTTTAAGGACTATCCTCCTGTTTCTGGCACGACCTTCGTCAGTCTCGTTTGTTGTTTTTGGCTGTGAATAACCAAGCCCCCGTATCGTGATGCGATCCGGAGATATGCCTTTATCTTCAAGATAATCCCTCCCTGCCCTGGCACGCCTTATGGATAGGGTATTGTTATATCTTTCAGGCCCAATTATGTCAGTGTGACCCTCAATCTCCATTCTTAACGCTGGGTTTTGCTTCATCACCTCTGCCACCTGATCCAGGATATGAGAATATTCGGATTTGATTTGGGCCTTGTCAAAATCGAACAACACATCATCGATGAGCCAGCACCCTTCCTCATCGACACCCGCACCTTTTGGTGTGCCAGGGCACTTGTCCACATCATCTTCTATACCGTCCTTGTCAGAATCGATTTTTCTCCTGAAAAACACTTCTTTGATAAAATTATCCATACCCTCAGGTGTGATCAACTCCTCCAGAGTCGTTGCAAATCCGCAACCGCCTGCTTCAGCAATGTGCTCCAATAATAATTTTCCATCAGGATTATCTCCTATTAACACAGTATAAAAGCAGAGATTATCCTTTTTATTACTTTTCAATCTCTTGGCAGCAAGTAGCGGATCAATACCCATTTCCATGCCATCGCTAATAATTATTATAGCGGTCTTACCTTCAACCTTATTAAGATCAGATCCAAGGGCATCAATGGCAAAGGCCAATGGACTGGCGCCCCTAGCAGATTTAATAGATTTTATGGCCCCTTCCAGGCCCTCTTTTGAATATTCAGTTAATCCATATATCAAGGAAGTATAAACCGGGCTACCGAACACCCTAAGCCCAATCGTAAATTTCAGATCAGGGATACTTCGATTCATACAGTATAACAAATCCTTGGCCAATTTCTGTTTGGGAATATCTTTATAAGGTCTCGACATGGACGCTGACGGATCAAAGATTATTATAAGAGTATTTGTTTTTTGTACATATTCATCCGACGGTTCCACCTGCGCACATTGCCCAGGATTAAAATCTCTTAACAGTTTGGCTTGCATCTCCTCTTCCGATGCCGTTTTAGACTGCTGATTTGTTGCACAACTACTAATAAAACCAACTAATATTATACAAAAAAGGCCCTTCATCAATTTCTTGCGCATAAGTATACACCTCGTTTGGCAGATTCCAGGAAAACTTAGCAAATGTTATCTATTAATACAACTGTATTTGGGCAACCTTGCAATGCGTTAACTCACAAATCCGCATGGTGATTTAAAAGCTGCTCCCCGGGTCACCATAAATCAAGATAAAATGTGCGGACTGTACTACAACAATCTATTTCCAATGCCCTGGAATCCAGTGTCCACGAGGTCCATAATGCCCGGGCACCCATACAGCGGCTGGATAGGGTTTATGAGGTGGTGGTGTGGGACATCTGCAACAGGCTGATGCCAAAAATATACTTGTCGAGATCACGACTACTAAGGTGTACAAAAAAAATTTTTTTAACATATTCATCCTCCTTCTATGATTACGGACCTACTTCTTTCCAGTGGTCTCCTGTAACCCCTTCAGAAAATTACCCATCGCCTTGCCTGCCTCTTCAGGTGTCATCTCTTCAAGGTCTTTGCTAATCCTCTTTTCCCATTTCTCCGCCGCATTCTCCAGTTTCCTCTGTGCACACCGGGAACTCACGGAGGCCACCGCAAAGATTAAACATATAATTCCAAAGACGATCAGTGCAGTATTTTTGTTGACATTGTGGACCTCAGTGCTCGCAATAATCATGAGAAGAGTCATCCATATCAGACCTATGACTGCACCTATATAGGGAATGACATTCAAAAATCCAGTGATGGGAGTAATTCCTGAGGCGTAAGCACCACACCTGTAAGCCGTTTCAAAGGATTCCTGAGATCCCATTATTCTCCAGATAACAAACAGGATTAATCCTCCTACAAAACCGAATATTACCACAAGAACAGGGACAATTATAATAGATGCAAGGGCCATAATAAATGATCCCATCGGTCCAATTCCGAAGAGCGCCAGAACAGCGTGAATAATGCCTGAAATCACACCCATACAAATCATGAATATCAAAGGCTCAACAAATCCTCCATCTTTGGGCATCTCTCTATAAAATCCAACAGGATTAGTTATAATCTTTACCATAATATTGGGAATCAACTTCAGATTATCCTGTATACTCATTTGTTCCTGCATGGGAACCTCCTTTCAAAAATCCTCAATGGGCAATAGCTTTCTGCAGTTTACTCGCTCACTTCTCCTAACCAAAATTGAATCAGTTCGAGATCCGCAGGGGTAGTAACCTTGATATTCCTTTCAGATCCCTTGACCACCTTAACGGGAATACCCATCCTTTCTACAAGGGCCGAATCGTCGGTGGCTTCTTGCCATCCCCTTTCCAGGGCCATCTTATGGGCCTCCCAAATATCCTTGTACCGAAAAACCTGCGGCGTCTGGATCAGCCACAACCGCTCTCGAACATGAGTCGATAGTACACGATTTTCAATGTCAACCTCTTTTATGGTATCCTTCGCAGGAATCCCTGATATAACGGCCCTATGTGTCTTGGCCTCATCAATCAAAGTCTCTATAATATCAGAAGATACCATGGGACGAACTCCGTCATGAATCACAACAAGATCGTATTCACCTTTTGTGGCTTCAAGACCCAATTTAACCGAATCCTGCCGTCTGGCTCCGCCCGGAACCACCTGTTTTACCCGATCCAATTTATATCTATGAACTATCTCTTCCTGACAGTATTCCACATCTCCATCAGGAACTACTATAATAATAGCATCTACAGAACGGCTTCGATTAAATGCCCTTATAGTAATAGCAAGAATAGGCATATCTCTAATAATTATGAACTGTTTGGGACGGGCTATGCCCATACGGATCCCCAAGCCGGCAGCAGGTATAACAGCCACTGTCTTGAAAAAATTTCCGGAAAAAGAAGAGGACATTTCAACCCCGGGCAATCTTTCTGCTCTGCTTTTTCAATCGATTAATGCGGCGGCGCAGGATATCCACCCTGTGCCTGTCTCCACCCTCACGAGCTTCCTGTTTTTCCTTTCTGAGCCGAACAATTTTTTCTTTTATCTCACTTATGCTCGCCTCCGGCTTGGTAGCCCCAGCTTTCTTCTTTCTTGCAGGTTCTTCATCTTTAATGCCCTTGTATTCCTTCACAATATCCAGGAGTTCACCTTTTTTCATGGCATGAACACCGGTTATGCCGGGAATCTGCTTAGCTATCTCACGAAGCTCCGGCGCCGTCATCTTGTCCAAGGATTTTTCCAGCGCCTCATTCTCTTCCTTTACTTCCTCATTACTGATTTTTTCTTCCATTTTTTATCTCCTACTAAGTCACTCTTGGTTATTTAACGCTCTTTTTTTAATAAAGGGTGTTAAAAGATCAATTGGTATAGGAAACAGGGTTACGGAATTGCTCTCCGACGATATCTCTCTTAGGGTCTGAAGATACCTCAGCTGCAATGCCTCAGGATATTCCTGAATAATGCCGGCTGCCTCAGCCAGACGCGTTGCTGCCTGATATTCGCCTTCGGCGTTAATAATTTTGGCCCGTCTTTCCCTCTCTGCTTCTGCCTGCCTAGCCATTGATCGTTGCATCTCTTCAGGGAGATCAATATGTTTCACCTCAACCGTGGTGACCTTTATGCCCCAAGGATCAGTATGCCTGTCTAAAATAGACTGGAGTTGCGTATTGATTTTTTCCCTCTCTACGAGCAGTTCATCAAGTTCCATCTCTCCGCAAACACTCCTTAGCGTGGTCTGGGCCAATTGGGACGTGGCAAAGAGATAGTTTTCCACCTCAATGGTGGCATTGGTGGGATCCACAACGCGAAAATATACCACGGCATTTACCTTGATTGAAACATTATCCCTTGTAATTACGTCCTGGGCCGGCACATCCATTGTCACAAGACGGAGACTTACTTTCACCATCTTATCTATAACAGGGATAAGTATAATCAACCCAGGGCCTTTTGTCTTGATTACCCTTCCAAGACGAAAGATTACGCCCCTTTCGTATTCCTTCAAGATCCGGATGGCAGAGGATAAAAATAATACAACTAAGACTACCGCAAACAGATAAAACATTTTTTCCTCCTTAACCTAAAATTCCGTTGCAACCGACCTCTTGACCTTCAAGGTCAAACCCCTGATTTCTGCCACCTCCACCTTTTCTCCCGGCTCCAATCTTTCTTCGGCCATTGCCCTCCAGTATTCACCATGGACAAAAATCAGGCCCTCATCATCAGCCCATTCCTTTACCACACCCACTTCTCCCATAAGTCCTTCGGCTCCGCTCCTGGGCCTGGTCCTATACGCCTTATATGCCAGTGTTGCAACAATGACAAAAAAGGCCCCTACTAATAAAACTGTGGGCATCATTATTTCCAGAGAAACCCTTATGCCCTCAAAAAGCATAATGGAACCTAGTACAAGAGAAATCAAACCGCCTATGGAAAGGATACCGTAACTTGTAATTTTCACCTCGGCCACAAAAAATATAATAGCCAAGGCAATCAATAAAAGGCCGGCATAATTGACAGGAAGGGTTTGGAAGGAATAAAATGCAAGGATCAGGGAAATGGCCCCGATCACCCCGGGGAATATCCCGCCCGGATGAGCCAATTCAAAATATAGACCGGCAAGACCGATCATCATAAGAATATAGGCTATATTAGGATCACTTATAGTCCTTAGTACTCTGTCACGAAATCCCGGTCGATAATATACCTTGCGAAGACCTTTGGTCTTAAGAATTATCTTACCGCCAGGGAGTTCCACCTCCTTCCCATCTAAGAGATCAAGAAGATTATCTATATCCTTTGCAATAAAATCAATCACATTGTTTTTCACAGCCTCTTCCGCAGTTATTGAAACGCTCTCACGGATGGCTCGCTCAACCCACTCCCCATTTCGTCCTCTCTCTTTGGCAATACCCCTCGCATATGAAGCCATATCGTTGACCACTTTTTTACTCATGGTCTTCCCTATATCTTTTCCGCCGGCAGTAATCGGATGCGCGGCCCCTATGTTTGTACCCGGCGCCATAGCGGCAATATGGGCAGCCACGACAAGCATCACTCCGGCAGATGCTGCACCTGCCCCCTTGGGGCCAACGTATACGACAACAGGAACCGGCGAATTCAATATAGTCTTAACAATCCGGCGCATGGAGGATGCAAGTCCTCCCGGAGTATCAAGCCGAACAATTGTCAGTGCGGCACTAGCTTTCACAGCATCTTCAAGGCCTCTTATTATATAGGTAGCCGTGCCCGGGCTAATAGCACCCTCAAGCTCAATAATCATCACTTCGTTACCGGCGAAGACGGGCCCAGACAGTCCGGGAATCCATGTACAGCCACTCATAAGGACAATAAATAAAAAAATTTTCATAGTCCAATGCTTTTTAGACATAATCCGTTTCTTTAAGCATAATAATTTCCTTCTTTAAAAAAATCAAAAATAATGATGTCCTTATGTAAATGGGGTTGCCTATGCTCAGGGTTTTAATTCAAAGACAGGTCGATTCAGGAGCCTTTAACTGGGAACAAAAAACATTTGACCGATAACCCTGTAAATATGCCTATCTTCACCTTACGTGGAACGCTCCATGCACAAAGCATTCATGTTTCAATGCAGACTTATAAAAAAGCCATCACTAGCAAGACCGTAGCCAAGAATAGGGCTAATCTGTTTTTTTTAATGAAATACCAAGGTATTTCATTATCTTCTGCATATCCTCCCAGACTTCACGTTTTGCGTCTGGATTTCTCAAAAGGTAAGCAGGATGATATGTGGGCATGACTGGAGTCTCCATATAGGTACGCCACCGCCCCCTCTGGCTCGAAATCTTGAAATCTTGTCCAAAAAATGTCCGGGCCGATATCCTCCCCAGCGTACAAATAACCTCCGGCCCGACTGTCTTAATTTGCTGTTTAAGAAAAGGCAGACATGCCTCAATCTCATCCTCTTTCGGATCCCTGTTTTTAGGAGGCCTGCACTTTACCACATTGCAAATATAGACCTCCTCCCTGATCAGACCCATTGCCTTAATAATCTTGGTTAAAAGTGTACCCGCCTCACCTACAAAGGGCCGCCCTGTCAAATCCTCTTCCCGGCCCGGAGCTTCGCCCACGAACATAAGCCGGGCATCATCAGCGCCTTCACCAAAAACTAGGTTAGTCCTGCCTACGTGTAGTTTGCACCGGCTGCAATTCATTATATATGTCTTTAATCGGGAAAGCGTATCTACCTCATCAGACCAGTCACCACCTTTGCTGCTGGATATATCTGTCTCAAGGTACTGCAACACTTCACTGGAAAGTGGCGGTGGTATAAAGCCCATATCTATTTGAGCCCGTAAATAACCCTTCAAATTACCAAAAATATCTTTAATATCTTTTTCATCTATCAAGAGTTGCCTCCTAAAATAGACTTTACCCTGTCCAGGACAAAATCGGCAACCTGATCCTTTGTCATCATGGGGGGTTCTTCTATACGGCCATCAGCATGAATTATCCTGACTACATTAGTATCTGTTCCAAATCCAGCGTCACTTCTTGAAACATCATTAGCCACAATCATGTCAAGATGCTTGGTCCTCAATTTTTTTTCAGCGTTAACAACAAGATCCTGGGTCTCGGCCGCAAAGCCCACCAGAACGCATGGAAATTCTTTCTTGGTCATCCCCAACTCTGCCAGGATATCCCGGTTTCTTACAAGATCCAGGCTGAAGGATTCAGGCCCCTTCTTGATCTTTTGGCTTGCTGTTTCACTTGGCCTGTAATCACAGACTGCTGCTGCCTTGATGACCACATGGCACCCCTGTCGATTCTCCAACACTGCATTCCTCATTTCCTCCGCCGTTTTCACCCTCAACAGGACAACACCAGAAGGTGGAGACAACCATGTGGGCCCACTTACAAGTATTACTGATGCACCTCTCCGCCTTGCAGCCCGGGCCAGGGCATACCCCATCTTGCCACTGGACCTGTTGCTAATAAATCTTACAGGATCAATCGCCTCTATAGTAGGGCCGGCGGTTATAAGCATCTTTATACCGGACAGGTCCTTAGACACGAATAGATCCATAGCCTGTTCAAGGATATCATTTGGTTCGGGAAGCCGGCCGGGGCCATTGGCATGACAGGCAAGCTCTCCTTGGCCCGGCGCCATGACCAATATCCCCCTTTGTTCAAGCATGCCAAGATTTTCCTGCATTACGGGATTTTTAAACATCAGACTGTTCATGGAAGGACATACAAGTATACGGGCTGTAGCCGCCAGTACCATTGTAGATAAAAAATCATCCGCAATACCGTGAGCAATTTTTCCGATAAAATTAGCAGTTGCCGGAGCCACAATAATCAGGTCACAACCCTGTGCCCACGATATATGATCCAGAGCTATTCCCTCCTGACCGAACATATCCCAAATTACTTTATGACCTGATAGGGCCTCAAAGGTAAGAGGGCTTATGAACCTGGTGGCATTTGAAGACATGGCCACCATAGTCTGCACATCCGCTTTTACAAGGAGCCTTACAAGCTCAGCCGCCTTATAGGCAGCGATTCCACCACATACACCGACAACAATTCTTTTGCCTTTCATCTCCGCCTCTATTCGTTAATCAAGGACTCAGTAGCCCCCGAATTCCTCCAATTCACTCTGTCCTATCCTGGTTACCCAGGCATCCGCTGCATCCTGGATTGTCGACACTGAGGCGATACTCTCCATTGCAGAAATGGCCTTTGCTTTATCTTTATAAAAACCCACCCGCAACCTTATCCACTCTTTTCCCTTGACCATGGCCTTTGTAATATATACCTGGTAACCAAGTTTCATAAGGACAATTGCGGGAGAAACGATCTTTCTTGGATCCTGCGTTGAAATCACATTTACAACCCATAGCCTGTCAGCCTGATTTGACAGATTCTTCCGTGCCTGTTGGGGTGTTACAAATTTCAGTTTTAGCCCTTCGGGAAGGCCTTTACGTTCAAAATCATCAGACATCTCAACATGTACGAATTTATCCATATTAAGACGAAATAGGGTTGGCCACTTCAACGGATTTCCGTACACGCCTTTCCGCCCTGCAATCTCAAAAAGGCTATCACCTTTATGGACCAGATAATAGCCATCACAGGGCATTTCGTTCATATCCCTTTGTACCTCAAGCGCCAAATTTAAATCCGCTGATGTCCCCATCGTCACATCAACCTTTGTATCAGATAAGGGAACTTTTACCGATTTAACATCCGTTTTTTTACCGGCCACTGATATCTCCTGCAGCGGTATCTTGACCCTAACAATAACCTTTTTATATTCCTGTATATCCTGACCTTGCTCCTTTGAATTTGAACATGCCCCATGAAAAAAAACACAGAAAAGAAGTAAGTACATACCCAGAAACAGCGGAAATCTACCTCTCATAAACAGACCTATCATCCTATCGGCTTGGGGTTCTCAAACATTTAATGCGGACAGAAAAACATAATCTGCAACTAAAAAGTGAACAATTCCAGGTTCAGGGGTGTAAGGTTCAAAAGTTATAATCTGCCAACCATAACGTTTCAACCGGGAATTCCACTTCCGGCTGACAATTATTCAGTCCAGTTTTTAACATAAAGTTATTTCTATATAAACCTAATAATCTATACTTGACAACAGAAATCTTAGATAATCTTTAGCCAGTTTTCATAAACTCCCTTTACTTATTGCTTACGAGTCACGACGATAGTCTCTTCAAGAGTCTCGTGAGCCAGGCCAAATTATTCAAGAGGTAGCCTGATGATATCACTGGACTCTTTTTTCGCTATGGGAGCATACAGCAAATCTATTATATTAAGATCGACAAACATCTTAAATACTTTCCGGCAATATCTGCAAAGAGCAGCCAAGGGAAAAACATAAAGAGAAATGGGACAGAAAAATTTGCTATTTTAACGTATGAGAATAACAACGATAAAACAGATAATATCTGTTGAACATCATGCCTCATTTATAAATTCAAGCTCCCCCTTTCCAGGGGCAAGCAAGGGATCCCCCTGAAGCAATATATCAATACCGTATCTGGCCTCTAACTGGAAAATCTCCTTCCGTTTTTTATTCTGCAGGTAAGTAGCCACCTCAAGGGGAAGAGTACCTTTTACCTGCACAACACCCTTTTTTGATATCCCTTGCCATATCCGACGCAAAAAATAGACGGAAGCCGATTCAACTGACTGGACAAGCCCACGTCCATTACAGTAACGGCAAGTCTGGTAAGATCTGGACTCAACAGAAGGCCTTAACCTCTGTCGTGACAATTCCAACAGACCAAATTTGGATATATGCGACATTGCAATTTTGGCCCGGTCCGCTTTTGTTTCCTCCCGAAGCAATTTTTCTATTTCTCTGATATGCCTTTTGTCTTTCATGTCGATAAAATCTATAACCACCAGCCCCCCCATGTCCCGCAGGCGAAGCTGTCGGGCAATCTCAGAAACGGCTTCAAGATTGGTCTTGAAGGCTGTATTCTCAATATTTCGTTCACCCCTGCTCCGTCCGGAATTTACGTCAATGGATATCATTGCCTCGGTGGGTTCAATCACAATAGAACCGCCGGATTTAAGCGGAACCCTGTTGCTGTAAATAGTTTCAATCTGCTGCTCAATCTTGAAGTGAGCAAAAATGGGCTCTTGTTCTTTGTAAAGCCTTACCCTCCTTTGATGTCTTGGAGAAATAATCTTCATATAATCCTTGACTTTAAAAAATGTAGTCTTATCATCTACGAGTATTTCACTTATTTCACTAGTAAAATAATCTCGCAAGGTCCTTAAGCATACATCCTGTTCTTTATGAACGAGCGAAGGTAAAGGGGCATCTTTTACTTCTTTTTTTATCTTCTTCCACATCCTCAAAAGCCTGCTCAGGTCTCTTGACAAGTCTCTTTTACCCTTCTTAAAGGCAACAGTCCTCACTATAAAGCCTATACCTTCAGGAACCTTCAACTGGTCCATTATTGATTTGAGCCTCTCTCTTTCTTCTTCGTCTTCAATCTTTCGTGAAACACCTCCTCCACCCCCGGGCATCAAGACCAGATACCGGCTTGCAAACGATAAATAAGTGGTTAATTGAGCACCTTTGCGACCTGGCATATCCTTTGTTACCTGGACCAAAAGCTCCTGCCCCTTTTTTACCATCTTCTCAATGGGGGGGATGGCACCGTTTTTCCCTTCTCCACTCCCCACCATATAATATTCCGGATGTATTTCATTTGCAGGCAAGAATCCATTTTTTTCACTCCCGAAATTGACAAAGCAGGCCTGCAAAGCAGGCTCTACCCTCTCCACGAGGCCCTTATAAATGTTTCCCACCTGTTCCTCTGCAGTCGCCGTTTCAATATAAAATCCATCAAGCATGCCCTCCTTTACAAGAGCAACCCTGTATTCTTCCTCATCCACGGCATTTATAAGCATTTTTACTGTCATGACCTGATACTAGTCCTTTCCTTTTTATCCATGATATCTTATGCCATTTCTCTTGAAATGTTGATCCGCCTGGTACATGAATGTCCTTATAGCAGCCTCTCTGCCAGGTTGCGTGCTGGAATCATAGGCAGTATCAAGATAGGGGATTCCAAACCTGGCCATGAGAGGTTTCACAATAGCAGATGTAATAGTACTCGGCATGCATGTAAAGGGATAAACATTTACCACTCCATCAAAGCCTTCTCGGATATATTGAATGACCCCTGGGATGCTCAAACATGCCTCGGTCCCCACATCAAAGCAAAAAAG
>CAZQAA010000158.1:0-21356 GCA_964591255.1 uncultured Desulfobacterales bacterium | reverse complement strand
TTATCTGTTCTTTCCCCGGATCAAAGCGGGTCACTTTCCGTACAATCAAACACAACAATATAAGTAATGCAGGGCCGGAACAGAATGCAGAAGCCAAAAAACGAGCCGCCATTATTGCAGTTAACCAGTAGTGCCTTCCGGGAAGTCCAGCATACAAAAATGCCGTCACGGTATGGATGCTGAACGCCCATGGGATAGATATATATGCCAGCACTTTTACCCATTTCTGATAAGGAATACCTTTACGTTCCGCACTCAACACATTCCACCCCACAAAAACATTCAGCAATAGATATCCATTTAACACCACCATATCCCAAAAAAGTATTGAGTGGGGAGTGGGATACATAATTACATTCATGATTCGGACAGGATTGCCGAGGTCCACGAAGATAAATAACAGACACATTATAACAGACGCAATGGCCAAAAATTCCCCCAAAACAGTAATCCGGCCAAACGCCTTGTAATCATGGATATAATAGGGCAATACAACCATTACACCTGAGGCTGCCACGCCAACAAGGTATGTAAACTGGGCAATATAGAAGCCCCAGGACACATCCCGGCTCATCCCTGTTATTCTTAAGCCCTCATGAAACTGATATAGATAGCATCCAAATCCTACCCCCATAATAGAAAGCAGCAAAATTAGCCATCCCCAGTACCTTTGACTTCCCTTTAACGCAGTATCAAGCATAATTACCTCATACGATATAAAATATGTTCGGACCTGTCCCTAATTCGGGCTTGCGTCTTATTGAATAATGGGTCTTGAGTAACATTCTTACCTCAGATTCTGGATCCGAAAGATCTCCAAAGGTCAGGGCCCCTTTCCTGATCTTATTTGCCTCTTCCACACATGCAGGTGGCTCGCCCTTGGCAAGTCTTTCATTACAAAAGGTACATTTTTCAACCACACCCTTTGTCCGCGTGGGATATTCATGGTTTGTGGGAAAACCAGGATTAAGTTTTTTTAGCTTTTCAACTTTCGTGACACGCCGAGGGTCGCCCCAGTTAAAGCTTCTGGACCCATAAGGACATGCAGCCATACAAAACCTGCAACCGATACATCTATGCAGATCCATCATCACAATCCCGTCATCACGTTGAAATGTAGCCCTTGTGGGACAGACCCGGCAACAGGGAGGATTAGTACAATGATTACACAACAAGAGAAAATTCTTGTGCTTGACCTCATCACTTACAAACTCATGTTCCTGTTCGGGAAAGGAGTGCTCGTAGTCTTCTTTCCAAAGCCACTTAATCTCCTCTTTTGCAGTTCCAAGATCCGGAACATTATGTTCACGATGACAGGCCTTAATACACTTATCCATCAATTCATCATCGATCTTATGTGAATCTATTACCATGGCCCATCTTTTTCCCTCGGTCAATGGGATAGTTTCCATTGCCGCTTCCAACTCTCCTGGAGCAAGAATATCCATTGCCGCCTTCGCCCCAGAGCCGAGCAAGGCCGAAAGACCGGCTATTTTCAAAAACTCTCTCCTGTTGAGACCCATTACTTTTTCTCCTCTGGCTCGATATGGCAATCCCAGCAATAAGGATCTACACCCATATAATTATGGCACTCATCACAGAATTTGGTTTTATTGGAATGACAATCCATACATGTCATCTGAAGACTTTTGTAATATACCTTGTCTTTCTTGGGAATATAATGACGCGTGCCATCACTTACGAGATGCCTCCATTGATCCAGCAGATGCTTATCCAGCCGCATTTCCCTTGCCACCTCCCGTGGCCTGTAATATCTATCATCATCACGGACAACCTCATTTCGCCATTCATCCAAGAGCTGCATGTGCCACGCCCTCATGAAAGATTTTGAGGCCACACACTCGTTGGCCTTCTTTGCCTTCGGTGTAAGCTCCGGCTCCGGTGCCTTAGCCGCCTTGCCCGCGTTATAAATAAAGGGCGACAGCAACAGGCCAAGGCCGATAATCAGACCAGTGAGAATCTTGCCACCATCATACATCCTCTTCTTCCTCCATTCCTGGGAGAGGTTCGCCACGCAGGTTGGTGGTCCTCTTCTTTTCCCCCTCAAAAACCAGCGCATTGCCCACCATCTCATGAACCCCGGTCACATCCACATCAGGAACCCAATACTGCATTAATGTTGGCAAGACTGCCCTGTCTATTGCACAGATACATGCGAGCATATTTACCCCGAATTTTTCATGGACATAACTAACAGCATTTGCCCTGGGCAGCCCGCCCCGCATCCGTAACTCCATATTTTCCCCAGCATTTAGACCGGCCCCACTGCCACAGCAAAAGGTCTGCTCCCGGATGGTATTGGGCGGCATCTCGTAAAAATTGTTACATACATTCTTTATTACATACCGCGGCTCCTCCAGAAAACCCATACCCCTGGACGTATTGCAGGAATCGTGAAAGGTCACCGTCAGGTGGTCGTTCCGGCTTGGATCGAGCTTCAACTTGTTATTCCTGATAAGGTCGGCAGTAAACTCTACAAGATGAACCAGCTTGGTCGTCTTGGCATTCTCAAATTTGGTCCCTGTAATAGGAGAAACCGGTTCCTCAAGAAAATCGGCAGGGCCATTAAACGTATCCATATATTGATTGATCACTCTCCACATATGGCCGCATTCGCCACCGAGTATCCATTTCACACCCAGTCTTTTCGCCTCTGCATACATCTTTGCATTAAGTCTTTTCGCCATCTCATGGGAGGTAAAATATCCAAAATTACCACCTTCTGATGCGTATGTACTCCATGTTATATCCAGTCCCTGTTCCTGTAAATAATGAAACAGCATAAGGTAACCCATGCACGTATATGTTCCAGGATCGGCGAAAACATCACCAGAAGGGGTGACAAAAAGAATCTCCGCACCTTTTCTGTTGAAAGTAGGTTCCACCCTGATGCCTGTCACATCCTCTATCTCATCCACGAAAAACTCGAGCATATCCTTATAGGCATGCGGCTGAATACCGAGATGATTTCCGGTTCGGTTACAATTGGCGACCGGCCCGGCAATCCAATCTGTGTTAAGGCCCAATAAATTGGTCAATTCCCTTCCCAGGATAGTAATCTCCGCAGTATCTATGCCGTATGGGCAAAAGAGAGAACAACGACGGCACTCCGTACACTGGTAAAGGTAATACCACCACTCTTTAAGCACATCCTCCGTCAGGTCTCTTGCCCCGGCCAATTTCCCAAAAAGTTTCCCTCCGGTAGTAAACTTTTTACGATATACCGATCGTAACAGCTCTGCCCTCAAAACAGGCATGTTTTTGGGATCGCCTGAACCAATGAAAAAATGACATTTGTCTGCACAGGCACCGCACCTCACACAGATATCCATAAAAAGTTTAAGGCTGCGAAATCTGTCGAGTCTCTCTTTAAATCCTTCCTCAATAATCTCCTTCCAGTCTTCGGGAAGCTTCCAGTCTTCTTCGGCGGGGTTCCAGTCCCTTGCATTCGGCATGCCCACGGCCGCAAGGTTTTTTTCCTTGGCTCCGTAACAGTAAATACCTGGTCTCAATTCGGCGGGAGTATCCATCCAGCCCTTTAGAGGTGGTTTATGATCTATTTTAGACAGTTTTTCTGGTTTTGGGGTATCTGCCATGGTTGCTCCTTATTATTCTGTTTCCTCTGACTCTGTTTTTGCTTCGGGTTCTTTGTCAACAGGAATCCCTGCCTCCACCATAAGTTCTCTAAACTCATCCTCATATTCCTCGTAGGTATGGTATTTCACTGGATAATTCCAGGGATTAACATGTCTGACAAACCGGCTGTTGTTAGACAGGTTCCTTGTGGGGCTCAAGAATATGCCACCCATATGCATCAACTTGCTAAATGGAAAATAGGCAATCAGAACACTTATTAGAAAAAGATGGATAAAGAAAATAACGCCAATACCTTCCGGGACAGTAGGATTGAACTTGAAAAGGCCCAGGGCCAGCTCCTTTACCGCCGTTATATCGACCCTGATGAAATATCGCATTAAGATACCAGTAAAACCAAGGCCGAGAATTAAAAAAAGCGGAAAATAATCAGCAGGGAGTGAAACATAGCGGACCTGAGGGATATAGAGCCTACGGACAAAGAGATACGTCACTGCCCCCAGGAGAAGCATGTCGGTTATATATACGCCCGGCACACCGAGGCTGTTAAAGGGAAGGACTCCAAGTTGCAAAAAACCATCCAGACTCTCAAGCAGATGAACAAAACCTGGAATCGGTTCTGTAAAGAACCTGAAATGTCGCAGAAAAATGACCAAAAAGGAATAATGAAACGCTAATGCCGCAAGCCAAAGCCATTTTTCCCATTCATATGCCACTTTGGGACTGTCATCCATCCTCCGATACTCCAACTTCGTATTTCTAAATAGAGATCGAAAGAGAAGTACCTCAAAGATCATCCTAATGATCACACCACATGTACCCTTGGGGTTATCCACTTTGTTGGACTTGATCCATGGAAATGACCATTCCTGGCCCGCAGTGGTTGGTATACGAAACGGGACCGGTGACTTGGCCCAGCCTATTACCCTCACTACGACCCCTATAAAAAAAGTGGCTAAGGCAGCATATGGGACTATAACGCCAAACAGCATACGCAGATCCAAAGCACCTACGCCTATCCATGGGATCAATACCACAAGAGTAACAGCAACTAAGGAACACAGAATGCTCACAACAAAATTCATGGGCTAACACCTCTCTCCTCAAATGCAAGAGCCAAGCGACTCAAAACCTACTCCTGCGACGCTATTTCACACGTAAGATTGGCTCTTTCGAGCAACCTACCTACCTGATTTCTTACCTCGTTGACTCGAAGATCGTATATTTTCTGACGGCATTTTTCATAGATATCAAAGGCTATAAGCGCCATTTCATCTATTCTATCCTCTATTTCCTCCAGGCCCTCAACATGATCCTCGGAAATATTTTCTAATTCATTCCTTATTATCTTTCTGAGCCGCAGGACGAAACCTACGGCACCGGAAGGATCAAAATCCTGGACTGCCCTGATTCTCACAATTTTATCAAAGGCAGACACAAGATTAGTTTTATCCTCCCATTTTACCATTTCGTCATAAATGATTCCCATCTCCTTTGAAATAATAAGCCCGACGGGATTGGCAAAACCATCCTTCTCCTTTTTAAAAAAACGTTGAGTATCATTCGGATAGGTTTCAAGAATTACATCATTCCATTTTTTTAGGATGCCAGATCTCTTGTTTTTGAGGAGGTTTTCTATATTATTCATAACCATATTTTACTGTTCAAGCGAAATTTGAAATTTCTTGTAACCCTTATCTGGAATCCAGATAACCATCCATTTAAACAAAACATTCTCTCTTTAAATTCGAATATCCGAGGGCCATAGATGCTGGTCTATAAACAAAAGAGTAGGCATGTGTCAAGAAAAAAAATGGACCTGCTCCAACAAATCAGGAAGTGGGTATTCGCTCCTGGCAAGTATCGTGATGGTTCATAAAAAACACTATTATGCCGCTACTCAAGATACCTGCCCCGAGAAAAAAAGTCGCCTTCAAGGAAAAAAGGTCCATGAGAACCCCTGCAAGTACAGGGCCTATCAACATACCTACACTGTGGGCCATGGCAAGCAGACCCATCATCGAACCCATCGCATCATTCTGTCGGCCCTGGATTACGCCAATGGCCATGACAGCAGGAAATGATATGCCCCCTGCAAGCCCGAGAAGTCCACTGACAAGAACAATCTCCATAAAACTTGAGGCCTTAATCAATGATAAAACAGCTACCACTCCAAGGATACCCCCACCTATTACCAAGACTCTCTTGTTCATCTGGTCGGCAATGTATCCCATGGGCGCCTGTAAAAGTCCGGCCACAAGCACATGGATCATTACCAGAAAACCTATCGCAGAGCCGGAAAGACCTAACTGGGTCCCAGCCAGCAAAGGTAAAAAGGTCCATATTATACCGATACACGTGGTAAAGCATGCCCTGAACATAAAAAGGGAAAACACCTGGGGGAATTTCAACATCCTTATATAAGATACAGACATACTCCTGTGATTGATGTTGCTTTTGTTTTTTAGGGATAAATCTTTTGCGGGCAAGGATACCAGACAAAGGATAAAACCAAACAGGGTCAGTACCCCCATACTCAGAAATGATATCTCAATATTGAACCAGTCCTTGACCAATCCACCCAAAACCGGTCCCGCACTAAGCCCACCATAAATAGACATATTGAATATCCCCATCAACCTTCCCTCCCGTTGCTCCGGTGTAATTATTCCCACATAGGCTTGAGCGACAGGCAAAATCATGGCCGATGCAAAACCCTGCCCCAACCTCAACACGACCAAGGACCATACACCATTTGACACAGCATAAAGAAGCGATAACAAAAAATAGAGGAATAAACCTATGGTCAAGAGGGGTTTTTTACCTTTCCGGTCGGAAAGCTTTCCGAAGTATGGGACAAAGACGCTTCTTGTCAAAGAAAAAGCGCCGAAGATTAATCCTATCTGAAAGGCCCCCGCACCCAATTCGTGGGCATAGACAGGAAGAAGCGGAGCCACCATTCCGGCACCCATGGTGGTAACAAAAACGGCCAGGAAGAGAGTAATAAATATCCTTACCTGTACTAGATCCATTCTGTCCTATGTATTTCCATAATAGAGGACAGAACAGGAGATCCTAATGTGATATGGATTCTTCATAGGTCTGCTGAATTACACGAACCAGACAGGTCAGGATATGATTTGCAGGAGTAGGCACACCCAGGACATCTCCCTGTTTGACAATTGCGCCGTTTATAAATTCCACTTCGGTTACCCTCCTGTTCAATACATCCTGCAACATGGAAGAAATATTTTCGGCTGTTGCCCGACACACCTCTCTTACCCGGCCAATCGGATCCGAATATGGAAGATTCACCCCCCTGGCACGGGCAACAGCTACAGCTTCCTGTACCACCTCTTCCATAATCTCATCTGCATATCTCATCTCCGGCAAGCGTCCATTTTTCAGGCCGGTAACCGCCGTGAGCGCGTTTATTCCCACATTGATTATAAGTTTTCCCCATATAAGTTCGATTACATTATCGGTGGAATAGGTATGAAAACCTGCTTTATTGAAGGCTGACACAATGTTATCAACTACACCCCCGGCTCGGTTCACGGGCCCTATAATCGTATCTCCCTGGCCTGCATGTCGTACCTGTCCCTGGCCCAAAAGGGTAGCCCCCTCTGCAGTTACCCCGCCCAGCACATATTCCTTACCAAAAACCTCTTCTAAAATTTCCAGGTTTCCGAGACCATTTTGCAACGTAAGGACAGGTATCTCCCGCTGGAGCAGTCTGTTGAGGCCCCTTGCGGCCGCTTCAGTCCGGGTAGACTTGACGAATATAAGAATCACATCAGGTATGAACGGTACCTTTTCAACAAAGACATGGAGAGGGATCCTGAATTCACCTCCCAAACCCTCAACCCTAACTCCATACCGATTTATAATGTCAGCCCTTTCTTTCCTGTAGTCCAAAATTGCTACATCATTACCTGCCCTTTTCAGATAAGCCCCAAAGAGACAGCCCATGGCACCAGGGCCTGTAATAATGAACTTCATGCCAAGCCTAAATCTTTTCGGCCTCTTCAGGCCTCATGGTAAAGGTGTGTTCCGGGGCCGGAAATTTGCCTGTTTCCACTTCCTTCTTAAACTCGGTAAGGGCCTTTTCTACCTCAGGAAAAAGATTGGCATACTGTTTTACGAATTTAGGAGTAAACCGCTCGAAAAGTCCAACGACATCGTGATAGACTAACACCTGCCCGTCACAGTCATTCCCTGCTCCAATGCCTATGGTGGGAATAGAGAGTTCCGCAGTAATCCTGGCAGCCAACCGATCGGGAATACATTCCATAACGATCATGAAGGCACCAGCCTCTTCCAAGTCCTTGGCTGATGTCACAAGTTCTCTGGCACTCTCTGAGTCCTTCCCTTGAACCTTGAAGCCGCTTAACATTGTGGCAGTTTGGGGAGTAAGACCGATATGCGCACAAACCGGGATTCCGACGTCAACCATGGCCTTAACCACATGGGCCATCTTGGTGCCCCCTTCCAGTTTTACAGCCTCACAGCCTCCCTCTTTTATAAATCGTCCGGCGTTCTCAACCGCTTTCTCGATGCTGACATGATAGGACATAAAAGGCATATCTCCAATAATAAAACTCTTTTTCGCACCCCTTGAAACGGCCTTCAAATGATGCAGCATCTCATCCATGGTGACGGAGACCGTGCTATCATAACCAAGGACCACCATGCCCAATGAATCACCCACAAGAATGGTATCAATACCTACCTTATCCACAAGTTTGGCAGTTGGATAATCATAGGCCGTCATCATGGTGATCTTTTTTCCTGCCCTTTTTTTCTCCTGTAAATATCCAATGGTGATCTTATCCTGCCCCATCTGGTCCTCCCTAATGAATTGCCTTTCAGCAGGCTGTGAAACACCCGGATGCCATGCCCTTTCAGTGAAACAACCCGGCACCTAAAAAAACAGATGTCTTGACAACAAGTCCGTACTGCCACCAACTACCTGTAAAAACACTACCTAAATGGGATACGGCTTGTCAATAAAAACAGGACAGCCTTTTCCAGATCCAAGGCCTCCCTATGATAAATATATAGGGTTACCAAAGCTACTTAAGCCTAAGGGCAAATGAGTAATTATGCACAGTATTTCATCTCAAGATATGATCTCTAAACAGACTGGGGCACCGGCCTTAAAAAATCCATACGAATATTTTGGCAATCAGCAGATATTTGTACAATATCTATCCTGCCGTGGCTTGCACGAAAAGGTTTTACAAGGAGATCCTCTTTCATTAACCTGTATGTGTCTAAGCCCATAGCCGTGCCTTCAGGTATAAAGGCCGCAGTCACCATCGCAAGAACAGATAGGCCGATTCCGGAATAAAAGGCCGAACTGATCACAGGAGAAACGCCCAATGCCCGGGCCTCACCAATAAGTTTTACGGTTTTCTCCAACCCGCCCAGGAAAGAAGGCTTCAGGATCAATCCTTTTATGGCTGGATCGGTCATGAAAAATTTCGAGCGTGCGGGGTCAAATGATTCATCCAGCGCTATCCCAATACCTGTCTTCCTGAAAAAGATGGAGAACATATCAGGATCGTCCACCGGCTCTTCGATATATTCTATATCGTACTCTTTAACCGCCTGGCCAAAGGCAACCGCTTTATCCAAAGGCCAGGCACGGTTGGCATCCAGCCGCAGGCTTATCCCCCTGCCGATTATCCCTCGCACCTCTTTTACCATGTTAATATCAGATGTTACCTGTTGATGTCCCACCTTGAGCTTTATTGATCGATATCCCTGCCTTGCCATATAAGCGGCATCTTCTTTTACTGTATCGCAATCGCCCATGAGGAGGCCATTGATATAGATTTCATTATGAACAGCATCACTAATCAATTCATGAAAGGCCACCCCTGTACGATCCGCCAACAGGTTAAGGAGGGCCACCTCCATACCGAACCTGACAGATGGCAACAGACCAAGCCTACCGAGCAAGTCCTCAAAACTGCCGTCGAGTTTTGCGATATTATCCGGTATCTCTTCTCCAACAAGGACATGTTTTACATTAAAAAGCTGTGTTAATGCCTGATCAATAGTCTCATAATGGAACCCTGCAAGTGGCGCGACCTCGCCATACCCCATATGGCCTGTTTCATCCTTTATGCGAAGCACAATACCTGAACGGACACACATCCTGTTCTTCCCGATAAAGACAGGGCGGATCAGCGGCAGGTCATATCTGAAAATTTCAATGGATGATAATTTCATAAGATCCAGCCCAAGGAAAAGACAATGCTGTATACAAATAAAAGCATCCCTGTCCCTGCCAGCACATTATTATACGCAGGTCCCTGTTTTTCCGCAAAAACAGTCTTTATAAGAGGGATTGCAGGGAAAAAAAGGAGGCCGGCAAGCGTGGAATATGGATGACCAGGGGACAGGAAAAATAATATCAGAGGCATCAGGCAGGCAAACAGGACACTCAGTAAGTATTCCATGCGTACAAATGTCTCTCCAAATCGCACTGCCAGCGTCTTTTTTCCGGCCCGACCATCGGTATCCACGTCACGCAGATTATTCACACTGAGGATCGCAACAGAAAAAAGACCCGGACCAAATCCGGCTAAAAGGACGGTTCTGTTTATCTCAAGTGTCTGCACGTAGTATGTTCCCCCCACTGCTACCAATCCAAAGAATAAAAAGACAAGAATATCTCCCAGACCGACATATCCAAGAGGAACAGGACCTGCCGTATAAAAAATGCCGAAAAAAATAGAACACAGGCCGATTATGACCAAGGGCCATCCACACCGCCAGACCAGATACACCCCGGCCATTGTTGCAATAAAAAAAGCAGCAACAATCCCGGTTATGATCGCCCTGGGACTTATCAGCCCAGCCTGTGTCACGCGTAATGGTCCCAACCTGTGTTCCCCATCCACGCCGTGAAGACAATCAAAATAATCGTTGGCCAGGTTGGTCCCAATCTGGATCATGATTGCACCAACCGCTGCCAGAAGGGCAGAGAGCCAATGAAAACCCCCGTCCCCATAGGCCATGGCCGTGCCGATTATAACCGGCGAAATGGATGCCCATAGCGTTTTAGGCCTTAAGGCCAACAACCATACCCGGGCCGTTGCTTTTATCTGCATAGACTTTTCTGGAATTTAAAAATATCTGACAGATGTGTGTTCAATAAATTTGACTGTGAGTAACACTCTAAATTTTTGAAGTGTATGACTTGACATTACGGCTGCCTGGGAAACTTGGAAAAATCGGGTTTGCGTTTTTCAAGAAAGGCATTTTTGCCTTCCTTTCCTTCTTCAGTCATATAATATAGCATGGTAGCGCAACCCCCTAACTGCTGAAGACCTGCCTGGCCGTCACAATCTGCATTCAAAGCCGCCTTGAGACACCTGATTGCTATAGGTGAATTCGCCAGGATCTGCTTTGCCCATTCTATGGTTTCCTCTTCAAGCCGTTCCAAAGGGACCACGGTATTTACAAGGCCCATCTCCAGGGCCTCTTTAGCACTGTACTGTCTACACAGAAACCATATTTCCCGCGCTTTCTTTTGCCCCACTATGCGCGCCATATAACTGGCCCCATATCCGGCATCAAAAGATCCTACCATGGGACCTGTCTGGCCGAAAACAGCATTGTCCGCCGCAATGGTAAGATCACATATCATATGCAGGACATGCCCGCCACCTATGGCATAACCGGCGACCATGGCAATCACAGGTTTTGGACAATTCCGAATCTGCCGCTGAAATTCGAGCACGTTTAGGCGACTGATCCCCATTTCATCCACATAGCCTGAATCGCCCCTAACCGCCTGGTCACCACCGGAACAAAAGGCCTCGTTACCCTCTCCTGTAAGAATAATAACACCTATCTCCGGATCCTCATGGGCATCTTCCAAGGCCTGAGACATCTCTTTTACTGTCAATGGCAAAAATGCGTTTCGCCTCTCCGGCCGGTTAATAGTAATCTTCGCTATTCCTTCTGCTTTATGATATTTTATATCAGTGAATCTTCCTGCCTCAAGCCACTTCACCGTACCCATAAATCTCTCCTTATTATCATAATTCCGTAGGATCCCCGCTTCAAAAGCTCAAGCTCTTGGGTGTTCTTGGGAAAGGAATAACATCCCTGATGTTTGACAGACCGGTCATAAATTGAATAAGGCGATCAAATCCAAGACCAAAGCCGGAATGAGGGGCGGAACCAAACCTTCTCAGATCCAGATACCACGAGTAATCATCCGGGCTAAGATTTGCCTCCTCCATCCTCCTGATAAGGGTATTATAGTCATCCTCCCTCTGACTGCCCCCAATTACCTCACCTATCTTCGGCACCAAAATATCCATTGCCTTCACAGTCTTTCCATCCTCGTTGAGCTTCATGTAAAAAGGCTTTATATCTTTTGGATAGTCAACAATGATAACAGGGCCCTTAAACACGTTTTCACAGAGGAACTTCTCGTGTTCAGTCTGCAGATCATTCCCCCACTTTATGGGGAATTCAAATTCCTTGTCAGCCTTTGTCAGGATCTTTACAGCCTCTGTGTAGGTGATGGATTGAAATTCATGTGAAATCATGTTTTCAAGGGTCTGTATGGCCGTGGGATCTATAAAACGGGTGAAAAAACTCATATCCTCCTGGCAGGTCACCAAAACATGCGTAAAAACATATTTCAAGAAATCGACTGCCAGGAGGATATCACCTTCAAGATCACAAAAGGCAACTTCTGGTTCAACCATCCAGAATTCAGCCAGATGTCGTGAAGTGTTAGAATTTTCCGCCCTGAAAGTAGGGCCGAATGTATAAACAGCCCCCATTGCAAGGGCGTATATCTCCGCCTCCAGTTGACCACTTACTGTGAGATATGCAGGAACCCCAAAAAAATCTTTGGAAAAATCCACATTGCCGTCCTTTTTAGGTATGTTGTCTAGGTTAAATGTGGTTACCCTAAACATATCTCCAGCACCCTCACAATCGCTCCCCGTAATAATAGGTGCATTCAGATAGATAAATCCCCTGTCTTGAAAAAAGGTATGAACAGCGATGCTGGCAGCGTTCCTTATCCTCGTCACCGCACCAAAGGTGTTGGTCCTGGGTCTTAAATGGGCAATGCCCCGCAAAAATTCGAATGAGTGGCGTTTTTTCTGGAGTGGATAATTGTCTGGATCTATCCACCCCAACACCTCGATCTCCTCCGCCCTAAGCTCTACTGCCTGCCCCTTTCCCGGAGAAGGCGAGAGGATCCCTGCAGCCCTGATTGAACAACCGGTCTGCAATCTAAGAATCTCCGCTTCATAGTTAGGCAGATTCTTGTCTGCAATAACCTGCAGGTTGCTGAAACAGGAGCCGTCATTCATCTCAATAAAAGAAAAGCCCCCTTTTGAGTCCCTCCTGGTCCTGACCCATCCATAAATGCTGAGACGCTCCCCTGTTTCAGCTGAATCCAGGATTTCACGTATCCTTTTATATCCCATTATATCCCAAGCTGTAATCTCTCCAGACTGACTACCCCTCTTTTTTTTCGAAATAGGACATAAAATCCACGAGATCTTTTACCGCATCAATACCTGTAGCGTTATAAATGGAAGCCCTACATCCCCCCACGGACCGATGGCCCTTCAGACCACCCAGTCCCTGTTTCAGGGCCTCGGATACAAACCTGCTCTCCAATTCTTCATCCGGCAGTCTGAAGGTTACATTCATCATTGACCGACTCTTTTTTTCTGCTGTACCTCGATAAAAATCGGTACCGTCAATAAACCCATAGAGCAGTTCCGCCTTTTCTTTGTTAATCTTTCCCATATTAGTAAGGCCACCAATGCTCTCCTCAAGCCATTTCAAGACCAGATTGATTACATAAATCGTAAAACACGGGGGGGTATTGGCCATGGAATTTTTTTCGGCAAATGTGGTGTATTTCAACATGGTGGGCAAATTATCCGGAACCCTGTCCAGCATGTCTTTTCTTATAATAACCATAGCTGTGCCCGAGGGACCTATGTTCTTTTGTGCTCCTGCGTAAATCAGTCCGAAAGGTGAGACATCAATCTGCCGGCTCATAATATCCGAAGACATATCGCTTATAAGCGGGACTCCCATCCCATCCGGAAATTCGGTCCACTGAGTGCCCTTAATGGTATTGTTTGAAGTGAAGTGCACATAGGCAGCATCCTCATCCACCTGGACTTTCCCAGGGATATATGAAAACCCCTTATCCTCTGAAGAAGCGATCACGTTAACTTTTTTACCCTGGGTGCGAGCCTCTTTTATCGCCTTAGTAGACCACGTTCCTGTGTTGACATAATCAACAATTTTCTCATCCGGCGCCAGGTTCATGGGCGCCATACAAAATTGCAGACTGGCGCCACCCTGGATAAACAGGACATCAAAATCATCCTTAAGTCCCATTAGTCTCCTGGTCCTCTCGACCGCCTCATTGATTACGTCATCAAACCACTTGGAACGATGACTGACTTCCAAAACCGACATCCCGGAACCGTTAAAATTTAACAGTTCTTCT
The DNA here is from genome assembly GCA_964591255.1 of uncultured Desulfobacterales bacterium. Classification (GTDB taxonomy): domain Bacteria; phylum Desulfobacterota; class DSM-4660; order Desulfatiglandales; family Desulfatiglandaceae; genus CAZQAA01. Next base: position 7,222 of record CAZQAA010000158.1, on the reverse strand, counting down.
TTTATCTCCTCCAACACCGGCAATGGCAATGCAGCCGGCCCTGCATTAAAATTGTGTATTCTTCCTTCCATAATAAAATAATCTCCTTTGGCCGAATAATTTTATAAAGAGAACCATAATCACAATCTCTTTATCATCTCCTTGACATCCCTTAACGTTTCCTGATCCCGATCAAATGGAGCGCTTCCTTCCAGATCGGCCTCGATAATCTGGCTGCGAAAGGGGATGAAACCCAAAAACCGGAACCCGGACATCTCCTGCAAGAGAAAATCCCGGTCCTTATCAGTCCGGATCTTATTTCCCACAAGGCTCAACTCCTTTATCCCAATATCGAGTGCCAGCCTGCGGATCTGCCGGGCCGTCTCTATACTCCTTCTCCCAGGTTCTACAACTACTATGAGGCGATTAACGGCCATAGCAGTGCCCCGGCCCAGATGTTCAAGCCCCGCCTCCATATCCAAAACCACGACTTCATCCCGTGCTACAACAATATGTCTCACGATTTGCTTGATTAAGGTACTTTCCGGACAGATACATCCAGCGCCACCTTTCTTTACCCCACCCATTATCATGAGTTTAATACCATCCACTTTTAGTGAAAGTCTTTCAGGCAGATCATCCACCTTTGGATTCAACTTGAAAAAGGATCCCATGGTGCCCACCTTTGCCTCAGTCCTCTCCTCAATTAGCTCTTTCATCTCGGATATGGGGACAATATCACCGCTTGTCTTTACGCCAAGGGCTAGAGCCAGGTTGGCATCTGGATCAGCATCAATGGCAAGTATCCTCTTCCCTTCGTCCGCCAGGGCTTTTATAAGAAATGCCGCAAAGGTAGTCTTGCCCACCCCGCCTTTTCCGCTCACTGCAATCTTCATGAATATTCTCCCATATCAAATATCTTGCCAGGATTTAAAATGCCTCTTGGATCAAATGCCTCTTTTATCCTCTTCATAAGTTCCAGCCCATCCCGGCTTATCTCCATTCCCAAATACGGAGCCTTGGTGATACCTATGCCATGCTCTCCAGTAATTGTCCCTCCCACCTCAATGACCTTATCAAAAAGGATTTTTAAAAACGTACCAGCCTTTTCCATCTCAAGGGGGTCATTCTTGTCAAGCATGATATTGACATGCATATTTCCATCTCCTGCATGACCGAAAACAGGAACCGGAAACCCATATCTATCCCCTGAGTCATGAAGATATGTAACCATCTCGGCCAACCGGCTCCGTGGGACCACAATATCCTCACTTATCTTATGGGGCCTCAACCTGTACAGCGATGGGGAGACAGATCTCCTCGCCTCCCACAGTTTTTCCTCTTCATCTTTATCCGAGGCGGATTGAAACCTAACACACGCGCACTCTTGGCACAGACTTTCTACCATTCTGTATTCCTCCCTAACCGCCGTCTCATACCCGTCCACCTCGATCAACAACATTGCGCCTGCCTCACGCGGGATGGAAATACCCAAATCCTCTCTCACGCAATCCAGACAAAGCCTGTCCATAAATTCCAGGATGCTCGGAATAATCCTGCGGCGAATTATAGTGGAAACAGCACCAAGCGCTGATGATATATCGCGAAAAAATGCGACCATTGTCTTTTTTGCATCCGGCTTGGGGACCAGGCGAAGTGTAATTTCCGTAACAACCGCAAGCGTCCCTTCAGAACCCACAACAAGACGAACCAAATCATAACCTGCAACACCCTTCATGGTTTCCACACCAGCTTTCATCACCTCTCCGGTGGGGAGAACCATTGTAAGGCCCATTACATAATCCCGAGTAACACCGTATTTTACAGCCCTTAATCCTCCTGCACACTCGGCCACGTTTCCGCCTATGGTGGATTTGTCTGCACTGGCTGGATCCGGAGGATAAAAAAGGCCAACCCTTTCCACCTCCTTTTGAAGAAGTGCGGTAACAACCGCCGGCTCCACTTTACATATCAAATTGTCCTGGTCGATGGTGACAATGCGGTCAAACCTGTCCATTGCCATGATCAGGCCGCCATTAACAGGCAGCGCTCCTCCGCTCATGCCTGTTCCAGCCCCCCGGGGGATGACAGGAAAGCCCTCTCTTGTTGCAAGGCGAAGGATCAGAGAGACTTCATCACTCGTCCGCGGAAAGGCCACAGCATCGGGAAGAAATTCCAGTCTTGTCCCATCGGATGCATATTCAGACAGCACATCATGACTTGTTATCAGATGCTCCCTGCCAACAATTAGAGAAAGATCTCTTAAAATTGATTTGGATATCATGGGATTACAGACACTCGTCCTCTGAGGGCCTGCTGTAATGTCATCCTGTCCATATATTTCAGATCACCACCCATAGGAACTCCGAGCGCGATTCTGGTAATCTTTATTTCCTTTTTTTTCTCGGTCAGGAGTTTTGTCAAAAAAGTGGCGGTGGTTTCACCCTCTGTGGTTGGATTAGTAGCAAGAATCACTTCCTTGACTCCCTCCGGCTCAAGTCGGCCCATAAGTTCGGCTATCTTCAGGTCTTCAGGTCCAACTCCGTCAAGTGGAGAGAGGGTACCATGAAGGACATGGTACCTTCCCTTGAAGATCCCCGCCTCTTCTATTGCAAGCTGATCACCCGGACTCTCAACAACACATATAGTCCCGTCGGCCCTATCATCAGCAAGGCAGATCGGGCATGGATCATTATCAGTCAGATTAAAGCAGAGAGAACAAAATCTGATCTTGTCCTTTACCTCCAGGAGACTCCTGGCCAGACCCTGAGCCAAGCCCCTATCGCTCCTTAGTACAAACAAGGCGACACGTGTGGCAGATTTTTGCCCTATCCCGGGAAGCATGGAGAGATGTTCAATCAACTTTTCAAGTGATGGTGGATAGATGCCCATAAAACAACCAAAACGTAAAGATACACCTGTTAATCAAAAAAGCCCGGGCATTCCCGGAATATTCATCCCCTTGGTCAGGTTTCCCATCTCCTCGCTCATCATGTTCTTTGCCCTAGTCAAGGCATCATTCACCGCTGCCATAACAAGATCCTGTAACATCTCCACATCATCAGAGTCAACTACTTCAGGATCAATCTGTATAGAAACGATCTCTTGCCTGCCATTGACTACCGCTGTAACCATACCACCACCAGCAGATGCCTCAACGGTCTTCTCTGCCAATTCCTCCTGGAGTTTGGCCATCTTGCTCTGAATCTGTTGAGCCTGCTTCATCAGCTGGCCCATATTAGGCATACCTTTCATCTCAATATCTCCTTTTCGTGTTTTAGTCCCTATCGGGGGTAATCTGTTTTATCTCACCATGAAAAATATCAATTATATCTTGGACAGAGGAAGATATGTCAGTTTTTTTTTTCTTGCTATCGCCTGATGTAACACCCGGTTTGGATATATTAGAACTATCTGCCACTATCTTCACCTTTACATCCCTCTCAAAAAATTCGCGACAATACTTGGAGAGCTGGGCAAATCGTTCCCTGTCATTGAAATAGTTCGCTGCAAAATGTCCATTCCCGGCTGACAGATCTACTCTGTTTTCGGTTATACTCAACATATTCCAGCTTTTAAGCATATTATACATCACACGGTTTCGTGATGATAGAAAGCTCAAGAATCCCTCCCATGACTTAGACTTAACTGGAGGAGACTGATCATCTCTTTCCAGACACGTCTTATTTGGATCTTCTGATTCCTGTGAGTCTGTATCTGGAGCTGAATCATTTTCATGGCTGGATAAAGGAGTATTATGAAGATGACCTAACAATCTATTTTCCAGGGACTCAATCTTTCTCAGCAGATCGTCAAATGAAAGGAAATCATCTATATGACACAACTTGATCATAAAAGTTTCCATCAATAGACGTGGATGAGTGGTGGACACGAGGTCCTTTTCCCGGTTGAGCAAAAAATTCAGCACAAACTGCACCTTTTCCATGCCCATTTTTTCGGCCTGATGTCTCAATTCCTCCCTTTCAACATCGCTCATATCAAGAAGGTCGTCTTGGAAATCCATCAGGCTAATCAACAAGTTCCTGAAATGCTGAATAAAGGCCCGGTAAAATTCTTTTATATCATAGCCGTAATTATATATTTCATCCACTATACCGAGACAATCCACCGCGGCTCCATCAATCACGGCACTGGCAGCACGCAAGATAATATCAGCATCAATAATGCCCAGTATGTCTATAACCTGCCTGTCATCTATATCTTTCCCGCTAAAGGAGACCACCTGATCCAAAAGGCTCTGTGCGTCCCGCATGCTGCCTTCGGCCTCTTTTGCAATGAGGCTTAATGCAGAGCGGCTTATATCTATCTTCTCCTCCTCCGTTATTCTTTCAAGATGCTTAACTATCAGGGCTGGAGGAATTCTCTTAAAATCAAACCGTTGACATCTTGAGAGAATTGTAACCGGCACCTTATGGGTTTCTGTCGTTGCAAATATGAATTTCGCATGTGACGGTGGCTCTTCAAGGGTCTTGAGCAGGGCATTAAATGCCTCCTTTGTCAACATATGCACTTCATCAATTATGTAGATACGGTATTTACCTGTGGAAGGTAAGTATTTTATGTTTTCCCGGAGTTCCCTTACCTCCTCAATCCTGCGGTTAGAGGCCCCGTCTATTTCCTGGACATCTACCGACGAACCATTGGTTATCTCAACACATGATGGACAGTCATTACAAGGTGTTCCAGGCTCACCCCTTTCACAGGTTATGGCCTTTGCAAGGATTCGGGCCACTGTAGTCTTCCCTACACCTCGAGGCCCACTAAAGAGATAGGCATGTGCAAGCCTGTCAAACCTTATGGCATTAATCAGTGTTTTGGTAATATGTTCCTGCCCCACAACATCCTGAAAAACCTGGGGTCTCCATTTTCTGGCTAATACTTCATACGACATGTTGACGAACAATCCTCTGGATGGTTCAAGCCTATAGAGCACTTTTTCCGGGATTCATGCTACAGGAACCAGACACGGCACAGACCGGAATCGTACAAGGTCTCTGATGTAAGCAGAATGGTTGGCGGAGAGAGAGGGATTCGAACCCTCGGTACCATTTTGGTGGTACACGCGATTTCCAGTCGCGCTCCTTCAGCCATCTCGGACATCTCTCCGCAGTATGACGGATAACACATGAGTATATTCTTTGGTATCACAAACAGTGATTAACACACAGACAAGCATAATAATGCAAGGCTAAAGTGGTTAATGGCGGAGAGGGTGGGATTCGAACCCACGTGCCCCGCTCTTCACGGGACAAGTCGATTTCGAGTCGACCCCGTTACGACCACTTCGGTACCTCTCCGGCAGCATCTTTTCCTCTTTGTCTGCGAAGTTTGAAAAATCTTTGCATCAAGGATCTGCATTCCTCTTCCAGAATCCCGGTATCAATTTTTATTCTGTGATTCAGGCGAACATCCTCTGCAATATTATATAACGATCCTGCCGCACCCGATTTAGTGTCAAAAGTTCCAAATATTAACCTGGATATCCGGGCATTCACCGCCGCTCCCATACACATCAGACATGGCTCAACAGTGACCACGAGGATTGTGTTAACCAGACGATAATTCCGTGTCAACAATCCCGCTCTCCTCATAGCAATAATTTCGGCATGGGCTGTCGGATCACTGAGGGATATCGGCTGATTATGTGCCCTGGCGATAATATGGCCCTCTGGATCTGACACCAGAGCACCTACCGGGACCTCCCCTTCCAGAAACGCAATTTCTGCCTCTTTCAAGGCCTGTGCCATCAAATAATAAAGATCAGGCTCCATTATTTATATACCTACCACATTCCCCTTTTTATCGTCAACCTGATAACAAAACAGGCTCAACTGTTCAATAAAAAGAAAAGCCTCCGCAATATTGAGAAACAAACTTGACAATCGTTTGGATTTTCAGATAGTTTTAATTATTAAGGGTTGCTTACGCAACCTGAAATCTGTTACAGATTTTTTGATAGGGGGAGATAACCATGCCGGAAGAACAGGTAGGAATAATTGTAAAATTTTTTGCCAAACCTGGCGTCGCGGCCATTGAGGTAACCAATGGATCAATAAAAAAGGGAGACATGTTGAGATACAAGGGACACACTACCGATTTTATTGAAGAGGTGGCCTCAATGGAAATGGACAATCAATCTGTTGAGGTGGCAAAAGCGGGCGATCTCATAGGCATAAAGGTAAAGGAAAGGGTGAGAGAAAACGATACGGTCTATAAAGTAGTGGAGTAGTCCCGTATCTTTTTCAATGCAGAGGGTATCAGTTTCCTGATAAATGCCTCTTTATCAAACGTATTGGAAAGACAATACTTGTCATACTCAGGATGATTTGGACTGAGGACAGGAATCTTTGCCTGAAGGTCTGGTGCCAATCTATCAAAATCCATTACCAATTCCACCAGGGTGAATTCTTCCCCGGGGTAACCCGTAAGCCAACCCAATCTCTTCATACATTCAAAGCGTATCTGATCCAAAAGAAACAGATACTGGTCAACAAGCCTCATCTTCTCCTTGGGACTTAATCCGTCAAACTCAAACCCGGAGCCTAATCCATGAAGATTCATAATCAGATCGTATAGATAAAAAATTTCCTTCTCCTTTGCCTGGGCGAGACTGGAAAGTGTATTGATCGAGATATCACTCAACCGTGTCTTGAGGCCAAATTCTTCCTGAAAGCGGTGAGACCAGTTGCGATATCCTCTCCTAACCGCCATAAGCAGACGGCCTTCTTTAAGATCAATAACCCGGGACACTTGCGAGCAATCCTCCACTCCCTTAACATGCTTGACAATCAGCTTAAAGCATCCACCTCTTAAAATAGGATTGACAAAAAATGTGGGTCAAGACTCGCCCAGGCATGCCTTTACAAAACCGTAAAAGAGTGGAGCAGGCCTGTCCATGCTGGACTTCAACTCAGGATGTGCCTGAGTAGAGATGAAAAATTTCAGGTGGGGCAGTTCAATAAACTCCACAAGTCGCCCGTCGTGGGATTTTCCGGAAAAAACCATCCCGTTCTGGGTAATAATAGAATGATATTCAGGATTCACTTCATACCGATGTCTATGTCTCTCTGAGGCCTCGGGAGCACCATAAAGCGCATAAACAGATGTCCCCTCTTTTAACACTGCTGTGTATGCCCCAAGTCTCATGGTTCCGCCTTTATCAACAATGTCTTTCTGCCCGGGAAGGATATCGATAACAGGATGGGGCGTATCAGGGTCGATT
>CAZQAA010000157.1:0-19035 GCA_964591255.1 uncultured Desulfobacterales bacterium | reverse complement strand
TATGGCAGCGACAGGGCGGATATCCTTGATCTGACTAACGAGATAGCTGAGATATTTTAATGTTTTTTTCATATAGATACAGTTTTCATCTGGTTTTTAATATCCCAAAATAAAAACTCCTTAAGTGAAAGGATCATAGTTCAACGGTTAAATCTTTTAACCTGAAACCGTAAACTCCGAACCATTCAACTCGAGCGTTGGAAAATTTATGTTAACATATCAGAGGCAAATAGGGTTTTCAAGGAGATCAACCTATAGTCATTCAACCTTTCCTCTGTACAAACATCTGCATCGGGGCAAAAATGTAATGCCGGATATGGGTTATTCATATTGACTTTTCTATGTCTCTTTTTTAAAACCTTAATGCTTACTTTGCGTTCTGCCTCTATCTTTATACTAATAAAGTATCACTTTCGAGGTAACAAATTTGAAAATAATCATTATCGGGGCCGGTGAAGTAGGTTTCCATATTGCCCAAAGATTATCAGAGGAAGGCCATGATGTAGTTCTTATCGACAAGGCCCCTGAAATGATAAAGAGGATAAATGAAAATATTGATGTGCAGGCACTATTAGGTTCCGGGACAAGCCCTCAGCTACTTAAGGCTTCAGGCCTTAAGGAAGCGGATATGATGGTGGCTGCCACTGACAGCGACGAAGTAAACCTTATTTCCTGCCTTTTGGCCAAGAATATTAACCCCTATATCCTAAAAGTGGCCAGAATCAAGAATGAAGAATATATAGAAGAAAAGGAGCTTTTGGGTGGGGACCTGTTGGGAATCGACCACATAATAAATCCTCAGTCAGCAATGGTGGAGACCATACGTAGACTCATGGCTATACCCGGGGCAGTAGACGTCATAGACTTTGTTGACGGAAGGGTCAAGCTGATAGGTTTTACTATCGCAGAAGATTCCCCCTTTGTCGGCCGTCAGCTGTTATCTTTTGAGGGGCTCAAAGGGAAGCTCCTCCTTGGGGCAATTGTACGTGGGGACCGGGTTGTTATTCCTCGCGGCAAAGACATCATCCAACCAAACGATCTTGTCTATGTGGTCGTCAGGAATAATGAACTAAATTATGTGCTTGAGCTGTTTAATATAAATGAAGAAAGCCTGAGAAAGGTCATAATTGTGGGTGCAGGCCAAACAGGCACGGCCCTGGCAACCGCGCTTGATGAAAGCAAAATCAACGCAAAAATTATCGATAAAGACAGCACCAGGTGTGCCAGGTTAGCTGAAAAGCTGAAACGTGTGATCGTGATAAACGGTGATGGAACAGACAGAGATCTGCTGCAGGAAGAAAATATTCAAGATGCTGATTTCATGGTCGCGATTACCGGTGACGAAGAGAGTAACGTCCTGATATCCCTCCTTGCCAAGGGCCTTGGAGCAAAAAGGACCATCACGCGTATCAGCAAGCTCAGTTATATCCCCCTCGTATCTGCAATCGGGATCGCCACGGTGGTAAGCCCAAGGCTGTCAGCCATCAGGGCCATTTTACAATACATCAGAAAGGGGAAAATTATCTCTGTGGCCCCGCTAAAAGGAGAACATGCAGAGGCAATTGAGGCCGAGGCACTGGAAACATCAGACATAGTAAATGTCCCCCTGGCAGATGTAAGATTCCCACAAGGGGCCATAATCGGGGCTATCGTACGTGGAGAAAATATTATTATCCCCCGGGGCGATAGTATTATCCAGCCGAAAGATCATCTTATAATCTTTGCCGTTCATAAGGCCATTCCAAAGCTGGAAAAACTGCTCACCGTTAAGCTGGAATTCTTTTGATGCACCTGCGACTTATAACAAGGTTTACCGCCATACTGATTCTTGTCTTAGGCGCCTCAATGGCAGTACCCCTTATGGTTTCCATAGCTTACAATGACGGAAGCACTCCGGCACTTACCCTTTCCGTACTTGTCACCTTATTGTTAGGACTCATACTTTTTTTCTGCACCAAGGCAAAAAAGGAAATCCACCTAAATCACCGTGACGGTATCGCTATTGTGACGATCGGATGGATAACCGCCGGCCTGTTCGGGACCCTTCCCCTCCTTTTTTCAGGCGCCATCCCCGATTTTACCAATGCCTATTTCGAATCCATATCAGGTTTTACCACCACCGGCGCCACCATACTGACCGATATCGAATGCCTGCCGGAAGGGATTCTCCTGTGGAGGAGTGAGACCCAGTGGATTGGGGGAATGGGTATCATCGTGCTTTCTATCGCAATCCTTCCCTTTCTGGGTGTTGGGGGTATGCAGCTTTACAAGGCGGAAATTCCCAGCCCAGTGGTAGACAAACTAAAGCCACGAATATCCGAGACGGCCAAGATTCTCTGGAAAGTCTATCTGCTTTTGACATTAATAGAAATCGTTTTACTCCTTTTTGGCGGCATGTCTTTGTTTGATTCGGTGTGCCATGCCTTTTGCACCATGCCGACAGGCGGTTTTTCCACCAAAAACGCCAGCATTGCCTGTTTTGACAGTCCTTACTTTGAAGGGGTTTTTATTGTTTTTATGCTTATAGCCGGTATCAATTTCTCTCTCCATTACAAACTGATTACAGGTGATTTCAAAAACTTTGCGAGGGATTCGGAGTGCAGGGGGTTCCTTTTGATGGTACTTTTTTTCACGCTCATCCTCACATTCAATACCTTTGGATCAGTATACAACTCGCTCACCGAGGCCTTTCGAAATGCCGCATTCCAGGTAAGCTCCATCATTACCACCACCGGATTTATCACAGCGGATTACGAAAAGTGGCCAGCGTTGTCACAAAAGATTCTCCTGATATGCATGTTTCTTGGGGCTATGGCAGGCTCCACAGGCGGGGGTATGAAGACCATGCGGATCATCCTCCTTATAAAACACGGATATCAAGAAATTTTTCGTATTATACATCCCCACGCCGTTACCACGGTCAAACTGGGAGGAAGGCCTGTGCCCCAGGATGTCATGAGCAGCATCTGGGGTTTTTTCGTGTTGTATGTCGGGCTATTTGTCGTGGCGAGTCTGATTATGACGGCTATCGGCCTTGACATGATATCTGCTATCGGCTCCGTGGCTTCATCCATCGGTAACATTGGCCCAGGATTTGGTATTGTCGGGCCGGTCAAAAATTATCTTCAGATCCCGGTAGTGGGCAAGTGGGTTCTTATATTCTGCATGCTCCTTGGCCGCTTGGAAATATATACCGTTATTGTCCTGTTAACCCCTGAATTCTGGAGAAAATAATCAGCACTACTGGACAAAAACAGGCATCCTGGGAAGTTTTACCCACTTGTTGAAATGATAATTGTAGTTCCCTGTCTTGGTCGGTCTTATTTTCTCGTAATACACATTACCATCTTTATCGACATCCCTGATTACAATCCGCTTGTCAAGCACAGCGGTCCAGTTTCGTACAAATAGGAATGTATACGGCTGTTCCCGGGCTATGATTTCATGAAGCCTGTGACAATATTTTACCTGTTTTTTGTGATCATATTCCTGTCTGATCTTGATAATAAGATCGTCCGCCTCAGTATTTGCAAAACCTACAAAATTAAGCTGATGGGGATGTGTCTGGCTGGAATGCCATATCTGGTAAAGGTCTGGTTCTATACCCATGCTCCAACCCAGGATAAGGGCATCAAAGTCCCCTTTATCCACCCGTTCCTGGATGAATACAGACCATTCCAGGAGATCGGTGCGTACCTTGATCCCTATCTGCTTCCATGCATCCTGTGCAACGGCCAGGATTGCCTTACGGATGTCATTACCGTTGTTGGTAATTAGGGTAAACTGAAGCTGTTTTCCATCCTTTTCAAGCCATCCCTCCCTGTTCCGCCTGAAACCCACTTCTTTGAGGAGCTTGAGTGCACCATCAGGATCATAAGGGACAGGAGGGATATAGTGATTATAATAGTCTGTCTGTTTCACAAAAGGGCCGGTGATCCGCTCTCCCTGGCCGTAAAGTATATATTTAATGATCTTGTCCACATCAATGGCCATGCCTAATGCCCTGCGGACCCTCGGGTCGTCAAAGGGTTTTCTGCGCATGTTGTATCCAATGTAGGTATAACCAAAAGAGGTTCCTGAGAAGCTCTGGAACCTTTGGTCACTTTTCAATCGCTCTACCTGATGGGGTTGCACAGTATAATGGTCGATGGTACCAGCGTAGAATTCCATTTCCTGGGTGAGGGGATCGGGAATAACCCTGAATACAAATGATTTATAGTTGGGTGGGCCCTCCCAGTATCCGTTAAAGCGCACGAGCCTTATATACTGGTCCGACTTCCACTCTCGGAATCTAAAAGGACCGCAACCTACAGGGTGGCGGTTGAATCCACTGTCACGCAAGGAGAAGGCTTCAGGGTCTTTGCCCATGCGAAGGGCCTCTTTTTTTAAGGCCTCCTGATTAAGAAGGTGTTCGGGGAGAATTCCGATGCCCCATGTCCCTATGGCAGGAGAGTAAAGGCGTTTGTAAACAATCCGCACAGTAAGGGGATTTACCACAAAAACCCCTTTCACCGGCTCGTAGTCTGCTATACGTGGGGAGAGATTCTTGGGGTCCATAATGGCCTCATATGTAAACTTCACATCACCGGCATCAAAGATATGGCCGTCATGGAACCTGACATCCGGCCTTAGATGGAAAACTATGACCGGGTTGTGCTCAGTGGCAGGCAGGAGCGTGGCGGCATACGCAGCCAGATTATCCCTCTCCACCGGATGATCAGCATACACATATTTTTCCCCCCGGAAAGATACAAAATAATCCTTGCCCAAAAGTTCCTCAAGGTTTTGGAACAGATCCTGGTCAACCTTTGTCAACGTCAGCTTGATCCTGGCAGGGGCCGTAACGTGGATCTTGACCACCTGATCTTTTTCACCTTCAGGGGCTCTTTCATTAAGGACTGCAGAAAACTCCCTGGGCGGAATTACGCTGATTTTTTCAATATTGTCCAAAGACGCCCTGAGTGCCGGGATTAAAGGCCTGTCTGTTCGTTTAGCCTGCTTTATAAGATCAACCACTTCACCTGCATCCGCTTTACCCTTCCCGGGGATTTTTCCTGATCCATTAATATAAAAATAGGCCTCCTCATAAATTTCCCAAGATGTGGCAAGACGACCCCTGAAATGAAGATCCTCATCCCTGTCGATAAGCCCTTCAAATATCATGGATTCCACCTGGCTGCTGGCCGCATCCGCCGAAAGGACAGGATTCAGAAGACTTGCATCCCCGGAAGATGCAACAATATATTCGCTCAGACGATCCGGGTTGCCCCTTGTCTGCTCCTCATAAGTGGGAACCCATAAATAGGACTGGAACAAAAAAAAGATGAGCAGGGCAGGTGCAATGATAAGGATACGTTTGGTAATCATACGCCTCCATACCGGAAAAAGGGAATCAGCCGGCAGAACTGTATGTTAACTGAATGTTTTTACAGGATAATCAGGACAAGAATCACCTTATGAGATGAAACCCATAGAGTCAAGCAAAAAGCCGTTCTATCCGTAAGGCACATAATGTTTCAGCCATTCAAAAGGGGCTTCGATGATCATGGGCTTTATCTCGCCTTGACTTCTTGTGACTTGTGGTTAATATTTTAATTAAACCAAGTTGATACCTACAATTTATAATCAAGGACCAAAGTGAACATGCCAGGAAAAGATTATTACAAGATTTTAGGAGTGTCAAAATCGGCCTCTGCAGATGAAATCAAAAAGGCCTATCGTAAGCTGGCCCTTAAATATCACCCGGACCGGAATAAGGATGATAAATCGGCGGAGGCCAAGTTTAAGGAGATTAGCGAGGCTTATGCCGTCCTGAGTGATCCGGAGAAGAAAAAACAATATGACATGTTTGGAGCGGACGGGTTTCAAAACCGATTTACCCAGGAAGATATTTTCAAAGGTTTTGACTTTGGAAGTATATTCAGAGAGTTTGGTTTCGGCGGTGCCGGAAGGAATCGTGACATCTTCAGCCATATTTTTGACGGGCTGGGAGGAACTGATCAATTTAGCTACCGCACCGGCGGCTCGACTTTTGGTTCGGCAGGATCCAGTTCACACAATTATATGAAACACGTTAAAGGACAAGATCTGGTCTATGAGCTGCCTGTTACCCTCGAGGACCTGTCCAAGACTACAGACAAAATAATTTCATATCAGGTAGAGGGTCGTCAGGAAACGGTATCAGTCAAAATACCCGGAGGTGCACCTGATGGCCTGAAATTACGACTTCGACATAAAGGGCACCCGGGCCCATACGGGGGTCCGCCAGGCGACCTGTATATTAAGATAAAGGTGCTTGATCATCCGATCTTTAGAAGAGAAAAAGATGACCTCTATTTTAAGCAGAAAATCAGTTTTTCAGATGCAGTTCTTGGAACGGAGATTGAGGTCCCGACCATTTATCAAAAAAAGCTCAAGCTCAAGATTCCTCCCGGGACTCAATGCAATGCCAAACTCCGGCTTAAAGGTTATGGCCTTCCCCATATGAAGGGTGGTGGCCGGGGCGATGCCTATGCCGAGATCAGTATCTCCGTGCCCAGGACCCTGAATAAGGAGCAAAAATCCCTGGTAAAATCTCTGAAAAAGGCAGGATTATAGAAAACAAATGAAGGCTCTATGTGTTTTTTCAGGGGGCCTGGACAGTATGCTGGCTGCTGAACTGATAAGGGCTCAGGGCATTGATGTCCTAGCCCTTTTTTTTGAAACCCCGTTCTTTGGATCCAAAAAGGCCAGAAAATCAGCCTCTGCCATGAGGCTGCCTTTTAAAGTGGTGGATATAACAAGGTCTCATCTGGAGGTGGTCAAAAATCCCAAGCATGGCTATGGAGGCAATATGAATCCTTGCATAGACTGCCATGCCCTTATGTTTCGGATTGCAGGAAAAATGCTCCAACAGGAAGGTGCAAGCTTCATTATAACCGGAGAAGTCCTGGGCCAAAGGCCCATGTCTCAAAATAGGGGATCTTTGAATCTTGTTGCCTCTGAAAGTGGTCTGGGCAGGCTCCTTTTGCGACCGCTTTCAGCCAAATGTCTCCCTCTGACCATACCGGAAGAAAAAGGATGGGTTAAAAGAGACCTCCTGATGAATTTTCGGGGACGCTCAAGAAAACCACAAATGGAGTTGGCCCATACCCTTCACATAGAAGACTATCCGTCTCCTGCCGGAGGATGTCTTTTGACCGAGCAGGCCTTTTCCAATCGGCTGAAAGACCTTATCTCCTCAAGGCCGGAGTTTGACTTGCGGGAAATCGAGGTTTTGAAACGGGGAAGACATTTCAGAATCGCACCTGATACAAAAATCGTGGTAGGACGAAACAAGCAAGAAAACGACAAGATACAGGCCCTATCCAAGAGTGATGATTTAATCCTTACTGCGGCCTACGTGCCAGGGCCCACTGTGCTTGTTCTGGGAAATGTTTCCCGTAAGGTCATTGATCTGGCCGCAGCTCTGACTGCAGCATACAGCGACACAGGGGATACCGGAGAGCTTTGGGTCAGGATAACGGGAAGGGGGAAAGAAGATCTGCTAATGACAAGAGTTAGGTGCAAGGAAGAATTCCGTCGATACATGATATAAGCTGTCTGCACAAACCAGTATCCTTAACATTTTATAACGTTAAGCTATAGGACACATCGTCGTTTGCATGTTATGCTGACGATCTTCTTATAATAACTAATGGTAATTGATTAAGTTTTGAGGGAGTATATTCTTCTTCCATAGCCCTGAGGCTATAACGCGACTACCCCGATTCTGTAGCACCTGAGACATCTATCCGCCTCCGCAATGGCCTCATTGACCGAAAATCCTGATTCCACTTCATCAAATGAGAATTTTCGTTCCGAAGGCGGCATCATTGTTAACTGTTTCCTCTGGCCCCCGCCTATGATCCCCAGATCTTCTGCAGGATCGTATACCCCGATTACAGAGAAAAAGTCCTCCATTAGCTCATCGTCGGATTTTTTCATCGGTTTGCCGCTGAGATATTCATGCATTCTTAAGGCTGCGGTTCTCCCTCCCCCGGCTGCTGTGACCAAAGCCCCGGGCCCCGTTACGCAATCTCCGGCGGAGAAGATGCCTTCCTCGCTGGTCATCATTGTTTCAGGATCAACAACAATTGTATTCCTGCGAGTCACCTCAAGTTGGGTGTCAGCATCCAGGAAGGATAGATCGATGGCCTGGCCGATGGCTGGAACGAGGATATCTGTATCAATGATGAATTGGGATCCTTCCACAGGCACAGGCCGCCGCCGACCACTCTCATCCGGCTCACCAAGCTCCATTTTGATCAACTCGATCCCTATCACCTTGCCGTTTTCCGCAATGATTCTGGTGGGATTGCAAAGGAAATGGAATTTCACTCCCTCTTCCTCCGCGTCCTTTATTTCCAGGTCATCAGCCGGCATCTCTTTTCTGGTCCGCCTGTAAACCAGATTGACATCTTCCTTGCCTATTCTGAAAGAAGACCGGACACAGTCGATAGCTACATTACCACCTCCTACCACCACAATTTTTTTCCCTTCTGGATAGGGATCTCGGCCCTGATTGATATCCAGAAGGTATTTTACGCCGGGGATAAACCCTTTATAGCCTACATCCTCCCCCTCTACGCGCATGCTGGAGCTTCCCTGTGCACCAACAGCAATAAAGATGGCATCAAATTCGTCTTTGATCTTTTTCATGGTGATATCCCGTCCCACCGCGGTATTGTAACGGATCTCCACCCCTACGGACTGTATAATTTCCACTTCTCTCCTCAGCACGGAACGGGGGAGGCGATAATCGGGAATACCCATGGCCGACATTCCTCCCGGCTCGCCGAAACGTTCGAATACTGTCACCTGATATCCCTTCTTGGCCAGATAGTAGGCACACGTTATACCTGCGGGTCCGGCTCCAACGATTCCCACCTTTTTATCTTTCCTGGATATTGGCTGAGGAAATTTTGGGATAAGATGTCTGTCAGACTCGAAATCCGCGACGAATCTTTTGAGGTGTTTTATGGAAACAGCTTCATCCACATTGCCACGGCGGCAGTTCGACTCACACGGCCTTACGCACACCCGGCCGAGCACACCCGGCAGGCACGTATTCTCACGGATAACCTGAAGGGACTCGAGAAACCGACCGGATCTTATGTGTTCCACATATTTAGGTATATTGAGGTGGGACGGACAGGCATTTATACAGGGCGCTGTAACTTTTCCAATATATCGGGACAGGTCGCCTTTGGTCTCCAGACTGCTTTTATTTGCTATAACAGCTTCAAACTCATCTTTAAAATATGTAATAGCGTCAATAACAGGCGTGGGAGAAGTCTGGCCAATGCTGCATTTAGAAGAGTTTCTGATGAATTCGCCGAGAGAGATAATATCTGTCAGGTCTTCTTTCTTGCCGTTACCTTCAGCGATGCCGCGCATCATTTCCAGCATGATTTTTGTACCGATACGGCATGGGGTACACTGTCCACACGACTCTTGTTGGACTTTTTCAAGAAAAGCTACACAAAGATTTACAATGGATATCTCTGAATCTTTAATCACAAAGCCGCCCCAACCCATGAATGCCTTGACATCCTTTCCGTTAAAGAAATCTGATGGCAATGATATATGAGCTGGAGATTCTGATGTGTCTAGTTCCTTTGTCCGACTGTCAAAGACCTTTCCGTTCCAGCAGCTAAATAGCACTTTACTCATTCTGTTACCCCCGTTCTTGTGTCATGGGTTTATTTGTCAATTTTTCCCAGCGCAAATTTTATCATTTTCAATTTTTTAATATGGTATCCATATTCTTAAATTTAGATTAATTCGGATTTTATTCGGGGACTGCCGTACTTCCCGTGCAGCATGGACCATGCCGTCTATAATTTTTCAATTCGTACAGCACACACCTTGTACTCAGGGATCTTGGCTACAGGATCTAATGCGGCATTGGTGAGTTCGTTGGCTGCAGCCCCGGCGTAATGGAATGGAATGAAAACCATACCTTCCTTTGCCTGCTTGGACACCTTTGCCTTCGCTTCAATCCGGCCTCGTCTGGATGTAACCTTTAGCAGGTCATTATCCTCAATCTTATAGGATAAGGCATCTTCCGGTGATATCTCCACAAAGCAATCGGGAGCAAGCTCATTTAGGCCGTCTGATTTCATTGTCATTGTACCGGTGTGGTAATGGTAAAGGACCCGGCCGGTAGTGAGATAAAAGGGATATTCATCATCCGGCAACTCATCTGGAGGAATATAATCAATCGCGTGAAACAGGCCCAACCCGCGTGTAAACTGCTCTACATGAAGGCACGGGGTTCCCGGATGGTCAATCGTAGGGCAAGGCCAGTGAATTCCATCAATCTCAATGCGATCATAGTTTATCCCGCGATATGAAGGTGTAACGTCAGAAATCTCCCTCATGATGTCCTTGGCACTGCCGTATCGCATAGAATATCCCATCTTATCCGCGAGATCGGATATTATCCTCCAGTCTTCCCTTGCCTGTCCGGGTGGGTTTACGGCCTTCCTTACACGCTGAACCTTTCTCTCTGTGTTTGTGAATGTTCCCTCTTTTTCCGCAAACGCCGCAGACGGTAATACCACATCGGCCATCTGGGCGGTCTCGGTAAGAAATATATCCTGGACCACCAAAAACTCAAGGTTTTCGAGGGCTTTTCTGGCGTGATTTAGATCTGGATCTGATATCATTGGGTTTTCACCGATAATATAAAGGGCATTCAGCTCCCCCTGGTGGGCCATCTGCATCATGCTGGTAACAGTAGCGCCGGGTTTGTCAGGAAGCTTTTCAATGCCCCAGGCCTTCTCCATACGCTCCCGAACTTCCGGATCATCCACCTTCTGATATCCTGTATATACATTGGGCAGCCCCCCCATATCACAGGCCCCCTGGACATTATTCTGGCCCCTAAGGGGATTTACTCCTCCTCCATCGATTCCCACATTGCCACACAGCATGGCAAGGTTGGCAAGGGACTTGACATTATCCGTTCCGGTAATGTGCTGGGTGATTCCCATGGCATAGAGTATGGAGGCGGTATCTGCCTGTGCATAAAGGCGCGCGGCCTCCACGAGTTGATCCTTAGGGATTCCTGTGATTTCCTCTACATATTCCGGGGTGTATTTTTCAACGACTGTCTTAAGATTTTCAAAACCTTCGGTTCGAGACTCAACATAGGATTTATCATACAGACCTTCTTTAATGATCACATGAATCATCCCGTTTATCCAGGCAACGTCCGTGCCTAAATTTTGCTGTGCCCATATGGTGGCAAAACGCGTGATAGGGATCCTCCGGGGATCTATAACAATCAACTTGGCTCCCTTAAAGGATACGGCACGTTTCACATATGTAGACAGAACAGGATGATTTTCTGTGGTATTTGACCCGGTTATCAATATTACATCGGATTTTTCCACATCAGCTATCGGGTTTGTCATGGCACCGCTCCCGAATGCTGCGGCCAGACCGGCCACGGTTGAGGAATGTCAAAGTCTGGCACAATGGTCTATATTGTTTGTACCTATAACCGCCCGAACAAATTTCTGCGCAAGATAATTTTCCTCATTTGTAATACGGGCGCTTGTAAGAAGTCCGATAGAATCCGGTCCCGATTTCTCTTTGATAGCACCCATCCTCTTGGCCACCAACTCCAGCGCCTCATCCCATGAAGCCTCCCGGAATTTCCCATCTTCCTTTATTAACGGGCTTGTAAGCCGATCAGGGTGTTGAATAAAATCATATCCGAAACGGCCCTTAACGCAAAGACTTCCGAAATTCGGGGCTGCATCCTCCACCCCTGTTATCCTGACTATCCTATCCTCTTTCACATGCAGATATATCTGGCAACCCACACCGCAATAGGAACACGTACTTCTAACCTGTTTCGTCTCATTAATCGACACCGTGGAATAAAACTCACTTTTAGAAACCAAGGCACCCACCGGACAGGCCTGCAGGCATTCACCGCAAAAGACACAGTCGGAGTCTTTGAGAGGCCTGTCTCCCTTGGTCACTACCTTGGATACGGCCCCTCTGTAACCCAGGCTGATGGCGTTATTTACCTGCACTCCATTGCAGGCCTGGATACACCTGCCGCAAAGAATGCATCGGGAAAAATCTCTCACAATAAAAGGGTTGACGTCTTCAACCGGATATTTGGATTCAACGGGTGCAAAGCGACCAGGGTTTACCCTGTACCGAATAGCCAGATCCTGAAGGCGGCACTCTCCATAGACAGGACAAAGATCCTGGTGTCCCTTTGTCGACATGGTGTCTAACTGAAAATCTGTCCAGGAATCTGAATCCATATCCTGGACAAGGCAGTTATGGTGACCTGATGCAAGCAGCAGTTCCAGATTCATGCGCCGGGCATTTACCACATCCGGAGTCTCGGTCCTTACCACCATTTTTGGTGCTGCAGGAGTTGCACAGGACGCCACGAGGCTTTTAGCACCTTCTACTTCAACCAGACAGATCCTGCAAGCACCGGTGGGGGAAGCACCCTTCAGATAGCAAAGGGTGGGGATATAAATGCCATGACGGGTTGCTATTTCAAGTATGGTTTCACCCGGTGCAAATGAAAACTCCTGTCCATTGATAGTGATTGTTTCCTGGGGATCCATTTTTCCTCCTTAGCTTTCTGGATGAAATTAATTAGTGCAGGCTGAGACAGCGTTCGGAGTATAAAAAAATGGATTTTTTTTTTCAAAGCTTTTTTCAGAAATTGATAGCCGGAATATAGTTATGCCGAGAGGCTAACTGACATTGTTACCTGACAAATCTCATATTTTCCCTTGACACGAGAGTCTATACTGTGGCAAAAATTGGTGTTTAATAAAATTTTCAGGGGAAAAAGGCCTCAAACGGGAAATAATTACCCCGTTTTTTTTAAATTTTAAGAAAGATCTTTTTCATCATAAAAATAAAGATAGAGAGAATTTAGGAGTCTAATCTTATGGGTCAAGACAAGCCAGAAGGTAAAGTTATGATTATAGGTGGCGGCATTGCTGGTATCCAGGCCGCCCTTTCCCTTTCCAAGTCGGGATATGGAGTTTATCTAATTGAACGAACGGCTTCATTAGGGGGTATGATACCTAATTTATACAGGATTTATCCCTTGTGTGCGTGTTGTAAATTGGATCCCAGAGTTGCCGCATGCGAGCAAGATCCAAACATAAGTGTGATGTTGAATACGACTGTAGAGTCTGTCACAGGATCTCTTGGTGCATTTGACGTATCAATCAATACAGAAACAGGGACCAACGAACTTAGAGTGGGCGCAATCATATTGGCTGCGGGTATCGAGCCATTCGATCCAACGAGTCACGAAACATATTCTTATGGACATCTCCCCAATGTTATTACAAGTGTGGAATATGAACAGCTTCAAAAACCTCTTGGACCTGAAAAAGGGATACCCAAAAGGCCCTCTGACGGCAAGATACCTGAAAAAATCGCATGGCTCCAGTGTGTCGGTTCAAGGGATATAAACCGCTGCGATGCCCCATATTGCTCATCGGTATGCTGCATGTATGCGCTTAAAGAGGCCGTCAACACCAAAAGATACGATGAAGATATCGAAACAACCATATTCTATATGGATATGAGGACCCACGGAAAAGGGTTCGAAGACTATCTGAATGATGCCGTCAAAGGGGATGTTCGCCTTATACGCAGCAGGGTTCATACCGTTGATACCGTACCCGGAAGTGAAGATATCGAAATCACCTTTGTCGACGACAGTGGTGAATCTTTGAAAGAAATTTTCGATATGGTTGTGCTGTCTGTGGGCATTAAACCTTCAGGAGATGCGATTGAACTGGCAAAAAAAATAGGTGTCAATATAGAAGAGACGCAGTTTATTGAAAAGGTGCCGTTCAATCCCGTTTCCACAAATCTACCTGGCGTTTTTGTCTGTGGCGGACTTGCCGGCCCAAGTGATATAAGCCAGTCCATTGTTCAGGCCAGCGCAGCCGTGTCAGAAATAGCCTCATGCCTTGCCCCCAAGCCCTTTGAGACCCCAAAAGAATATCCAGAACCTATAGACAGGGGGGGAGAAGAACCAAATATCCTTGTGGCCTATCATCTATGCAATGAGATGGCACCTGGTCTTGGGACAGCAGTGGAAGAAAGTGCCCGGCAAATACCGGGAGTCAGCTCCGTCATTCAGGTGGAAGACGATATCGTTAAAACCCTCACTAAAGGCCTCAAGGAAAGTGGGGCCAACAGGCTGGTCTTTGCAAGCTGCACACCGGTCATACATAAAAGCATTATTGAGGAGGCCCTTAGGAGGGTTGCACTGAACCCATTCCTTTATGAAACCGTTGACTTACGGGCAATTGAACCGGAGATGGTATCAAAACAGGTAAAAGATCGCATCAGAATGGGTGTTTCGCGCGCAGCAGTCGTTTCCGCTCCCCCATTGAAAAATATTTCTGTCGTGAAGCGGGCACTGGTTGTAGGCGGAGGCGTCTCAGGCCTTGAATGCTCTCTGTCCTTGGCAAAAGAGGGATATCCTGTAACACTTGTGGAAAAGGATAAGGATCTGGGTGGCCACGGACGGCATGTGGGTAGCACCTGGCAGGGGAATGATGTGAAAGCCTACCTGAAAGACCTTGTCTCTTCTGTAAAAGAGGACAAAAATATTACTGTAATTACCGGAGGGAACATCAAGGCGAACAAAGGTGTGGCCGGCAATTTTGTTACTGTCTTGGAAAGAGATGGCAAAACCGAGGAAGTATCCCATGGGATCACGGTTCTGGCGCCAGGAGGCGAGATCTTCAGATCTGGAGAATATCTTTATGGGCAGAATAAGAATGTCTATCTTTGGTCAGAATTGAGTAAAAAGATGTCAGATAATGATTCCGGTGTTTATAATGCCGGAACAGCCGTTTTTATCCAGTGCGTAGGATCACGTGAACCCGAGCGTCCATATTGCAGCAACCTTTGCTGCACCTTTGCCGTAAAGGCGGCAATCGATCTTAAGACCAAAAATCCTGATATGGATATTTACATACTCAACCGTGAAATACGTACATTCGGAGAGAGGGAAAACCTCTACAGAGAAGCACGAGAAAAAGGGGTAATCTTTATTAGATATGATGTGGAAAACAAACCTGTGGTCAAAAGTAATAGTAATGACAAGATCACAGTCACAGTCAAAGACCATGTTTTGGGAAGACCTGTTTCCATTATGGCAGACTTTATTTCTCTTCAAACTGCCATTGTTGGAAAAGGCAACAATGAATTGGCTGATATTTTCGGTGTCAATCTTGACAAGAATGGTTTTTTTGCAGAATCGCCTGAAAAAATGAAACCGATGGATAGTACGAGACAGGGAGTTTATATAACCGGCCTTGCTGCCTATCCAAAAGACCTGAACGAGAGCATTTCTCAGGCAAAGGCCGTTGCTGCCCAGGCAATGGAGATTCTGAAAAATGATACACTCCAAATGGGAGGATTTGTGGCAGAGGTGCTGCCTGAAAAATGTGCAGTTTGTTGTACTTGCGTGCGGACATGTCCTTTTGAAGTTCCCTATATAGATCACGAAAAGGGTGCGGCCTATATTGAACCCGCCCTATGCAAGGGTTGTGGTATGTGCGTGGCCGAATGTCCAGGAAAAGCCATTATAATGTCTACTTGCAGTGACCATATGCTGGCCGAGGCGCCGTCAATCCTTTTAAGTCTTAAGTAATTACCAGAGTGATGACAGCATAGATCAAATTTTAACAGATTGTAAATTGTAATTGGAAAATTTTTATCGAACTTTAAGGAGCTCTGATTATGGATAACTTTAAACCTCAAATTATAGCATTTTGCTGCTCCAATTGTGCATCAGCCGCGGTCGGTGTGGCAAATGGCATGGGCAAAGCTATACCGGACAATATTAAGATAATCCAGATCCCATGTACTGGCCGTATTGAGACACTGCATCTACTAAAACCTTTTGAATCCGGGGCAGATGCTGTTTATGTTGCCGGATGCCAGGAAGACAGCTGCAAGTATATAACTGGTATCCTTAAGGCAAAAAAGAGGGTGGAGCAGGTCAAAAAAATTCTAGAGGAAATTGATATTGAACCTGAACGGATAGGAATATATAGCCTGTATGCGGGAAAAGGCTATGAATTTATAGAGGCGGCAAATGAGATGACCAGAAAGGCCCAGGAGTTAGGGCCGCTTTTTCAGAAATAAACATATAACCCCATTTATTCTGAGAGGTATAACTAATGATTATTGCTGAGCAAAAACCAGTTAAGGAACTACTTGATATGATTAACGGCCTTGGCAGGATCCTTGTTGTGGGATGCAAGGGGTGTGTCACGGTATGTAATGTGGGAGGTGCCAAGGAAGTGGGGATTCTGGCTTCCACATTAAGGATAGCAGCAAAAAAAATAATTATGAAATCAAGGTGTCTGAACATACCCTTGAACGCCAGTGTGATCCAGAATACGTGGATGAACTCAAGGATATCATTGGAGAATATGACGGCGTTATTTCCCTGGCATGTGGTGTGGGCCCCCAGTTCCTGTCGGAAAGATATATTGACGCAAAAATCTTTCCCGGAGTAAATACAAAATTTATGGGCGGGGCTGTAGAACATGGAATCTGGTCTGAAAGGTGTGCTGGATGTGGACAGTGTATAGTTCACTATTTTGGTGGTCTATGTCCCATAGCAAGATGCTCCAAGAGCCTTCAAAATGGTCCGTGTGGTGGCTCCAACAATGGAAAATGCGAGATATCTAACGATGTTGACTGTATCTGGGATATTATTGTCAGGAAAAAAATGGAACAGGGGCGTTTAGATGATCTCCTTGAATTCAGGCCCCCCAAAAGCTGGATTACGGCAAGGGATGGCGGCCCGCGCAGAACAATCAGGGAGGAACTGGCAAAATGAGCAACTACAAATCAGGAAGCAATTTGGAGAAAGTATTAAAAGCAGGACATTTCGCTTTTACCGGTGAATGTGGTCCTCCTCAGGGAGCAAATTTGGAGCATGTCAAAGAAAAGGCAAAACACCTGAAGGGATGTGTAGATGCCGTAAATGTAACAGACAATCAGACCGCCGTTGTACGTATGTCGAGCTGGGCGGCATCCATCCTCCTTGTTAATGAAGGACTGGAGCCTAATTTTCAAATGGTATGTCGGGATCGAAACAGATTGGCAATGCAGAGTGACATCCTCGGGGTATATGCCCATGGTATCCGCAATATGCTTTGCCTGTCCGGTGATCATCAAAGGTTCGGCAACCACCCTGACTCTAAAAATGTATTTGATATTGATTCTATTCAGCTTATCAATATGGTAAAACAGATGAGGGATGAGGGACGATTCTTAAATGGAGAAAATATTGATGTACCCCCTAAGCTTTTCATCGGTGCGGCTTCAAATCCATTTGCCGAACCGTTCGACTACCGGGTCCACCGTCTTGCAAAAAAAATAGCAGCAGGGGCGGATTTCATTCAAACACAATGTATTTACAATATGGATCGATTTAGGGAATTCATGAAACGTGCTGTTGATATGGGACTTACCGAAAAGTGTTATATTTTGGCCGGGGTCACTCCCATGAAAAGTGTAGGTATGGCACGGTATATGGCGACACAGGTGCCAGGTATGGATGTCCCAGAATCCTTGATCAAACGATTAAAAGGTGCAGGTAAAGGCAAAGTTGCCTCGGAAGGTATTAAAATTGCCGTGGAGCAGATTGAAGAGTTTAAAGAGATGGAGGGAGTGGCAGGGGTTCACCTTATGGCGATAGAATGGGAGCACCGAGTCCACGAAATTGCTGAAATAGCAAGAGTTCTTCCGAGGCCGCAAGTTTAAAAAAGTTCTATTTTCACACAAAAAAGCCCGGAAGAAATATATATGTTCTTCCGGGCTTTTTTATTGAATTTTTAATATCTCATCTATTAACATACTCACCATGATAGTCACTACAAAAAATGGCCAATCGTTTGATACCGAAACCGACCTGACAGCCCCGGAAAGACACGTTCTCCAAAAATTATTCATATGGGAGTCCATGGCCACAACCCTTGAACAATTTAGAGAAAAAAGGGATGAAGCCCTTGGAAAGGGCTGGAATAACTCGGGACCTATTAAGGCAAGCAGGAACCTGAAAATTATCATTAAAGATCTGGAAAAAAAAGTGGTTGATCGACTGCGTTGAGTATTCTTTCATCATAAATCATATGAAGCACGGAGATACCAACACCATGGGAAAAAAGCCATCTGTCACGGTCAAACCGCCGCAAAATCTCCACAGGGAAATTCGTCATACTCAAACTATTTTAGATTCTCTGCCATACAGGATAATGGTTGTGAATCCTGATATGACCGTTGACAGGGTGAACAAGACCTTTCTCAAAGAATTTAATCTATCAGACAAGGATCTCACAGGAAAAAAGTGCTATGAGATAAGATATGGACTTGATCGGCCATGTCATAAATGCGGAAAAACCTGTTATATGGAAGAGGTCAAAACAAAAAATGGAATAGTTACCGTCACCCAGGAATATAAGGCAACAAGTGGAGAGGAACGCTTCGAAATAGTCAATACTTCACCAATACAAGACGATCATGGTAAAATAGTTCAAATAGTCGAGGCCTCAAGGGATATAACCGAAAGGGTCAGACTGCAGGAAGAGGTACAAAAATCCAAGACATTTTTTGAGAATGTCATCAAGAACTCTGCAGACGGAGTCGTCTTTCTGGATACAAAGGGTAATGTCCTTATCTTCAATGAAGCCATGGAACGCCTCACGGGTTACACGGCAGACGAAATCATCGATAAGGGACATGTGAGCTATTTCTATGACTTGGGGCTGGGCAGAGAAAACATGAGAAAGATGCGGAGTCCCGATTATGGTCCCCCAGGGGAGCTTAATCCCACCAGCATGACTATTACTGCCAAAAACGGTGAGGAGATACCGGTTACCCTTTCTGCATCCATCATCACAATAGACGGCAAGGAAGTAGGCAGTGTCGGAATCTTTACAGATATGCGAGAGATACTCGAATACGGCAGGATCT
>CAZQAA010000156.1:0-8733 GCA_964591255.1 uncultured Desulfobacterales bacterium | reverse complement strand
GCTGTGATTTTGTGGTATCAATATAGATATCAGGCCGATATCTCCTCGCTCAAGTTGCTGTTGACTTACAACCGCCAAGATGTTCTCAGCCTTGAGGAGTTACTGATAAAAACATACAACCGCATAATGGAAAACTGCCTGATGAACTGTCAGATTGCGCCACCAATTCAGCACAGGTTGTCATGGAAGTAACTGGATAGCATATCCGGCAGGTTATTGTACTTGAGCAACTAAATATTGTGGTACACATTAGCCTCTATCACATTATACTGGGTGTTCCCCACACACGTGGGGATGATCCGGGTTCGCCCCCCGTGCGGGGGCGTGGATTGGCACGGGTTTTCCTTTTTTCGTTTGGCTGCATATTCACGGAAACCTTGATGATTGAAGATATCCATGATATCGAGGGATTCAGAACCGAAAAGGATGGATAGATTGAGGTGACAGAAGATCTGACAGGAGTAATGGTTACCGCTGGTACTACTGCCAATGGCCTGGGCATAGTAAGGGGGTTTGGAAGGCGCGGTATACGGGTAATATACCTTGATACTGTACGAGGTTCTATAGCACGATATTCCAGATATGTCAGTCAGCGCTTAAAATGCAGGGGGTCAAGTGAATCCGGAACCGAGTTAACAGGGATGCTGCTTGATTTTGGGAAACAGCTCACCAGGAAAATCATGATAATCCCCGTCGGAGACAGGGAAGTGCTGACTTTTTCAAAGCATAAAAAAGAGTTGGAGCAGTTCTATTACCTCCCTGTTCCGGACCATGAGATTGTCCTGAAACTGGTAAACAAAAGAAAATTTTACAGGCTTCTTGACGAGTTGAAAGTTCCTCACGCATCTACTTATTTTCCTGAAAATATCAGCGAACTCAGATCAATGGGCAGGGAAATCAATTTCCCGTATATTATTAAGCCGGCCTATTCCTTACCATTCCAGGAATCGTTCCACAGGAAATGCTTTTTCATAAATTCTGCCAGGGAGCTTGACCACGCATCCTCGAGGCTTAAAAAGAAAAATTTTGAGGTGATGATACAGGAAATAATTCCGGGAAGGGACATTTATGAGTTTTATACCTACTTCAACAAGGAAGCAGAACCTCTGGCATTCTGTGGTTGGGATAAAATAAGGCAATATCCGCCTGATTTCGGCAGCGGTTCATTCTGCAGGAGTATATCAAGGCCTGATGCAATGGAAGAGGGCATAAAGGTACTCAAGGCAATAGGCTATCATGGTTTGGCAGCACCAGAACTGAAAAAAGATCCCAGGGACGGGAGATACAAGCTGATAGAAATAAATGCCCGGACAACATTGCAAAACAGACTGGCAGCCGCATGCGGCCTGGATATTGAGTACATTGCATATCTTGATGCTGCCGGATATCCTATAAAGAATTCGCTTGAATTCCCTGACAATATTTTATGGATAGACGACTTTGCTGACCTCGCCTCCTGTTTGATCCTCCTGAAACGGAAGAAGCTTGCTGCGGGGGAAATATTGAGATGCATGAAATACAGGAAACTGCATTCAGTAGCATCATGGGATGATCCTGTTCCTCTCGTTGCCCGGGGCATTAATATATGCATAGACATAATAAACATATTGATACAAAAAAGAAATACACGGCGCACGAGAACCTTCTGAACAGACCGGGACTCCTGGTGCTGAAAAACTCGGGGAAATAGTGACATGTCCGCTTCGGCATCAAAAAAGGTTATTTATGCTGCCCTCCTGGGTAATATGCTGATTGCAGCAACCAAGTTTGTTGCTGCCTGGCTGACAGGCAGTGCTGCCATGCTCTCCGAGGGCATCCATTCTGTTGTGGATACCGGCAATCAGGCCCTCCTGCTATATGGATTGTGGCGATCTCGCAAACCACCAGACGAACAGTTCCCGTTCGGTTATGGCAAGGAGGTCTATTTCTGGAGTTTTGTGGTAGCCATTATGATTTTTGCCGTGGGCGCAGGCATATCGATCTATGAGGGGGTCAACCGGCTAATCAGTCCCCATCCCGTAGAAAAGGTGATGGTCAATTATATCGTCCTGGGTTTTTCTATCCTGTTTGAGGGAGGATCCTGGTTCATCGCCGTCAAGGAATTTTCAAAGATAAAAGGCCGCCGGGGCTTTATCGAAGCAGTTCATCGGGACAAAAACCCCTCGGTGTTTGTAGTGGTATTTGAGGATTCGGCAGCCATACTGGGGCTGCTGGTAGCCCTGACCGGCATCATATTGGGAGATGTCACAGGTAACCTGTTCTATGACGGCCTGGCCTCCATTGTTATAGGCATAATCCTGGGTGGCACTGCCGTCTGGCTGGCCTGGGAGACCAAGGGACTGCTGGTAGGCGAAAGCGCCCTTCCCGAGGTAGTACGTGATATCCGGCGCATGGCAGAAGAATGTCCGGAGATCGAACACGTCAACGAAGTGCTGACCCTCCATATCGGGCCTGAGTTTATCCTGGTCAATATCAGTGTGGATTTCAAGAACAGCCTCATGGCCGATGAGGTTGAGCGTGCTATTCAACGGCTTGATGCCCGGATAAAACATGCTCACCCCCTGGTAAAACGCATTTTTATCGAGGGAGAGGCCAGACGTAGCAGGACGGCAGGGGAAAGCGCCTTGTAAAATTCATATGTCAGCGGCCTTCCAGAAATCGCCGGGGCAGGTTGTCAAAGGCGCCGTTTGACATGAACAGGACGACATCTCCGGGCGCAGACTTTTTTGTCAGGTCTTTCAACAACAGGTCACTATTTGAAAAATAAAAGGCTTTGAGACTCCTCTTTTTAAGATCTTCCACCAGGCGTTTTGATGATAACCGTTCTTCGGGCGGGATCTTGTCCATCAAAGGGGGCTCGGGAATCATGGTTATCTCCGCATCGTCAAACGCCGATGCATAGGCCTCTTGAAATACGTTTCGCCTGCTCGAATTGGACCTGGGCTCAAACACTGCAATCAGCCTGCGATCATTGAACTTCTGCTTTACCGCGGAAATGGTCTCTTTGACCGCTGTGGGGTGATGGGCAAAATCGTCAATGATGAGTATGCCATCCCTCTGTCCGAGGATCTCCTGCCTCCTCTTGACTCCCCCAAAATCCCTTATGGCCTTTGAAAGGGTAGGGGGCCGGATCCCCAGAAGATCTGCGAGGACAATGACAGACAAGAGATTGGATATGTTGTGGCGGCCATACATGGGTGTGGAAATCTCCATATATTCTTTCCCCTTCTTGAGTACTGTAAGGCGTGTGAAATCTTCATCCATCGAGATATGGGCTGCCTTCCACAAGGCATTGTTTTCGGAAATGCCGTAGCCCAGGACACGGCACCCTGAATTTTCAACCTCTGCCATGACAGCAGGATCATCCTGGTTGGCTATAATAACACCTTCAGGGGGCATGAGTCCTATCAGCCTCCTGAAATTATATACGACATGATCAAAATCCCGGTAAATATCGGCGTGATCGAATTCTATGCTGGTAATAATGGTGATCCACGGCCTGTAATGCAGAAATTTTGGACCCTTATCAAAAAATGCCGTATCATATTCATCCCCCTCAATTACAAAGTATGGCCCTTTGTCAATATTGAAATTTTTCTGGAAATTTTTGGGGATCCCGCCGATCATAAAACCGGGATCCATTCCCGCCCTGTTCAATACCCACGCAACAAGCGAAGAGGTGGTAGTTTTGCCGTGTGTGCCGCATACCACAATTGTCTTTTTCTCCCTTATGGCAAAATATCTGAGGGCCTGGGGAAAAGAGATGTATGGCAGCTTGAGGCGGGAAAGCTCAATGGCCTCGGGATTATCCCTTGTGATCACATTTCCCACAACTACCAGATCCGGTCTGGGGTTGAGATTATCCGCGGCATAACCTTTCATGGGGGTAATAGCCAGGCTTTCAAGAAAATCGCTCATGGGTGGATAGATATCCCGGTCCGAACCTGTCACAAGAAACCCTTCCTCCTTGAGTATGCCGGCAAGAGACGCCATCCCTGTCCCACAGATGCCCATGAGGTGAATATGATGTACCCCTTTGGGCACCATATTCAGTTCAGGATAAAGCCCTACGTCAGAAGGTCCACGTACCTGCATCGCAATTGACATGCTGATCCCCCTTTTAAAAACAGTTGAATCACTCTTGCATATCGGCTACATACAGTCAACAGGGATGTATACAGCGGCCATATGGCTGGATGATAGTCAGGTGAGGTTGCATGGGATCCAATGAAAAAGGCAGGAGTGCCGAATCAATAGCAAAGGACTTTTTCGTTTACCTTGGGAAAAACCTTCCCCAGCAATGCGCGAGTGATGAATTCTATTTCCTTCCCCGATCCGAACAGGCCCTTCACCACCTTCATATTCTGGACGATCTGAGACCAGAACGGATCCAGGATCATATCAGATATGTCAAGGCCCTTATAACCGAAGCCTCCTCTCTTACAACAAGCGGACTTGAAGATGAAATCGATCTTGTCCTTCTCAAACATTCCATGGATGATTTTATCAGAGAATTTGGGGAGTTCAGGGTGTGGCAAAACGATCCGACACTCCATATCAAGATTCCCCTCTTTGCGATAGACCAAACCATTTCCCAGGAAGGCATCCCGCCAGACCGGCTAAGGGAAAATCTCCTTGCAATATTTTCCCAGATTCCACCCTTTCTGGATCAGGCATTGAAAAACCTGGGGACCATATCCGGGATTTCACTTGAATCGGCCATGAATATGGCCAAGGACGCCATCTCCTTTTTTCAGAGTGACATGAGCGCCTTTATCAATACTGAAATGACAGGGGACAGGGAACTTGCAAGGCATAACCGGGATATCTCAATGGCCTTAAATCGTTACCGGACGGGGTTGACCAGGCTGCCACTGAAGCAGGAGTTTGCCATAGGATCAGAGCGTATGACAAGACTCTTGAGCGAGGCCCTTCTCTACCCGAAAACGCTCGGAGAGGTGGAGGATTCGGCATGGAATTCATACAGGAAGATAGAAGAAAGACTTTGCTCCATGGCAGACAGGATCAACACGGGAAAAGGATGGAAACAAATTATAGATGAAAAGAGCCGGTTCTCATTGACCACCAGGGATATGCTGGAATTGTACAGAAACGAGGTCAATAATCTCAGGCATTTTTTCGCTTCAAATGATATCTTGACACTCCCACATGGTGAAAAGGTAATAGTCCTTGAAACCCCCTCCTATCTGCGTTCCTTCAGGGCCACGGCCTCATACAGGGCACCTTTAACAGGCAGTACCAATGCCTGTGGAATATTTTACATCAAACCGGGAGAAGTGAGGTCAGGGGCAGTTGTAAGCCACGCTCCTTTTTTATCTGCCCACGAGACTTATCCTGGCCACCATCTGCTGGATCATATGCGTATACATCATCCAAATCCGATCCGAAGGCAGATAGAATCACCTCTCTTTTACGAGGGATGGGCATGTTATGGGGAGACACTTGTTGGTGAGCTGGGTTATGTTCGTGATCCGAGCCAAAGTCTTGTTCAACTCCAGCGCCAACTGTGGCGTTCCTTGAGGGCCATACTTGACATAGAACTTCAAACAGGAAGGACCACCCTTGAGCTGGCGGCCGACAGGATCAGAAAACTGGGTTTTTCTCCGGAAAGCGCACGACAGCAGGCCGTTCACTTCGCCCTTACACCAGGCTATCAACTGTGTTATTTTACGGGATTACAGGAGATCAAGCGGCTGAGGGAACGCTTTGCCTCCGGAACAGGTCTTAAGATATTTCATGACACACTCCTGAGTATCGGTGAAATACCTTTCTATCTTGTGGAAAAAAAATTCCAGGAGATCATGCAAATCCGGGCAGCGGCTATAAATAAAAACGGTTAGGAGTCTTTCTCCCGGGACATAGTAGAGCTGACAGGAATCCGGGACAAAGGCCCGAACGAAATCAGAGGAGGTTTTGCACAAATGGAAACCGTGAAAGGCTATCATGGAGAATGGAACATGGGCAGTCCCGGAGGATGGGAATACCAGAGGATTGCCCAGGAGTTGGGAAAAATGGCATGGGATCTGATCCTCCAGAATGTCCATGTGGGAGTGGATATAGATTTTGATCATCCCCAGATCAATGCCGTCCCCGGATTTGCCCGTATGATATTGCGTGCCCACAAGAGATCATATGGCAGAAATCCGGTACACGCTGTACTCCTGGCAGAAAAAGAAACCCTGGACGTGGTGCTGGAAAACAAAAATTTTGTTGATTATCTGAATAAATTGGATGGAGTAAAGGCCTCTCTTGCAGGCCCGGATCATCTCTCATTAAAAAATGGAAAGGTCCTTTGCAGGGGGGACGAGGCCACAGTTATCTTTATGGATTTTAACCTGAATGTGCTTACAAAGATCGGGCATGAGGAGGATATCAGCCCCATCAGGCAGGCAATTGAACAGGGCATACTGGTAAATCCCCGTGGCATGGAGCCCTTGGGGGCAAAAGGAATTTTTGAAGTGATCACTACCAGATATCGTACACACTTGAGTGAGGAGACAGTAAAACACACGCCATGGACGCGTCTTTTTTATCCCAGGAGTACGACAGGACCGAATGGGGAGGATATCCATGACCTTGTGACCTGGACAGTGGAGAACTGGGAAAGACTCCTGCTTAAACCTGTACATGGATATTCAGGCCATGGCATATTTGTGGGATATGCAGGAGAGAATCCCAAAAGGCATGTCCAGACGGCCATTGATTCAGGAGACTACATTGTCCAGGAGCTTGTCCCATTGGGTCTGTGGTCCGAGATGAGCACATGGCCCATGGAGGAGGAAAGATCCCTTTTTCTCAGGGAATGGCAGACAGATTTCCGTTGTTTTATCACGGATGAAGGACTTCAGGGCTTTCTTGCCAGATTCGGTGGCGTACCCACCAATGTGGGATCCGGGGGAGGAATCCAGCCTTTGGCAGTGCTTGGAAATGATATCTCACCTCTAAGCGCAGTGCAAAAAATAAATGATGCCCTGATGAAACTGGGTTACCAGGGATTCGTACAGATTCAGGAGGAGGTCAATCAACGGGCTATAGATACAGGTTTTACATATCTCCTGGGTCCTATCACCGTCTCCCTCAGACCCAGGCTCTTGACCCTTGATCACATATCTGAGCTTAAAAGATATGCACGAACCCTGTGGCATGACGCAATAAAACTGGAAAAGCTGTGGCGGGCAGGCAAACTGGATAATGTGGCACAGGTGGGAGAAGAGGAGAGAGAGCTTGCCATAAAACAGCCCTGGCAGGGGAGCCCTGCATTAATGGTGTCTGACGGCCTCTTCAGCCTGGGGGCAGACCTGATGAATGGATAAAAAAACGGGATATGAAAATGCCTGAGGAAAACATAACAGAAAAGGCCGATTCAGAGTGGTGGAAAACCATTTTTGACGAGGTCTACCTCACAACTGATGCCCGGTCGGTATTGGACGAAGTGATCACAGGCCAGGAAGTGGATTTTATAGAAAAGGCCCTTGGACTGCATAAAGACTGGCCCATCCTGGATCTTTGTGGCGGGCAGGGGCGCCATTCCCTGGAGTTGGCCCGCCGGGGATTTCGTGACCTCACTGTGCTCGATTATTCAAGGCCCCTGCTTCTGCACGGAAAAAAACAGGCCAAAAGAGAGGGGCTTGATGTCATGTTTATGCAAAACGATGCCAGAAATATGTGCCTGACAGGACAATGCTTCAAGATTATTATCATGATTGCAGGCTCATTCGGCTATTTTTCGGAAGATTCAGAAAACGAGGAACTGCTTCATGAAGTATTCAGGTTGCTCATACCCAATGGATCATTCCTGCTGGATCTCCCTGATAAAAAACATGTCCTGAATAACTTTGTTCCCCGGTCCAGCCACAAGGCGAATGCTGATATCGTTGTATACCGTGAAAGGAGCCTGAGGAAAAACAGGGTCTATACCTTGGAAAAGGTTCAATCCGTAAGCAAAGGCGTGATCCGTGAAGCCGTCTATTCCATTCGTCTGTACAGCCCTGAAGAAATCATGGCCATGCTCAAATCAGCGGGGTTTGGATCAATAGAAATCAACAGGACCCCTTTCCTTCATAATGGGAATAACAAGGAGGAAGACCGGGGGCTCATGGAAAAACGAATGGTTGTTATTGCCCATAAACATCCATAGTGACAAAAGGTTCAAATCGCCTTATGAGCGCCTGCTTACCCTTTATGCCGGTTGCTATGTTGGCAAATACCCTGGGAAGGGATGAGGAATTTGCCTTTGTTGTGTGTTTAAAGGAAATAAAAGGTAGTCCTGTCATCGGGGAAACAGGGACTTCCTGGAAGGCCGAACCGGTTGGGAAAAGGTAATCCCTCATATCAAATGCTAAATCTGCAGGCTGAAGATCTTTTTTGTAGTCATCTGTATTAACTATTGCATTTGCCGTATCAATCCACAGGGGCAGTGCGCCGGAAGCACCATAGATCGTTATCTGTTTTCCTTTCATCGGCCTGTTGTCATCATAGCCTACGTAGGCCGCAATGACATATCCTTTCTGGTTGTCAAGCTTGCCACTCCTTTTATTAAATCCCGGGATAAAACCTACAAAACTCGAGTTGGTAAACCTGTTAGATGTCCCTGTCTTGCCAAAACCTGGTATCGATACACCGATTTCTTCTCCGTCCTCATTCAGCATAAGTCTGACAGCACCATTTGCCCTTTTGCCTGTGCCGAATTCCATGACCTTTCCCAATATCTCC
>CAZQAA010000155.1:0-4299 GCA_964591255.1 uncultured Desulfobacterales bacterium | reverse complement strand
ATGAAAAGAGGCCGGTTATGAAGAAGAAAAGGGTGGCTTTGCTTGCGGGTGGCTGGTCGGATGAGAAGGTTGTGTCTCGGGAAAGCGGGGATGCAGTTTATAGGGCCCTTGATCCGGCGAAGTATAATGTTGTCTTGTATGACCCCGCCAGGGATATGGGGAAATTAATAAAGGCGAAGGAGGAGATAGATATAGCATTTAACCTGTTGCATGGAAAGTATGGTGAAGATGGTTGTATGCAGGGCGTGCTAAAAATTTTGGGTATCCCCTTTGTGGGTTCTGGTCTTTTGGCCAGCGCTATGGCTATGGACAAAGGTGTGGCAAAGAGCGCCTTTATGGATAGGGGACTCCGTGTTCCAAAAGGTGTTATTATCAAGCGGCGGGATTCTTTTGCTGCCGAGAGCATGATGCGTGCCTTAGGTCCTGTGGTTGTAGTGAAACCGGTTTCAGAAGGCTCAAGTTTAGGCATATCTGTATGCTCTGCTGTGCAGGAGATTGAGAGGGGAATTAAAAATGCATTTGAATTTGACAGAGAGGTAATGGTAGAAGAATATATTGAAGGCCGGGAGGTTACTGCCTGCATATTGGGAGATAGTCCCCTTTGTGTGTTGCCTATAGTGGAGATTGTGCCGGAAGCCTCACGTTTTTTTGACTATAAATCCAAATATGGCGGGTTAACAAAGGAAGTTTGCCCTGCCAAGTTACCGGAACGCTTGATTCAGGAGGTTCAAAATTGTGCAAGGGAGGCCCATTTGGCCCTGAGGTGTAGTGTGTGGAGCAGGACAGATATGATTATCGATAAGGACGAGAAGGTCTACATACTGGAGACCAATACTATCCCCGGTATGACCACGGCAAGCCTTTTTCCTCTGGCGGCAAGGGCTGCGGGGATTTCTTTTCCTGATTTGCTTGATAAATTGATAGAATTATCCTTTGAACGGTAGCAAAAAGTCATGCAAGGTTTTCTTCTTTGCTGGGCGGTTGTGCTGTATGAGCTGGGTGGTCCTGCGGATCGGGCAGGATAGATCTGAAATGTTTCACGTGGAACATTTCAGATTTGTATACATATTGCGCTTTGTTAAGCTGTGGCATGTTTGGTTTGTGGTTGGGCATATTTTAAAAAGTTGTATGCAGCGATGGGAAATATTATTTCTATAGCAAATCAGAAAGGTGGGGTGGGTAAGACTACTACCGCTATTAATCTTTCGGCCTCTTTGGCCGCTGCGGAAAAGAAGTGTCTTCTGGTGGACTGTGATCCCCAGGGGAATGCTACTACTGGCTTGGGTGTAGAGCGTGCCGAGTTGAAAAGGGGCCTTTATGATTTACTGACAGAAAACAGCCCTTGTGAAAACGTAGTTACCGAAACGGCCTTCCCGGGTTTGCATCTGATAGGGGCTACCGCCGATCTTGTTGGGGTGGAGGTCGAGTTGTACTCCATGAGGGAAAAGGAGTATTGTCTCAAAAAAGGACTTATGAAGCTAAAAGGGATGTATGACTATATCTTTCTCGATTGCCCACCTTCTTTGGGCTTTTTGAGCATAAATGCTTTAGTGGCTGCTGATTCTGTCTTGATTCCATTGCAGTGTGAGTATTATGCATTGGAGGGCATATCTCAGATGCTGCAGGCGATTAATGCGGTGAGGAGAGGGTTGAATCCAGGACTCAGGCTTGCTGGAGTTCTCTTGACGATGTATGATAAACGTAATAATCTTTCAATGCAGGTTGTTGAGGAAGTTCGGCATCATTTTAAGGGTATGGTGTTCAAGACGGTGATCCCGCGAAATGTACGCCTGGGCGAGGCCCCAAGCTATGGGAAACCTGTTATCCTTTATGACATAAGCTGTAAAGGCTCCCAAGGTTATCTGGCCCTTGCCAGGGAAATAATTACAGGAGTGGAGGCAGAAGATGACTAAGAGAAAGGCCCTGGGTAAAGGTCTGGCTGCATTGATACCTGATGTGGATACATTTGAGAGCGGAACGGGGAGCTTTTTCCAGTGTCCCATAGAGGCCATTGAACCCAACCCTTTGCAACCCCGACAAACGATTTCTTCTGCGGAAATGGAGGAGATGGTAAGGTCGGTTAGGGAACAAGGGGTGATCACCCCTCTGCTTGTTACCAAAGTAGATACCGGATACCAATTGATAGCAGGTGAACGGAGGTGGAGGGCCGCACAGAAGGCTGGCCTTAGACGTGTCCCCGTTGTGGTGAGGGAGGTCACTCCAGTGGAGTCTCTAGAGTTGGCACTTATAGAAAATATTCACAGAAAGGACCTGAATCCTATCGAAGAGGCGTATGCCTATAAGAAATTGATCGAGAAAACAGGTGCCACCCAGGAATCATTGGCCAAAAGGCTTGGGAAAGACAGATCCTCGATTGCCAATCTGCTGCGGATTTTGAAACTGCCTGCATTTATACAAAAAGATGTGGTGGAAGGGACCCTTCAGATGGGTCATGCACGTGTCCTGGCTGGAATTGACTCGCTGAAAGAGCAGCGAGAGCTTAGAGACCGTGTCATTAAACAGGGGCTCTCTGTTCGCCAGTTAGAGACCCTGGTCAGGAGAAAGAGGTCCCCTAAGCCCACGAGGAAATCTGATCCTGAAGTGGGAAATTATATCCGGTCACTTGAAACCGAGATAAGGAGGACGTTGGGAACTAAGGTGGAGATTAAACAACGTGGCAAAGGGGGGCAGATTGTGCTCCATTTTTATTCCCAGGAAGAATTAGACAGGTTGATCGATCAGTTGACGTGACTAAATGAAGGGTTGGTCCGTTTTTCAAATTTGGACCGCATGAATTTTGTTTGTGGGGCGTGTGCAGTGAAGTTGATGATAATGGATGGACAAGGCGGAGGCATTGGTGCTGCAATAATAACGGGCATCAGGGAATCTCTGGGTAATGATCCGGTTGTTCTGGCGCTTGGGAGCAATTCCATTGCTACTTCGAGAATGATGAAAGCGGGTGCCAACAGGGGAGGCACTGGAGAAAATGCAATTGTGCATACCAGCCGGATGGTGGATATTATTAGTGGTCCTTTAGCCATTATAATGGCTAATTCAATGATGGGAGAGGTGACGCCGGGTATGGCGGCTGCCATAAGTTCGAGTAACGCACGAAAGGTTCTGATACCCCTGACGCAGGAAAATGTGACTATAGTTGGCGATTCAGGAGAGCCTCTCCCGCACCTGGTTGCAAAAGCGGTAAAAATTATCAAGGAGATGGGTAATCATGTGTGAATCTTCCGTATACTTGTTACGGGATGGAAATGAAGAACTGGTAATGGAGAGTGTGGATCTGTTAAAGGTCGATGATGACCGGATAAAGGTGGTCAGTCTGTTCGGGGAAGAAACAGTTGTCAGGGCGAGGATCAAGTCCCTGTCATTGCTGGACCATAAGATAATCCTCGAGCCGTTGGAATAAAGATAATAACCATTGGAC
Source organism: uncultured Desulfobacterales bacterium (assembly GCA_964591255.1). Classification (GTDB taxonomy): domain Bacteria; phylum Desulfobacterota; class DSM-4660; order Desulfatiglandales; family Desulfatiglandaceae; genus CAZQAA01. The sequence continues at coordinate 863 of CAZQAA010000155.1, read as the reverse complement.
AGGCTGCAATTTTGATTTTCGGCTTTGGCCGGTAAGGAGGCAGTATTATGGATATAGATGATTTTTCCAAGAGGATTCATTGGCTCGGCCATGATGGATTCCGAATAGATGCATCCAAGACTATCTATTTTGATCCGTTTCAAATAGCAGGTGGACCGAAGGCGGATTTAATATTTATTACACATGAGCACTTTGACCACTGTTCTCCTGAGGACGTCTCAAAAATTCAAGGCCCTGATACCGTCATAGTCACAGAGAAGGATTCTGCATTGAAGTTAACCGGAGATGTGCGGGTTATAAAACCTGGAGATTCACTCATGATTGATGGTGTGAAAATTGTGGCTGTGCCCTCCTATAATACGGACAAGGATTTCCATCCCAAAAAGAATAACTGGCTGGGATTTGTGGTGGAAGTGGACGGTATTACGGTATATCATGCGGGTGACACGGACTTTATATCTGAAATGAAGGACCTTGAAGTGGAAATTGCGTTCATACCTGTATCAGGCACCTATGTTATGAGATCAGATCAGGCAGTAGAAGCCGCCTTGGCCATAGGACCCAAGCTCGCCATTCCTATGCATTATGGATCCATTGTAGGTAGCGAACAGGATGCAAGGGATTTCAAGGATGCGCTTGAGGGAAAAATTGATGTGAAGATCCTTCAAAAGGCATAGCAGGCAGATATTTCTTTGTTGATGGTTTTGGGGAGTGTCAGATAATACTCCCCTTCTTTTTTTTTCCCCCTCTTGATACAGCCGTTTCCATAGATCTTGCATTTAAAAGAGAGTTCCTTGACGGCGTCCTTAAGTTGGTTCTCAGTGAGTATCCCACTTTTTATCAATTTGACTATGGCCTTGATC
>CAZQAA010000154.1:0-5174 GCA_964591255.1 uncultured Desulfobacterales bacterium | reverse complement strand
GCAAGGGGAACATTGAGTTCCAAATCATACTCTGGTATCTCGCCAGTGTTTGTCATCTTAATAGAAACTTCTACCCGTCCCCTTTTTATCCTGTTGGACACAAAAGATCGTATATTCACATCAAGCCATTGAAAATTTGAGGGAATCCTAAGAACGATATCTCTATAACGGTTATTTAATGATCTGAGTTCCACGACAATACATATACCATCCTTGATATACTCGCCCCTGCCATATCCTGTCATGCTTTTAAGCAATGTGCTTAGCTCCCCTCAACTGTTTCATATATTCCATTCTCAGCTTGTTAAAAAAATCAACAATAGCCGGGTCCTTATAATCTGGATAGGTCCATTCAAGGGGCCTAAAACTCCCCTTTTTAAAAATTAACGTAAGATCGGCATAGATACCCTTTGACAGGTAAACCCGATGCACATAGTTCTTTCCCGTAGCCAAGACAAGCCTCTCCGGCGATATATAACCAGGATCAATATTCACGAGCCTTTTATCATCATGCAGATAATGCTGCTCTATCTTATTTGATTTGAGCTTTATTTCTACAATATGATCTGGACGGAAAAGTGGTTTGAAAGATACAAAGCGACGGAAAAGAGGCCAGCCCATTTCCTTTGCATAGTATTTGGTGCGATCAAACAAAAGCTCATGGCTAATATGGTCAACAATGCCATACAGCTTTTGCAGGTCACCTATTGCCCTTTCTAAGATATTTTTATCAGGAGAAAAAATGCTGGCAATAAGTTTGACATGGTCAGGCTCCCTCGGATGGCTCATATATTTTTATCACCATTTTCAAGATTCAACCTTCAACCATCTCCATCCTGGCTACGCTCTCTTCAGCAATGACATTTTTTAATTCTTCAGTCCTGACCGCAGTAGTTCCCACCTCGCCAACCACTATACCTGCTGCAAAATTAGATAATATTGCGGCAGACTTTAAATCAAGCCCTGATGCCAAACCAATACTGAATGTGGCAATCACAGTATCACCCGCACCTGTTACATCAAACACTTTCTTGGCTACTGTAGGGATATGGCTTATGTTGCCCCCGTTTTCAAAAAGCGTCATTCCGTTACTACCCTGAGTTATAAGTACAGATCTGCAATTGAGATCATTAAGCATTCTTTTTCCGGCCATGATAAGCGTTTCCTTGTTAACGATTTTCAAACGGCAAAACGCACCTGCCTCATGATGATTGGGGGTAATTACATCAACCCCGCGATAATACTCAAAATTTTCCGTCTTTGGGTCAACAGCTATGACAACAGATGATGAAGGGCCTACCAGTCGCCTTAGCCCTTTCATAAGAGACGATGAGATAACACCCTTTCCATAATCAGATACAACTATTGCATTAATTCCATCAAGATTGTCTTTTATAAATTGCAGGAGCTTTTCCTCGCTTTCTGGTTTGATATACCTGGCATTTTCCCTATCAAAACGCACAATTTGTTGGTTGTGGGCCACAACCCTTGTCTTTACAGTGGTCGGCCTGTCCTCCTCAAAGAGAATGCCCTCGGTAACAAGCCCCATTTGCCTAAGGGTGCCGACAATCTTCTCGCCGGCTGTATCATTTCCTACCACTCCACAAAGTATGGGTGTTGCTCCCAGTGTAACCATATTATTAATCACATTGGCGGCCCCTCCGAGCATCTTTGTCTCTTTTTTTACATCCACAACCGGCACAGGTGCCTCGGGTGAGATCCTGGAGACTTCTCCCCATATATACTCATCCATTATGATGTCTCCTATAACAAGGGCCTTTGTCATGGGAAACATGGTGATATGTTCTATAAGTAAGTTAGATACCTGATTATCAGACAGAAAAGCCCTTTTTTTATCAATATCCATATTTTTTAAGACTATTATATATCCAGATCTTCCACTTCAAGTGCATTACTCTGGATAAAATCCCTTCTGGCATCCACTTTATCGCCCATCAAGATGGTAAACATGTCGTCGGCCTCAACCACATCCTCTATTCTGATCTTTAACAACCTCCTTTTTTCCGGATCCATCGTAGTGATCCATAGTTGCTCCGGATTCATTTCTCCCAAACCCTTATATCTCTGGATCTCCAGGCCCTTTTTTCCCCTCTCCATAAGCTCAACAAGGAGTTCATATGGGTTGTCAATTGTAACTTTTGTACCGTTTGTTATAATAATAAATTCGTGGCGCATAAGATCACGAAGTTGCTGAGAAACACCAAAAAGCTGTTTTAATTCAGGAGAGGAAAGAAACTCCCAGTTTACAATAGAGGGAGCACCACCGTTTTTAGTATCTCTTATAACAAACTCACATAACCCATCCTCACCCGCGAATGTTATATTGCTAACTTCAAACCCACCTTTTTCAAGTTTATCCAGAAATATCTCCATAAATTCTCTGTCAGCAAACAATTTTTTGTCATCTATATTATTTAAAATTAGAAATTCCAAGAACTTAGAGCTATAACCTCTTTTAGAAAGTCGGTTTAAACTGTCATAGAATTTTACCAAACCGCCCAAGAAATTGACAAGTCTGCGGCCTGAAAGCTCTGTCCCGTCCTTGAGCAATACCCTCTCTTTCTCGGAAATCCTGTTGAGAATAAAACTGTTGAATTCGTCCTCATCTTTTATATATATGTCCTTTTTTTTGTCCGAAACCCTATAAAGAGGCGGTTGTGCTACATATAAGTGTCCACGTTCAATAAGTTCCTGCATATGTCTAAAGAAAAAGGTCAAGAGCAGTGTTCTTATATGACTCCCGTCCACATCGGCATCCGTCATGATGATCACTTTATGGTACCTGAGTCGGTCAATATTGTAATCCTTGTCTCCTATGCCTGTTCCAAGCGCAGCTATCATGGTTCTGATCTCCTCACTTGAAATCATTTTTTCGAATCTTGCTTTTTCCACATTGAGAATCTTTCCTTTAAGTGGCAAAATAGCCTGGGCCCTGCGATCTCTTCCCTGCTTTGCTGAACCACCGGCTGAATCGCCCTCAACGATAAATATCTCGCTCTTTGAAGGGTCTTTTTCCTGACAATCGGCAAGTTTTCCAGGAAGAGATTGATCTGAGAGCACCCCCTTTCTACGGGCAAGGTCCTTGGCCCTTCTTGCTGCCTCTCTGGCCCTTGCAGTATCGATTGCTTTTGCAAGAATGGCCTTTATTACCTTGGGATTTTCCTCAAAAAAACTGCTCAATCCTTCGTTAACCAGATTCTCAACAAGACCCTTTATCTCACTGTTTCCAAGTCTTGTTTTGGTCTGGCCTTCAAACTGGGGGTTTGGCAATTTGACACTCACAACGGCGGCCAAACCTTCCCTTATATCATCACCTGTTAGTTTTTCTTTAAAATTTTTCCCCATAGGGGAATTTTGCAAGTACTGGTTAATACTTCTGGTTAGGGAAGCCTTGAATCCACTTAGATGACTTCCGCCTTCTGTTGTATTTATATTATTTGCAAAGGTAAACAGGGTCTCTTTATAAGAATTGTTATATTGCAGTGCAACCTCAACAGAAACTCCATTTTTATTACCGGAGATATAAATCGGTTTTTTATGTAATACCTCTTTATTTTTATTCAGATACTCAACAAAAGACTTGATACCTCCTTCATATATAAACTCCTTTTTCTTTCCGGTCCTTTCATCAGATATTTTTATTTTCACTCCCTTTGTAAGAAAAGAAAGCTCTCTCATCCTCTTTGCTAAAATATCAAAATCGATATGTACGAACTCAAATATATCCTTGTCAGGTAAAAAATGTATTCTTGTACCCGTCTCTACGGATTTTCCTGTTACTTCAAGTTTTGTTTTAGGTTCTCCCCTTTCGTAACGCTGATGATATATCTTTCCATCTCTATATACCTGGACATCCAAAAATTCTGATAATGCGTTTACCACAGAAATACCTACACCATGAAGTCCTCCTGATACCTTGTAGGAACTGTTGTCGAATTTTCCTCCAGCGTGCAGTTTGGTCATAACAACCTGGAGAGCTGATATGCCTTCCGTATCATGAATGTCGACAGGTATACCACGTCCATTATCTGTAATAACTACGCTGTTATCGTTTAATATTTGTATCCTTATGTAATCACAGTATCCGGCCAAGGCTTCGTCTATACTATTGTCAACAACCTCATATACCAGGTGGTGAAGCCCTTCGAAGGATGTGTTTCCAATATACATGGATGGTCTTTTTCGTACCGCACTCAGACCCTCCAACACCTTAATATCAGAAGCATCATATAACGCCGTATTTTCTTTCATTTTAATTAGAACCTCATAGGCATGATCAGACCTAAGAACCCCTCATCTGCTATGCCTTTTAATATGCATGGTTTTGATTCATCAATAAAACCCAATACCACTTCCTCGCTTTCCATGGACTGCAGAATATCTATAAAGTACCTAGGGTTGAAACCTAGTTCCATATCTTTACCCTTATATTGAACGTATATAACCTCTTCGCCCTCTCCAATATCAGGATTTGTTGAGCTAAGCTTTAACATATCGGAACTAAAGGATAACTTTACAGCCTTGTACCTTTCACTGCTTAGGATTAACATCTTTCGCATTGCCTCAAGAAGAGGTACACGTCCGACGTTTAATACATATTCCTGTGTATCTGGAATAAAATTACTGTAATCTGGAAATTTTGATTCAAGCAGACGTATGACCAGCACCATATCATCGCTCTTGACTACAAAGGTTTTATCCTTAAACCCTATATTTACTTCTCCTTCTTCGGCCGTCATCTTACCGACCTCCACCATGCCTTTTTTAGGGATCATTACCCCCTTATCCAGATCTAACGATTCTATACCAGTCACAACTTTATCAATCATAGACAACCTATGACCATCAGTTGCTACCATTCTCAATGCCTTGAAATCATCTTTTATAAATTTTTCCGTGAATATACCTGATAACTTGAATCCTGAATCTTCTCTTGTAACAGCGTATATTGTTTTATTAATCATCTCATGAATAACCTTTCCCTTCACTTTAACAAACTTGACACCTTTAGGTTCCACAAATACAGGATATTCATCAGGAGGATAGCCAGCCAATTCAAACTTAGCTACCTTGTCAGACAAAAATATTCTATTATTTTCTTTTGCCTTAATGTAAAAATCATTAACCTTACTTTCTTTTAAAATTTCAAATAG
>CAZQAA010000153.1:0-5932 GCA_964591255.1 uncultured Desulfobacterales bacterium | reverse complement strand
TTGCATTTTGCAATAAATTGTCTTCAATTCCATATCTCTTTATTTTTCTGTAAAGGGTGGCCGTGTTTATTCCAAGCAACTTGGCAGAGGCGGCCTTGTTTCCACCGGTTTTTTCCAAGGCCTTTTTTATAAGTATAATCTCATTCTCCTTAAGAGAGTAGGTGGATGTGGCTGTCTTTGAGAAGAGTCTGTGACCCCGTATTTCAATGGGGAGATCAGAACGTTTTATTGTCCCGTCCATTCCAAGGGCAAAGGCCCTTTCTATCACATTTTCAAGCTGTCTCACATTTCCGGGCCAGTCATAACTTAATAACATGTCCATTGCATCACGAGATATTCCTGAGACTTTCTTGTTGCTTGTCATGTTGAATTTGTCAATAAAATGATTTGCCAAAAGAGGTATATCCTCTTTTCTTTCTCGTAGTGGAGGAAGTTTTATAGAAACTACATTCAACCGATAAAACAGATCCTTTCTCATTATCCCTTTTGTTACAGCTTCTTCCGGATCCCTGTTTGTGGCGGCAATTACCCTGACATCCACATCTGTTTCTTGTGAGCTGCCTACTGGCCTTATTTTTTTTTCCTGTAAGACACGGAGGAGTTTCACCTGAAGAGAAGGTGAACTCCTGGAAATCTCATCCAAAAATAGGGTTCCGCCCCGTGCTGCTTCAAACAGACCTATTTTGTCCTGGCTCGCCCCGGTAAAAGAGCCCTTTATGTGCCCGAAGAGTTCGCTCTCTAATAATCCCTCCACTATTGCCCCACAATTGACTGGCACAAAAGGATTATTTTTCCGGTCACTGTTCTGGTGTATAACTTTGGCCAATACTTCTTTTCCTGTCCCGCTTTCACCTTGTATCAAGATAGTGGGGCTGCTCATTTTGATCCTGTCAATCATTTCATAAATCTCTTGCATCTTCGGGCTCACGCCTACTAATCCATCAAATCTTTGTCCCTGCTTCAACTTGGTCCTGAGCAACATATTCTCTTCTTGAAGCTTCTTTTTTTCTACAATTCTGTCAATCAATATCTTTACCCGTTCCAGCTTTATGGGTTTCTGTATATAATCATAACTTCCTAACTTCAGGGCTTCTACAGCGGATTCCACCGATCCGTATCCAGTAACAATTATCACATCACATCCCGGCCTGTGTTGTTTAATGGCTGTAAGGAGTTCCAGCCCGCTTAACCCAGGCATTCGAAGATCGGTAAAGACTATTCCGAACTCTTCCTCCTTTATCAATTCTAATGCCTTTAAACTGTTATCTATAACTGTCACGGCATATCCACGCATGGAAAGATATTCCTGCACGGTTGAAAGGACCTCCCATTCATCGTCAACAAATAATACCTTGAAATCTTGCATAGGAAATTTTCCTAACTCCATGATACCACCGTGGTTATATGTATCACCTTGTTTTTTAGAATACTATTTTATATACTTAGGAAGCTGTTGCTGTTGAGCATAATCATGATTTTTTATGGCCCTCAGGGAAATCTCATATATTTTTATCCCTCATACATAGTTTGTCAATCACCAAGTATAGACGATTCCGGAGGCTGAGGCCAAGATTGGTGGTCTATTTTGTCACGGTAAATGTTGCTATATACATATCAACTTCGCCCATGGAAACAAAAGATGTGTATGCTGTACAAAATATGCCGTATTAAGTCAATTTTTCTTTCTCTCTTGAGTTTTACAGAATAGAGAGGATATCACAATATCCTATAATATAATGTAATAGGTTTAAATAACTACTAGTATTAAGAGTTACGAAAAATAGATGTTTGTTTATGACCATGGGGGATTATGCTGTTGTCTTAATAATTTTGCTGTGGATTTAAAAATGGAGGGATAATGAAACATAAATTGTTTTCAATATGTTCTGTATGTCTATTTTGTTCCTTTTTTGTTTGTAGTGGATGTTGGGCAGGTACTGCCGTAGAGCATATACGCACCATGCTTGACAGAGTGATGTCTATACAGACCGATCCAGTGCTTAAGAGCGAAGGGTGCAGAGAGAAAAGGAGGAGCGCCATTAAAAGGATTATTAAAGAAAATTTTGATTTTGATAAAATGGCCGAAATGGCCCTGGGTCAATTTAAAAAAGAGATTGATGCGACGCGGTATGCAGAATTCAGGGATCTTTTTCAGGATCTTTTTCAGGATTCTTACACGAAGATGGTCCTGGATTTTCTAAGGAAAGAAGAGATACATTATGCAAAAGGAGATGCTGATCCCGGCAAGGCCTTGGTAAGAACCAACATCGTAAGGATCAATGATGAGATTCCTGTGGATTATTTTCTTGTGCCTGTGCAAAAAGGATGGCTCATCTATGATGTGAAAATTGATGACGTCAGTATCGTTAAGAATTATGCAAGATCATTTAAGCGGGTAATTAAAAAAGAATCATTTGATGCCCTGATAAGGAAAATGCAGCTGCAATGGCAGGCCGTTAATAATGGAGATGGTGAATAGGAAACTGCTTTCAAAAATTTTAAGATAGAGCAACCCTTGTCTCACGGCTGCTGACAATCCATAGAATAAAGGCAAAAATATAGGTGCCTGCTGCCGATCCAATAAGAAACCAGTTAAGGCGGTGAATTACCGCCAGGGCTACAATGAGATATGCAAAATCGCGATTTGTCAAAAGCGCCATCAGGCGAAGGGCTTTCGGTGCCTGTTTGATTTCATCAGGACTCAGCCTCAGAATGCAAAAATATACCGCTATTACACATACACAAAATCCTCCCATCAAAAGCCACAAGGAATAAAGATAGATTATATTGCCGGTTTCATTGTAAAGGCCGAACGCGATTCCTACGAAAACTGCAACGTGTACTATGTTGTCCGTGATAACATCCAGATAATGGCCAAAACGTGTTGCTTTCAGCTTCAAGCGGGCAATTTCGCCGTCTACACCGTCTATGATAACACAAAATAAAAAAAGTAACGATCCCATGAACTGTAGCCAGTATCCCGGACAAGAGAGAAAGAATGCACCAACAAGCCCTATTGTCATGCCACATATCGTGATCTGGTTAGGTGATATTTTAGTATGGGATAATCTTTTACTGATGAAACGTGAAATCCTCCTGTCAACATGACGTGCAAGAAAACCGTCATCCATTTCAGTCTGCAAGGAGGTGGCTGCTAAAAGTCTGTCCTCCGCGATTTTCGCCTGATCATATCCATGTTCAACAGCATAAGGCAGTCCTCCAATCCCTTTGATGATTTCAGGTCTCTCCGAAAATTTTGTGTTAAATTCACTGGGTAGCCAAAGGACATGCAAAGCATTAACAAGATCGGCAGTTCCAACTACATAAAGACCATCCCCATATTCATTTCCCGCCTTCATGAAATATACACCTATGCCTTTACATGCCTTTGTCAATCGGGTAAGAGACAGAATATCAGTAACATGGTTTGCCTTCAATACCAGTATATGTTCATCCTTTGCGAGCCGGAGTGTATTTTGAAGTCCATCGAGGAGGGCCGGGTCATCCATCTGATGAAATGCATTGGAAGGAATAAGATCAGAAAGAAGCTGTCTGAAGGGCGTCACTCTTCCTACGAGATGTATTGATTTGATTCCCTGTTGCAACAGAAGAGTTGAGAGCCTGCGAACCGCGGGTGTCCCGAAGATTGGCTGCAGACCATTATCATCCGGTGCTAATATAATGGCTGTTTTTATCATTATTTTAATAAGCTTAATGTCATATAATATAGAACAGGAAGTCGTATCTTGATTATGACTTATACGACGGCCACTTGTAGCATAAATGAGCATGGTTATCAAATATCAAATTTTTATAGGAGCAAATTGCTGACTTGGGGACCAAATGATTTTGGTACTCCCTGGGTTGAACATTTCAACCTGTAAGGTTTACGGTTGAGACCTTCTATCTGCTAAAATTTCAGCTTTGAATTAGAAATAGCCAGGTTTAAGGTCTTTCTCCTATAAGCAGGAGGTGCGGATCTGGTGCACGCAGGAATAGTCACGGCAATGAGGCAAGAGGCGGATTGGCTGCTTAGAAAGGCGGATTTTAATAAAGGACAACCTCTCCCGAAAATGCCTGTCCATCTTCCCAATGGCACATTATTGCTTGTTTCAGGGATAGGTGCGGCGCGGGCCCACCGTGCCGCGGAAAAACTTATTAAAGCTGGAGTCACATCTCTTATCAGTTGGGGGACTGCAGGTGCTCTCGTACCTTCCTTATCTGCCGGGAATCTTGTCATTCCGCAAGAGGTGCTGTTGCCTGGTCATAAAACTTTCTTTGCGGATACCGTCTGGCATGAACGTTTGTGTGACAGATTAAGCGGACATGCTAATCTTCACACTCAGGGATTGATTCAAAGTGACAGGGTACTTAGAAATAGATATGCAAGAGAGACCTTTTGCGAAAAATACGGTGGTATTGCCGTGGATATGGAAAGCGCTGCCGTAGCTGAGACGGCTTTTTCAGCTGGTGTTCCTTTTATGGCCATTCGTGCTGTTTCTGATTCTATGGATATGGATATTCCCGCCGGGGCCCTAACAGCGGTTGATGAGGCAGGGGAAGTGCGTCCATTAGGTGTGTTGAAATCTCTGGTTCGGTCTCCCAAGGAAACATTTCAAATGATTCGGCTTGGACGAGGTATTCATGCTGCGTTAAAGACCCTGAAACTTGTGTTGAGCCTTACGGATTACGATCTTTTGGCCCCATAAATCCTCCCTTTCCACTCAGAGCGTTTCCCGTTAAAATAGCGAATTGCAGATGTCCAAAGCATGGCCAGATAAAGTGTTCCTGTTATAGGCATACTAAGGGCCCACCATCCTGGTATACTATAGAATCTCAATATGGGGATATAGGTTAAGATCATCGCAGAAAGGGCAAGGAACGAAAAATATTTTGCTGTGTGGGGACTATAGAGAAGGCCGATTCCTGGTATCCAGAAGGCAATAACAAGGATTAAGGTGTAAAAAACGAGTTGTAAAGAGGAATAATTGAGCTGGGTAAAGGCAGTACGTGCCACCATGTTCCAAATGGCACTGAGATGGTCATAGGCACGAAGGCTCACAACCGAATGGCTGAGACCGATCCATATTTTTAAACCCTCTTTTTTTATCCTTGCCGCCAGGGCGCAGTCGTCGATCAATTCCCCACGCAGGGATCTGAATCCGCCTATCTTTTTGAGAGCATTAGTCTCAATCAAAATACATCCTCCGGCTGCGGCTGCTATTTTGGAAGAAATGGAGTTGCATAGTCGGAATGGAAAGAGGAGCTTGAAAAAATATATAAATGCGGGCATTAACAGTTTTTCCCATGGGCTTTCCATGCGTAAGGATGCCATAAGTGACGCTAATTGGAGACTGTTTTGATGCAACACATTCCTCAATGCAGCAAGAATGCCAGGCCTAAGCTCAATATCTGCATCTATCAATAGGATTAATGGAGTCTTGACGAGGTGAAGACCCTGTTCTAGGGCCCAAAGTTTCCCGCTCCATCCAGGAGGCAATGCCTTGCCGGATATAATCGTAAGTTCTTTGTAACCTAATGTGGCCGCTATATCGGCCGTGTTGTCAACAGATTGGTCATCAATCAATATTATTTTCAAGCCGTTACCCTGACACTTTAGTCCAATAAGATTTTTTTTTATGGTATCCTTTTCGTTACGTGCAGGGATGAGTACGGTTATGTCCCCTAAATCATATGATAATTCGTCAACATCTGTTGCATCGAGATGTTCACGAGTGCTCCATGGCCGCCAAGGCAAAAACAGAATTGTCAACCACAGACAGGCACCAAATATTGCAAGCAAATTTAATATAAGATCCATGGACCGTTATCCTGCAAAACATATTTTATTGAAAACACACTTTCCATTTGTGAGATTTTTAATAGAGCTAAAGAAAAGAACACACTGATATATGAGGACGGAGTTGGTTAT
>CAZQAA010000152.1:0-13067 GCA_964591255.1 uncultured Desulfobacterales bacterium | reverse complement strand
GATACTGTATGCCCGTGGAACAGGGTAAGAACCTTTAGTATGCGCAAGTTGGTACGACAGGCGGTGTTCGGTTTTACTGAAATAGAAAGTGAAGAGATGTGGCTTTGTACTACCTGCGGAAAATGCCCTCAGCAGTGTCCTCGGGATGTAAAACAGATAGAATCCGGGATAGCTTTACGCAGGGTTGCCACGGAATATGGCGTGTTCCCGGATTCTGTAAAGCCTGTACGTACCGCGGTCGGAAGCCTTATTGGTGAAGGGAATCCTCTTGGTGAAGAACGAAAAAAGAGGACCGATTGGGCAGAAGGCCTCTCAATAAAAAACTTCACCGGCGAAATGGAAATTTTATATTTTCCCGGCTGCTATCCCTGCTATGACCCGAGATTGAAAAGAGTGGCCCGGGCCACGGCCGATATTCTCAACAAGGCCGGTGTGGATTTCGGAATACTGGGCACTAAGGAGAATTGCTGCGGGGAAAGTATCCGCAAGACAGGTGATGAAGAATTGTTCCAACGCCTGGCCCGGGAAAACATAAAGGCCTTTATAGATCACGGGGTAAAAAAAATAGTTGTTAATTCTCCTCACTGCTACCACACCTTCAAGAACGAATATCCTGAATTTATGGTGAATTTTGAGATAATTCATATCTCTCAATACCTGTTCGAGCTTATAAATAATGGAAAAATTGAACTCACCAAGGATTACAGCAAAAAAATCACTTATCATGACCCATGTTATCTGGGTCGACATAACGGTATATTTGACGAACCGAGAGAAGTCCTGAAAAAGGTGCCCGGTGTAGAGTTTAATGAAATGCCCGATTCCCGTTTGGAGAGCCTCTGTTGTGGAGGAGGGGGCGGCAGAGTATGGATGGAAACTCACAAGGGTGAAAGATTCGGAGACCTCAGGATAGAACAGGCCGTTGGGGTTGGGGCCGAGGTGCTAGTAACTTGCTGTCCTTATTGCATTACCATGTTTGAAGACAGCAGGGTAACCATGGGGGTCGACGAAAAGATAGAGATTAAGGACATTACGGAGATAATACAGGAAGTTATTTAGTTAGAATACGTACGGCTAACCCGGCCGATCCGGACTATACAAGTACAAAAAAATTAATGAGGTTATATAAAGTGGAAAAAGAATTATTGCCGGAAGAAAAAATTCAACAACTTTGTGAAGGTTATAAAGATAGTAATTTTGGCGATGTGATGGTTGTTGGTGGCGGGGTCAGCGGTATTCAGGCCTCTCTTGACCTAGCCGCTGCGGGTTTTAAGGTCTATCTGGTTGAAAAAGGGCCGTCAATCGGCGGACACATGGGCCAGCTTGACAAAACTTTTCCCACTAATGAGTGTTCCACATGAATACTTGCACCCAAAATGGTCGAGGCCGACCGTCATGCCAATATTGAAATCCTGACCTATACAGAAGTTGAAAGTGTAGAAGGGGAACCGGGTGATTTTAAGGTAATCCTGACAAAAAAGCCCAGATACATTATAGAGGACAAATGCACCGGATGTACCACCTGTGTAGAATATTGTCCTGTTCTGATTCCCGATCCATATAACCAGGAGTTGTCCACAAACAAGGCAGTCCATATCTATTTTTCCATAGCCGTTCCTCTTATCACCTATATCGATGAAAACTGTCTATATCTTAAAGAGAATAAATGTCGCATTTGTGAGGCTGTATGTGAAAATGACGCCATAGATTTCTCTCAAGCACCGACAAAGAAGGAAATAAAGGTAGGAGCAATACTTCTGTCTCCAGGATTTGAACCATTTGATCCAAAGGTGAAAAATGCCTATGGCTATGGAAAAATGCAGAACGTGGTAACCAGTCTTGACTTTGAACGCTTGTTATCTTCAACCGGGCCATATGAGGGCGAGGTAAGGAGGCCTTCGGATAAAAAGCATCCCCATAAAATAGCCTGGATTCAATGCGTAGGTTCCAGACGGGTCACCGAGGGGGATAACAGCTATTGTTCAGCAGTATGTTGTACCTACACCCAGAAACAGGTACTTTTGACAAAAGATCATTATCCAGATGTAGAATGTACCATATTCCATAACGATATCCGGTCCTATGGCAAGGATTTTGAGACATACTATCAAAGGGCCGCGGATTTACCAGGCGTTAGGTTTATCCGAAGTTATGTTTCAATAGGGAAAGAGATCCCTGAAACCAAGAATGTCACCTTACGATATTCCACCTCTGACGACGGGGTAAAGGAAGAAGAATTCGATCTGGTGGTCTTGTCTGTGGGGTTAAATCCTCCTGCCGATCATGATGACCTGGCAGAAAAATTCGGAATTGAGCTCAATTCACACAACTTCTGTAAGACCAATCCACTTAATCCCATTGAGACCTCTAATCCAGGAATATTTGCAACCGGGGCATTCTTGGGGCCTTTGGATATCCCAGAGTCAGTTATTACTGCCAGCGCAGCAGGTGCCCAGTGTGCCGAATTCCTTGATTATCGAAGAGAAAAATTGACACAGGAGAGAATATATCCGGCTGAAAAAGATGTATCCGAAGAGGCGCCACGGATAGGGGTCTTTGTATGTCATTGTGGAGCCAATATCGGAAGGGTAGTTGATGTCCCTTCCACAGTCGAATATTCCTTAACCTTACCCAATGTTGTTTGGGCTCAGGAACAGCTGTTTTCATGCACTACCAATTCTGCCAAGGAAATAGCAGATATGGTAAAGGAAAAAGGGCTTAATCGAGTGGTTGTCGCCGCCTGCAGTCCCAGGACCCTTGAACCCTTATTCCGGGACACTGTTCGGGAAGCAGGCCTTAATCAATATTATATGGAAATGGCCAATATCAGGGAGCATAACTCATGGGTCCACTCTCTGGAGAAAGAAGAAGCCACCCAGAAGGCAAAGGATATAATACGAATGGCAGTAGCTAGGGCGCGCCATTTAGAGTCTTTGCAGGAAATTGAACTACCGGTAAACAAAACCGCTTTAGTGGTCGGAGGAGGTATAGCCGGCATGAATTGTGCGCTTTCCATAGCCAATCAGGGTCATGATGTTTATCTGGTGGAAAAGGGTTCAAATCTGGGGGGAACGGCAAAAAGGCTTCATTACACATTGGAGGGGCTGGATGTCCAATCATATTTGAGTGATCTTGTGCAAAAGGTTTATCAGCATCCCCAGATACATGTATCTACAGAGAGTACTATTACAGAGGCCACAGGCTATATTGGAAATTTCGTAACCAGGGTGAAAAGCAGCAAAGGAATCACTGAAATCAAGCATGGTGCATCTGTCATAGCCATTGGTGCTGATGAATATACGCCCACCGAGTATCTGTATGGCGAAAATGAAAGGGTGATGACCCAGTTGGAGCTGGAAGAACATATCGCTCAAGAAGATGAAACCCTGATGAATGCAGCAACTCTTGTTATGATCCAATGTGTAGGTTGCAGGAATGAAGAGCGAAATTATTGTGCCAGGATATGTTGCAGTCAGGCTGTGAAAAATGCATTAAAACTGAAAGATAAAAATCCTGATATGGACATCTATATCCTCTTTCGAGATATGAGGACCTATGGTCTTATGGAAAATTATTATCGTGATGCGTCCGAAAAGGATATAAGGTTTATCCGCTATGAGCCGGGGGAAACACCTCGGGTAGAGGCTGTTGAGGAAGGGGGACGACCGGTGTTGAGGGTTATTGTGTCTGATCCCATCTTAGGTCAGGCCCTTGCAATAGATGCCGATTACCTTGCCTTGTCTGCTGCGGTTATTCCTCCTGCAGCAAATGGGGAAATATCTGAATTATTTAAAGTTGCCTTGGGGCCGGATAATTTTTTCAAAGAGGCCCATGTCAAATTAAGACCTGTTGACTTTGCCACAGATGGTGTCTTTCTTTGTGGAACGGCGCACTATCCCAAACACATACCTGAAGTTATTAACCAGTCCTATGGAGCTGCAGGTCGGGCCACAGCTCTTCTCTCACATGATACAGTTACAGTCTCAGGTGCTGTTTGTGAGGTAGATGAGAAAAAGTGTATGGGATGTGGGGCGTGTGTCTCAGCTTGCACATATGGTGCTATAGATTTTCGTAAGACCAAACAAGGGAAAAAAGCTGAGGTTAATCCTGTTTTATGTAAAGGAGATGGACTGTGTAATGCAAAATGTCCAACAGGAGCCATTACCTTGAAACACTTTACAGATGAAGAAATATTAAGCCAAATTGACGCGGCAGTTCCAGAAGAAGAGATTATACAACAATTTGATACGGCAGTTGGAGATGTCTGAAGATATGCGACTGAATACGGCCGGCATTGTTTATAAAGGAGTGAGAAAAGAATGGGTACAGGATCGAAATTCAAACCAAAAATATTAGGGTTTGTGTGCCATTGGTGAGGATACGGCGCTGCTGACCTGGCTGGAGTTTCCAGACTGCAATATGCACCTGAAATCAGGCTTATCCGTGTCATGTGTTCCGGTAGAGTTGACTTGAAATTTGTACTCAAAGCCTTCCTAAATGGATCTGACGGTGTCTTCATAGGTGGATGCCGCCTTAATGAATGTAATTATATAACCAATGGGAATTACCACGCCCTGAATATGGTACTTTTATGTAAAAAGATAATGGAACACATAGGTCTGAATCCAGAAAGGATAAAGATCGATTTTATGTCTTCTGCTGAAGGAATGCGTTTTGCCGCAATAGTAGACAGCTTTTCTAACACAGTACGGGAGTTGGGGCCCCTTGGCGAGGCCGAAGGGATAGACCGTAATGAGTTAAAGGTAAAACTGGAAGAAATCATAAAGCTGGTCCCATATATCAAGTTGGCAAAAAAGGAGAAGCTGGAATCACGTCTCGAAAACGAAGCAGAGTATGATGGATTGTTCACAAGTGACGAGATAGACGAATTATTCAGTGAGGTACCATCGTACTATATTGATCCGGATAAGTGTCAGGCATGTGGAATGTGTCTCAGGAAATGTCCTGCAGAGGCAATTGTGGGTGCCAAAAAAACGATTCATGTCATTGATCAGGAAAAATGTATAAAATGCGGCACTTGCTTTGAAGCCTGTCCCTCCCGCTTTGGTGCGGTGAAGAAAATTTCCGGTGAACCTGTTCCGCCGCCTATTCCTGAAGAAGAGAGAACCATAAAGGCAAAAAAGAAAGAGGCGACTGCAGAATGACAAGGTGTGTGTATCTACATATGTAATATCATATGTCGGTATTATGCCGGTATCAGGAACATCCTTTTTTATCTTTTGATGATCGAAGGGACATCAAAACACCCCTGAATGGCCTCTAAGGCATCATGTATCTTATCACCGGGAAGGGCTCCTGTAATAGAATGGATAGAGCAACTCAGACCTAAAAGTTCAATTTGGGCCGAATCAAGGGCCATAAAGAGATCGCTTATAATACCGTAACGATCACCGAAATGTGGCCCGTTCATAGAAAAGACAGCTACATGTGGTATCTGTCTTGTTGAAGCTCCGGGGACTGCTCTCTTGAGCATATCGTCATAGACAACCTCTGGAATGGTAGGGACACAAAAAAAGAAGCCCACATCTTTTCCGATCTCAAGGGGGGTTGAAACCAAAAAATTCAAGGGGATGCCTGTCTCATCAAATTTTTGAAAGGCATATCCCAAAAGACGCAATTTTTCTCCAGCCAACATCACCTCTAACAGAAACTGCTCATCCTGCCATTCGATAAAATAGACCTTGGGCCTTTTTTCCTGATATGAGGCAACAACCTCCTTGTACAGAGTCTCTTTGCCTTTCTGGGCAAGCTTCCAGTCTTCCGGGGTTCTATATGCGCTGAAACGGAGAGGTTCAAACAGACAACTGGTAGCCCTATCGATAGTTTCCTCTCTCAGCACCACAGAAATGGCTGACGGAGAACTGGCAAATGCCGCTGGATTAACCATCTCTCTGCCATATATATCGAGAACAGCACCGGTTATTTTTGGACTTTTTTTGTGGGGAAAAATCGATAGAATCGCTGCACCAGAGGTTTTCATGGCCTCTTTATTGAGGGCCTTTTTCTCAAATACTGCTGATGCCTTACTGGCCTCATCCGATTCAAATGCCAAATTAAGCAGCCAGGCATTTCCCTGATTTACACAGGTAACAAAGGGAATATTTATTTGTTCGGAAGCCAGGTAATGGAAAAACTCCACCACTGGATTTCCGCTATCTTTCGACAGGACAAGAGATGTCCAAACTACCCCCTTGAGTATCTTAAATCCACCCAGTTTCGTTGAGCTATTCATTTTTATAATGCAAGCATACCGCCTAAGATATCACAATAATGCGTTAACCACCTCGATCAGGCTCTCCGTATCGATCGGTTTGGCTATATAATCATCTGCCTCGGTTGCCATTCCATCTGCATGGCTATACGTGGTTGTGGGAACGGCTTCTCCAACAGCTGTCAATAAAACGACAGGAATATCAGCGGTTTCAGGATTCGCCTTTAATTCAGAGCACAATACATAACCGTCCTTCCGGGGCATCATGATATCCAAAATAATCAGATCAGGCTTTCGCTCTTTTATGGCCTCTTCTCCCTCAATGCCGTCATAGGCGCGACCAACTTCAAAACCTCTGCTTTCCAACATCATTCCCACAGTTTCCACCAGATCAGGATCATCATCAACTACTAAAATATATTTTCCAGCCATAGCAAAACCTCCTTTTCGTTTTTTGGACCATACGGCCCACATAAAAAATATAAAACAAATTAAAACAGTCAGACATTAAGCACAGGAAGCCTGTTCTGTCAAATGATGTCGGGCCTAGGGTAAAGGCCACTTCTTTCCACAATTTCCGGGACCTTGTTTTCCCATTCAATAGCCATTACATGAAATCCCCTGATCCCTTCACATTCCTTTAATCGCAAAATAGTCTCAACACAGATATCGATACCCTCCTGGGGTTGCTTTTCCTTGGCTACACCGCTCATACGCTTGACAACCTCATCCGGCACATCCATTCCGGGGACGCGGTTTTTCATGTACTTGGCCATGCCGGCGTTCCTTAAAGGCGTAACTCCGGCCAAAATATGCACCTTTTCGAGAAGCCCCCGATCACGGGCCTGCTCCATCCATAGCTCGAATTTCTCCACATTATAGATACACTGTGTCTGTATAAACTCTGCACCTGCCGCAATCTTTTTTGCAAGCCGTGGCACGCGGATCTCAAAAGGGTCTGCAAACGGATTCGCCGCAGCCCCTATAAACATCCGGGGCGGACGGTTGATTTCATCTCCATTCAAAAATTTTCCTTCGTCTCTCATGAGTTTCACGGTCTGAATTAACTGTATGGAATCCAGATCAAATACATTCTGTCCCTCGGGGCAGTCACCGAACTGCTGATGGTCACCAGAAAGACACAGGATATTATGGATATCAAAGGATGCTGCCCCGAGGATATCGCTCTGCAGGCCAATACGATTTCTGTCCCTCACTACCATCTGGAGAGTAGGTTCAATCCCCATCAGCTTAAGATGAATACATGCAGCAAGGCTGCAAAGGCGAGTCACAGATGTCTGATTATCTGTTATATTTATGGCATCCACATGATCCTTGATCATTTCGGCCTTTTTGGTTATGTGCTCAGGATCACTCCCTCTTGGAGGGCCGCACTCGGATGTGACGGCCAGATACCCTTCTGCCAAGATCCTTTCCAGTTTACTGGGTGTCTTTGTATTCGCTGTCATTGTCTTACGTCCTCCCTGACCACTTTTCTGGGCCCCCCAGCCCGCTCTGTTGACCAGTCCTTTATGGGCATAATCTTCTCGTATTCGTCAAGCCTGTCCAACTCCTTTAAACGATCAATAATAAGCTGCCAGGCGCAATCAATCTCCTTGCTCAATTCACATTTACCCTTTGTGGACCCGCCACAGGGACCATTCAAAAGCCTTTTGGCACACCTGGAAATAGGGCATATTCCCGCGGTCTTTCCTAATATGCACTGGCCGCAGGCCTGGCACCTTTCAGACCAAACACCCCTTTCTTCGGCAGCACCTAAAAAACAGGTGTTTACACCGGGTAAAACAGGGATATTGAAGTATTTTTCCGCCATGAACTGGACTCCCACTCCACAGGCAAGGGAGAGTATGACATCATATTGATCGGCCTGACCCCGAATTTCCTCAAGATATTCATGGTCGCACTGGCGCTCCAGGGTTACTTCGTCTATATCCACCTTTTTCCCCTCATTCATAAAATACATGCGCAGGGCAGAGGCCAAAATTCCTACCTCCTTTTTCCCACCAGCCTCACACACTGTAACGCACTCATTGCATCCCGCTATAAGAATTTTCCGGAAGTCCTTGACCTCTTCAATGATTTCCTCTATGGGCTTTTTTTCAGCAACAATCATGGTTAATACCTCTCTTTAATAACCGTTGGAAAAACTATGCAGCATTTTTCTTCTTCGTTAACTTAATGGGATTTGGGCCCAGTTTCTTTATTTTTTCGGTCATCTCTATTGCTATTTCGGCAAACCTGGGGCCCTCGCCGGATGAAAGATTAAACATCCTGACTCGTTCTCCTCCAATCCCTACGATGTCAAGTATCTTGCTTGCCTGTTCAACCCTTTTTCTTGCCCGAAGATTGCCTGTGTTAAAACGACAATCCCCCTCAAGGCATCCCACCACATAAACACCATCAGCCCCCTTTTCAAAGGACCGGAGGATATGGGCCAAGTCCACCTTTCCGGTACAGGGAACCTTGATGATCCTGATGGTGCCAGGATACTGAAGCCGCATGGAACCTGCCAGGTCCGCAGCCGTATATCCTCAAAAATTACAGCAAAAAGTTATAATTATCGGTTCAAATTCCGCCATCATAATGCTCCTTCTAGCAAGGCATCCACCTTACTGATAATCTGTTCATCCTCGTACCAGTTAAGTTCAATGGCCTTTGCCGGACATTCCGCTGCACAGATACCACAGCCCTGGCAAAGGGCCTCATCGATCTCGCTAACGCCTTCTTCATTAATACGTGGTACACCATGTGGGCAGGCTCGCACACAAACGAGACACGCTGCACACAAATCCGGGTTGACTCTGGCTGTTACAGCGGAAAGGGTGATTTCGTCTTGGGAAAGGAAGGTCACGGCCCTTGAAGCAGCTGCATAGGCCTGGGAGATGGCCTCGGACATGAGCTTTGGTCCATGTGCAGTCCCACACAAAAATATGCCTTCATTGGCCAAATCTACCGGCCTTAGTTTGACATGGGCTTCGATAAAATAGCCTTCCTCATTTCTCGGAAGCTTCAATATAGATGCAAGTTCTTCAGTGTCTTCAGGGATCATGCCCGCACTTAACGCAATAAGATCCGGAAATATCTGGATCTCCCTCCTGAGTACATGATCTTCAAATGTGACCTTAAGACCGTCGTCCGTTGTTTCCACCCTTGGTGGATTGTCATTAGAGTACCGGACGAATATGACTCCCTTTTGCCTGGCTTCCCTGTAATACTCCTCCAACAGACCGTACATCCGTATGTCACGGTATAGGATAAAGACATCAGTCCCGGGGCTGAGCTCTTTTATGTGGAGGGCATTTTTCACAGCACTCTGGCAACAGATACGGGAACAATTGGGCTGTTCCTCGTTTCTGGATCCCACACACTGGATCATCACGACCTGTTTCAAATCATCCGCTCCCTTTACCTCAAGGCGCTTTGAAAATTCTATCTGGGTCATAACACGGGGCACCTCTCCATACAGGTATTCGGTCGGCCGGTATTCTCTGGCGCCAGTAGCCAAGATCACCACCCCATGTTCTATTTTCCTTTCATACATGCCCGGTCCCACCATCACCTCTGTGGTAAAATTCCCCTTAAATCCACTGAAACCCACTATAAGAGATTCGGTCAACACCTGGATCTTTGCATTGTTGTTTACCTCTTCCACCAACTCGAGGATAAATCTTTGAATATCCGCCCCCTCAATTGTCGTGGTAAGCTCTCGGGAAAGGCCGCCCAACTGTGCCTCTTTTTCTACAATTACTGTCTCAAAACCCTGATTAGCCAGCCCAAGGGCCGCATTCATGCCAGCCACGCCGCCGCCGATAACAAGGGCACGTTTGTTGACAGAAATCTTTTTTTCTTTAAGCGGCTTAAGGAGTCCCGCCCTCATAACCGCCATCCTTACCAGATCCTTGGCCTTTTCAGTAGCCATCCGTGGATCGTTGCCGTGGACCCATGAATCCTGATCCCTAATATTCGCCATCTCGAACAGATACTTGTTGAGCCCACACGCCTGTAATGTCTCCTGAAAAAGGGGTTCATGGGTCCTGGGAGAACATGAGGCCACCACGATACGATTCAATTGATATTCCTTTATCACCTCCTTCATTTTGTCCTGGCTATCCTGTGAGCATGTAAAAAGATTCTGCTCAGTATGCACAACATTAGGAAGACCTGCCGCATATTCTGTTACAGCAGGCACATCCACCACTCCACCGATGTTTACGCCGCAATTGCATACAAAGACACCAATCCTGATCTCTTCTCCCTCCACATCCAGTTCTTCGGGTATCTCAAGACTCCTGGTTTCTGTCCACCTGGCCTCATTCAGCACTATGCCTGAGGAACATGCCGCCGCACTTGCTTCGGTCACTGAACTGGGAATATCCTTAGGCCCCTGAAAGATCCCGCACGCGTAGACACCTTTACGCGAGGTCTGAACCGGTGTAAAAGGGGATGTCTTGGCAAAGTTGTACTCGTTCAGTTCCACTCCAAGACGCCCGGCAAGTTCTGCAACACCCTCTCCCATCTTGAGTCCAACCGACAGGACCACCATATCGAACGATTCCACATGAAAGATGCCGTTTTCATCTGTATAATGGATCAATATATCATCGGTGTCTGGAATAGGATCTATGGTATGTATCCGGGACCGCACAAAACGCACACCATGTTCTTCCCTGGCCCTGTTGTAATACTTTTCGTAGTCCTTGCCGAATGTGCGCATATCCATGAAAAAGATGGCCGTATCCAGAGAATCATGGCTGTGTTCCTTGGCAATAACCGCTTCCTTGATTGCATACATGCAGCACATGGAGGAACAGTAACCGTTGCCACACCTGTTGGTATCCCTAGATCCCACACATTGCAACCAGGCTATCCTTTTTGGCTCTTTATCGTCTGAAGGCCGGACAAGGTGCCCCATGGTAGGGCCTGATGCACTCAAGATACGCTCGAATTCAAGGCTTGTAAGTACATTAGGATGGCTTTTGTAATGATAAAAATCTTCCAAAGACTCAGGAGAAAAAATTTCAGAACCCGGAGACAGGATAACCGATCCTATCTCAATAGTGCGCTCCACCGGTTTATCATCGTGATTGACCGCCCCTGCCTGACAGGCCTCTACGCACTGGAAACACTCGCAACAGTATCCGCAGTTAAGACACCGGGCAGCCTCCTCTTTCCCACTCTCTTCATCATAACCTAATTCCACTTCCTTGAAATTTCTCTCGCGTTCGGGTACGGGAAGCTCCGGCATCTTGGCCCTTGCCCTTCTTGGTTCATCCACCGGAATAGGACGGTACTCCGGGTTTTCAATGGAAACAGGCTCACGGGCTTCTGCCATATCCTTTCCATCAAGATACCGCAAGATGGATTCAGAGGCCTCTCTTCCTGCTGCAACCGCACCAATCGCCACCCAAGGCCCTGTCTGCAAGTCTCCGCCCGCAAAAATCCCTTCACGGTTCGTGGCATAGGTAACAGGGTCTGTTTCAACAGTCCCCCAGCGTGAGAAGCTTAAATCAGATATGCCTTCAAGGGCAGACAGATCGGGGCTTTGTCCAATGGCAGGGATCAACTGATCAATCTCGATCTCATATTCGCTTCCTGGAACAGGAACAGGTCTTCTCCTCCCGGATGAATCAGATTCACCCAATTCCATCCGTATGCATCTTAAGCCTACCACTTTGCCATCCTGGGTAATCACCTCTTGAGGGGCGGAAAGATAGGTAATCTTTACCCCTTCCGCCTCAGCAGCCTTAATCTCCTCTTCCCAGGCAGGCATCTCTGCACGGGTCCTGCGATATATAATCTCTACCTCATCGGCCCCAAGCCTCACCGCTGAACGGGATACGTCAATAGCGACGTTCCCGCCGCCGATAATAGCCACTTTCTTCCCTACAGGAGCCTTGCCCGTAAGGTTGACCTCCCTCAAAAATTCCACACCCTGCCTTACCCCGTCAGCCTTCTCTCCAGGCACACCCAGATCTATGCCCTTGTGTGCCCCAATAGCCAAATAGACCGCCTTATATCCACCTCCTAAAAGGTCATCCACGGTCAGATCTGGTCCAAATGGGGTGTTTGTCCTTATCTCTACTCCCAGGTTCGTTATTATCTCTATATCCCTGTCAAGGACATCCCTTGGAAGACGATGCTCAGGAATGCCTACCCGTAACATCCCCCCTGGCTTGGGCAATGCCTCAAAAATGGTGGAGAGGACACCTTTTTTCGCCAGGTGATAGGCACAGGAAAGACCCGCGGGACCTGAACCAATAATCGCCACCCTCTCATCCCTTCTGGGTAGGCACTCCACCTCTATCTCCCTGGGATCAAACATGTCTGCAGCCAGCCGCTTCAAATCCCTGATTGCTACAGGGGCATCAACCTCGCATCGCCTGCAGGCATCTTCGCATGGATGGGGGCATATCCTCCCCAGCACACCCGGCAAAGGAAGATCTTCCATGATAATCTGAAGGGCCTCCTTATGTTTACCCTCTTTGACCATCTGTACATACCCCTGAACATTCAGTCCGGCAGGACAGGCCAGACGACATGGCGCCTTATCGGCCTTCTGAATGGCAAAGGCTCCGGGAATGGCCTGAGGATAAAGCTTATAGGCAGCCTTTCTGTCAGACAGCCCTTCATCATACTCACTGCTCAGCTGAACAGGACAGGCCTTGGCGCAATCGCCGCAACCGGTGCATTTTTCCATATCTATATAACGCGGCTTCTGCAGGACTCTGGCGCTGAAGTGTCCCTCGCTTCCCTCAAGATCAAGGAACTCTGTGTTTGTCAAAAGTTCAATGTTCAAATGCCGGCCGACCTCGAC
>CAZQAA010000151.1:0-4060 GCA_964591255.1 uncultured Desulfobacterales bacterium | reverse complement strand
TCCTCTGCTTCCCCCATAACCTCTTTAGACTTTCCCTTGATCTCGTTTACCACCTCTTCGGTTTTCTTTTCTACAGACTCTACCACTTCTCCAGATTTTTCCTTAGCCGTTTCCACCGCTTCCTTAACTTCTTCTTTAGCCGCTTCAACAGCCTCAGTAGCTTGTTCTACCGCTGGGGTAACAACATTCTGGACTTCTTCATTTACTGTTTCTGCGGATTCCTTTGGTTTGTTTTGAGATTGTTGATCTCCTGTATTGCAACCAGTTACAGAAATAGCTAACAGACTGAAACATCCTAATAAAAATGCCAAATTCTTCATAACAGTTCCTCCTTTTTGAAATAATTAAATAAAATGTCTCATTCTAAAATATGACAATCCTTAAAAAAATGCAACTTCCTTAAAAAAAGAGAATATACTAATAAATAGGCAAATAATCAAGACCGACTTTTTACAGTTCATCAAATTTCACATGTCAAATCTCCAATCTGTAACAATCAAGGATAGTAAAGTCCTCAATAAATATCTGTCAAAGTCGTACTGAAAAAAATCTAAAAACAAGAAATGACAATCGAAAAAGAAAGTAGACTGGGATCATATGGATGGGAAATTAAGGTTTTGTTGGATTTAAAAAGGTGCGCCCCTGCAGATGCCCTTCTCAGACAAAAAATATCTATTTTTGGGATAAAAGGATCTAAAAATCAACAGGATAACTTGCTCACCTCCATCTACAGATACCGTAAGTTATCGGGGGGGCCGTAGCCCTCTGTTAAACCACCGACCTGGGGTCGAACCTTTTTCTCTCTTAAATTCGTCAAATAACTCCTTTAGACGGTGATACCGTTCAAGGCCGAGGGTCTTTCTAACCTGCAAAAGGAACATGAATCGTTCATTGGCAAGATCTGAACGGGCCCTTTCAAGTCGCCTGAAATGGTTCATTATTGCCCCTTCATCCAATTTTTCCTCCTCGAAAAGGTTTTCAAGCTCAAACCTCTCTTTCTCTACGGCACTCTTTAAATCGATCAGGCGGCGGCGGCTTCGGACAAAAAGGTCATCTAACGCCCTCTTTTCCCCCTCGGTTAAGCCAAGTCTATCTGACAAACGCGGAATACGCCACCACTTACCGGGAGGAATATTCTCACAATAAGAGGTGAGGGGCATAAATAGCCAGACAGCCGCCAGTGCTACTCCCAAAACCTTTTTTAACAGCATTGCATACCTCCCGCATTACCTGAAACCAGATTATCTTCCGGGGACGGAATTACAAATTCAATAAACTCGTCGTCAAATGCAGATTCGGGTTCTTCCGAAATATCCTGCCAGAACAATGGAAGAGCGTTTTGGGAAAGCAGAGTCACCTCACTCATGAACCGGTCGTCCTGCAGGATCTCCTGGTTTAAGCGGGCCAATCGAGTTTCCGTTGTAGTTTTCCATATTATCGAGCCACATACCACCAAAATTACTGCAGCGACAGCCATCCCCACTGACAGTCCCTTCTGCCAGTTCCAGTTCCACCAGCGTCGACGCTCGAAAGAATTGTATAATATCACCTTTTTTCGTGGTACCGGGGCAAACTCCTCTGCCATCTGTCCCAACAGTTCCAGTTTCCGCTCTAATCTATCCTTCTCCGAACTGCACAAGGGACAGCAGGCAAGATGGTCATGCACTGAAACCGGCATGTCTGTCCCGTCCACAATGGCCCTTATCAGGTCTTCTTCACTTAGATGCAACTTGTTTTGCTTTTTCAAAATCCTTAACCTCGAAGTATTTGAAGCAGTGTTGAATCCGCCCTAAACTTTTTCAATCCGCGATACAGATAGGTCTTTATAGTGCTTTCGCTCCTGTTCAGGACTTGTGAGATCTCCTTGATGCTCAGATGATCCATAAACCGGAGAAAAAAGACCTCTCTTTCCCAGGCAGACAAATTCTGGGAAAAAGACTTCACTTTTTCCCAGAATTCGCGTCGGGTGGCATGATCTAATGGGTCTTGATCACCTTTAAATTCCGACCGCTTTGGATCGTCTTCCGGGTTTTCCTCTGTATCCTTGAAGATCGCCATAATACGTCTTTTCCGGTGAAAATCATTTATCCTATTCACTGCAATCCGGAAAAGCCATGCACGAAAGCGTTCAATTTCCTTTAGACGAGATAAATTTTTAAATGCCTTTATGAAAATATCCTGTGTCAGGTCCTCTGCATCCATACGTGAGCGGATGCGGAAATATACCATGCGAAAAATTGTCTCATAAAACTGGTCCACCACCTGTCCGAATGCAACTCTATCACCTGCCCTGGCGCTGATGATAAGGGATGCCATATCATAGTCAGTGCCCGAAGATCCGGTCCGATCCTGTTGCCCATTTTGGCCTGCCATAAAATATCTATTCCACCCGACCAGCGGGCACCTTTATTCATCCCTTTCTGATTTTAGATATCATTATGTTTCAGTCTGTAAATATGGATACTTGAGAGATCCTGCTCATGCATAAGAAGCGCACGTTCTCCTGGTGTGAGCCTTCCATCGCGCCACACTCTCTTCTTCAGGCACTGAATCCTGTGCTGTTCGCGTTCGAGAACGACCAGTTCTCTCAAATTCAACTCACCGCTTACAACTCCCTCATGTATCCTTGCCCGTTGGCAAACCTGTCGATCAGTAATCTTTCCGGCAAAAGCTGTTCCGGAAAACATAATAGACGAAGTCAACATCCCCACCGCTATCATGTAACAAAGCTTTTTCATTTTAAAACCCTCCTTTTTTGGTCTTTATGTCCTATGACGAAAAGACCGACTATTTAGTTTACAGATGACAGCTTAATACAGACAGCGAGCAGGTTATTCTGGTTAAAAATCCTGAAATCTCACGGAGAAAGCAAAACCTGATCGCCAAATCGATCCGATAGGGCAGCAGAAAGCAATTCAAGGGCCTTTTTGTCATCCAGTTCTACCATAAGCTCTCCCTCTTGCCCCACTACCAATCGTCCATACGTTTCCACTACCTCTGCAATATCGAGCGGTTCCATAGTCCACCAGCCACGAGTGCGCATTAGCAATTCTCTGCCCTTAAGCCTGCTTGGGGTCACAAGATCAATAGACCGGAACCAGGCATCCCAGCCAATCTGTGCCGGGCCGCGAAGTACAGGGCTTACAGGATCATGATAGATACGGCAACGACCAAAAAGGCGAACTCGAATCATGGCAACAGCTCCTTAGGAATATTTATACCGTCTGCACTCATTATCTTAGATAGTGCATTAATATAGACATCACATGCCTTATCCTCATCCACAATAACACCGGATCTTGCCCCCTTGGCCAATGCGTCTTCAAAGAGTTCCCGGGCCCTCTCGCGCCACCTTCGGAGCCTGACATCAAAAGGGGATATATTTAGCCCCTCAAGCAATAGTTTCTGGGCCGTCTCCATTCGTCTAAATATACGACGCATCATCCTTACTGACGGATCCCTGCCCCAGTCATCCGAATTATTCAAAACATGTTTCCTGATTTTTATCCCCTGAATTCTGCAAGAACCAAGGTTTTTTAGTTGACCATAGAGATATGCTATGATAACTTGAGAACGATTATAGTTTTTTTAAGTTTTATCCAGAGGTTATATGTAATAAATGCTATTAGAAATGGGTGAAGCCAGATGCATTCATGGACAACAGCATACAAATACAACCGTGCAATAGATCTCGCATCTTCTCGCATCTCCCGTCCCTGTCTTGTCCGTTTCCAGTCATCTCAACGGCTTATAGGAAATCATCATAATTATATAAACAACTACACATTATGTAAAACAGAATATTTATGCTCAATATAACTGTCCATCCCGGAGAAATAAACCTATGTTTAATGAAGAACGTGATTATAACAAGTTCAAATGGAAAGACCTGGGGATATAAAAAATGGAAGGCCCAACCTCGGGTTAAAGGCCCCGGTGCTGGCCTATAGATTACTCCAATATACTTTTCGGGATGTAATGATCACCGAATTAGGTGTGGACAAGACAAATGATATCATCGTCAAGGCAGGGAAACTTGCAGGAAAGCAATTCTGCGAGA
>CAZQAA010000150.1:0-14691 GCA_964591255.1 uncultured Desulfobacterales bacterium | reverse complement strand
AGGTGTCTCAATAACACTCAAATCCCGGACACCCATCATGGACATATGGAGGGTCCTCGGGATCGGAGTGGCCGTAATTGCAATGACATCCACAAGGGCACGCAATTTTTTTAAAGCCTCTTTCTGTCTCACTCCAAACCTATGCTCCTCATCAATAATCATAAGACCGAGATCTGTGAATTTCACATCCTTCTGGAGCAGCCTGTGAGTCCCTATTATTATGTCCACCTTTCCTGACTGTAGTTCTTTGAGGGTCCTTGACTGCTCTTCCCTTGACTTAAACCGGCTCAGGACTTCAACCCGTTTGGAATATGGAGCAAACCTTTTTTTGAATGTCACGTAATGCTGTTCCGCCAGCACAGTGGTGGGGACCACCATGGCCACCTGCTTCCCATCCGCCACCGCCTTGAATGCTGCTCTCAAAGCCACTTCCGTCTTTCCAAATCCCACATCACCGCAAATGAGGCGGTCCATAGGCCGTTCAGAGGCCATATCCTTTAAAACATCTTCAACCGCCCTGATCTGATCATCTGTCTCATCATGTTCGAAAGATGCCTCAAATTCCCTGAAAACGTGGTCAGGTTCCGAGAAGGCATAGCCCTTTTTATGTTGTCTTAAGGCATACAATTCCACCAACTGCTTTGCTATCCTCCTGACCGACTTTTTCGCCTTCTGTTTTGCGATATCCCATGCCCGCCCTCCCAACTGGGCCAATTTCGGTTCTTTTTCATCTGCTCCGGCATATTTTTGCAATATGCTGATCCGGTCTGCAGGGATGTACAGTCTGTCATTATTGGCGTAGTCAATAATGACAAAATCATTGATCCTGTTTTCTATCTCCATCTTTACAAGGCCGCTGTAACGTCCTATGCCGTGTTCCTCATGGACCACGAAATCCCCATCTTTGAGCTGGCTGAAACTGGACCATGAAATGGGCTTTCCTTTTGTCTTTCGCCTGGCCCTGTCCCGGCCCTTTCTGACCCCAAAAATTTCATTCTCACTTACTACAAAAAGACCTATGTCAGGCCACACAAAACCCTTCAAAAGATGTCCCAAGCAGAGAAAAAGGCCTGGTTTATCGGGCAACTGACCCCAGGATTCTGTTAGTCCGTCCACAGTAATACCATAATTTTCCAATATCTCTTCCAGACGAGAGGCCTGTTGCCTGGTACGGGTTACAAAGACTACTCTTGCCCGCAAGGAAATCCACTCAGAGATCTTTTTTGCAAGAGGAGCCATAGAAACTTTGCCCTTGCTCCCAAGGGTTGTCTCCACGTCATAATCCAACCGGAAACTGCCTTCAAAATGGATTGTTTTACCTTTTTTATCCTCTAAATCAGTCCTACCGGCCCCTAATTCAAGACGCTGAAAAGAGTTTATACTATGGGCTATTTCATCAAACGGCGCAAACAGTCCTTCGGTTTCAGGAAATGGAGCCACCTTTTCAGCCGCCTCCTTACGGAATCTTGCCACGTCTTTTTCAAACTTCTTTTTTGTCCTTACATAAGCAGATTCCACCCTGTATGGATCTATAATGGTTATAAGGCTGTCCTTTGGTAAATATTGAAACAGTGTGTCAAGCTGCGAATAAAAATGCATCAGCCAGGCCTCCTGTCCAGGGAATGTCCCTTCTCCAGGATGAACAGGGAGTCTGCCCATTGACCTGGCTTTACTGATACCGTCTTCATCCATAATGATCTCCACAGACGGCAGTACCACAAGTTCCTGCAAATGGTCCTGGGACCTTTGGCTGGCCGGATCAAATTGCCGTATCGATTCCAGCCTGTCTCCCCAGAATTCCAGGCGTACAGGAAATGGATGCATGGGAGAAAAAAGGTCCATTACCCCGCCACGAATTGTGTAGTCCCCTCTTTCCTCCACAAGGGAAACCCTTTGATAACCGCAACTTTCAAGCTTTTTGATAAAAGAATCCCTGTCCACATCCTCTCCTGTTTCCAGGTATTCCATAGACCTGACAAAGACCTTTTTGGGCAGGATCTTAAAAGACAAGGCATCAATGGAAGTAACAACAACCGAACTTTTATATGACAGCATGGCATACAAGCTCTGAATGCGCCTGGCTACCAGATCCCGATGGGGACTTAGGCCTGTCAGGGGAGAGATATCATATGGAGGAAACTCAACTAATCGTATCTCCTCGGGATTGGAATCATTACCAGAGACCGACATGAAAAAGGCAAGGTTTCTGAAAAAATCTGCGGCCTCCTTGCTGTCAGGGAGGATAACGAGACAATGTCTCTTAAATTCAGCAATGAACCGGGAAAAGAGATAACAAAGAGCCGTCCCCGTTACGCCGTCCACCCTCACCTGGGGAAAACCATTCTCAATCCGGTTTTTCAGTTCTAAAAAAGCACTACTGCTGTCTAATAACATCTGTCTTTGTCAATCCTCTTTGCTGCTCATATTATAAAAGGGTCAGTAAAGGAAAGGGTCATTTTACCTGTATCAAGCAGAGCCGCAACCCCAAATGGGATGGTCATGTTGTTCTTCCCATGCCCGGCAGGGAACCCGGTTACCGCAGGAATTCCCAGATCATATACCACATCCTTTAACAGGCGCTCAATATCTTCAGTTTTCCCGCAATCGTCAAAGGTCCCCGCAACAAGGCCTTTTATATCTTTCAGAAGACCGGATAATTTAAGGTGTGTCAACATCCTGTCTATACGGTAAAGGGGTTCCCCTGTTTCTTCCAAGAATAGTATGCACCCCTTGAATGATGGCAAGAAAGGTGTTCCCACCATATGACAGAGGATACTTAGATTACCGCCTACAAGGGGACCTTTTGCCTTGCCGTGGCCAAGGGCCTTGCCTTGTGCAATATCCAGTCCTGCCGGCCGGCCTGAAAACAAGGAATCAATCAGGTAACGCAGGTTACCTTGTCCATCGCCAGTAAAATCTCGGACCATGGGGCCGTGAAAAGTAACAAGGCCCGTATGTTTATAAATTGCCATCAAAAGGGCAGTAATATCACTGTATCCCACGATAATCTTTGGATTATCCTTGATCAGGCTATAATCTATCCTGTCTAACAGTCTTAAAGTTCCATACCCTCCTCTACTGCAGAAAATAGCCGAGATCTCCCTGTCTTCAAACATGGCATGGAGATCAAAAAGGCGTATTTCGTCCTCTCCTGCAAGATAATCACGCTTGCCGAAGATATGGGCGCCAACACGGACATCAAGGCCATAAGACTCTAACATCTCAAGCCCATCTCTAATTTCATCTTCCCTTACAGGACCGGCGGGCGATATAACTCCGACTCTTGAGCCTTTCCTGAGTATAGCCGGTCTTATGACATCGTGCATTGTCCTTAGGATTCCTCCTCTATTCTGCGTAAGTTTTTTTATCACCCTATTTTAGATTTATCAATTTATGTTTTTTTGGCCAAGTCCTGCCAAGTCCTTGGGGCTTATAAGTACAAAATCAACTAGTTAAGGCGCTGCAATTGTTATTATGTCTTGTTTTAACCTTATTGCTTGAAAAATTATTGGCCGCAGGTAGATATTTTGTTAATGCTGTGCTAGAAATAGGAGCCTTGCTATCTCTACCTGTGATATAGTAAAGATTTCTGCAGGTTTCATAATGTCGGGGAGGCACATTTTGACAATATGAGCCACAGGTTTTGTTACAGGAAAATCCATGTCAATCTTTGAAAAAGGTATAATCTTATATGATTGGGAAAAAGGGGGGCTGCAATTCAATAATCATCTGATTTATGGAATGCCAGACGGTAAGGCTGTGAAATTGTCTTCCGGAACAGCTCAACCATGAGTAAACAACAGGAGAGTGGCAACCCGATTTTTGTAAAATTAAAAAGGTGTTAACATGCTACAAGAATCAAATGTCAAATTCAGCAATTTTTTATTATCCCTTTCAGATGCAATGGATATTGCTATTCCCCGCATTGCTTCACACCAGATGCGGACCGCGTTTATAGCGTGGAAACTTGCCTTGGCAGCAGGTCTTTCAGAAGATAAAGTAGAGAATATTTATATGGCTGCCCTCTTGCATGATATCGGCGCATTATCCTTAGAGGAAAAAGTACATCTCCATGCCGGATTCGAGGATGTTAACCCAGAAACCCATTGTATTCTGGGAGAGGCCTTGTACGAACTATCACCACTTCTGAAACCCGCCGCAAAAATCATTCGGCATCATCACAGGTCTTGGGAGGACTGGAACGAACCGATTGATTCGGACCATGTTACAGCATCTCAAATACTCTATTTAGCCGATGAGATCGAACGTTCAATTTTACGCAAGACGTATATCCTTCATCAGGTAGACAAGATTGATGCAAAAATAGTCACATTGGCCGGTTCACAAATTCATGCCGATATAGTGGATCTTTTTCTTCAAGTCTCTAAATATGAAGACTTTTGGCTGGATTTGACTTCACCCCGCCTCTACTCCCTGTTATTGCATTTCGGACCATTCCGCAAAATTGAAATCGAGCGAAAAAATATCTCCTCAATAGCCTCTATATTTCGCCATATTGTTGATTTCAAGTCGAGATTTACAGCTACACATTCTACTGGTGTAGCGGAATGTGCAGTAATCCTTGCCAAATATTTAGGATTTACGGATGTAGAAGTGGACGACATGAAAGTTGCGGGATTCTTTCACGATCTAGGAAAACTCGCCGTACCAAATTCTATTCTGGAAAAACCTGGAAAATTAACAAAGGAGGAATTTAATGTCATAAAACAGCATACATATTTTACTTATACAGTTTTAACCACCATAGGCGGACTGGGCCATATAGCAGAATGGGCGGCTTTTCATCACGAAAAATTCGATGGCTCAGGATATCCATTTCATATTGAAGCCGACAGGATAAACTTAGGGGCCAGGATAGTGGCAGTGGCAGATATTTTCACTGCGTTAAGTGAAAACAGATTATACAGAAAAAATTTGGAAAAAAATCAGATTAAAGATATCCTAAAATCTCAGACAGTTAACAACTCACTTGATACACGTATCGTAAATATCATTTTAGATAATTATGAGGAAATATCGGCTAAAGTTGAATCAAAGCAAGAAGAATCGATAGCGCTCTTCGAAATGAAATTTCTTAAAATCAAAAACAAGAAATTTTAAATTTGTATATAGCTTGAAGAAAAAAGCGTTGAGCATCATTGTGAGCCACATTATTGGAGACAAAATTTCCGGCGTTGAAATATGCATAGATAACCTGAAGTTGGAGCTGCTCAGAGCAGTCCCATTTGAGCTGAAAATCTATCTCATCTCCCAGGTGTTTATATTTATTCCCGTCTTTATTCTTAACTTTGTAATAACACCATCTATCCTCTGCCCTGTTAAGGCTGAAGTCATGAAACGCAATCTTTAGATGGCAGTTTTTAAAGGGATCAAGGTAGAGATTTATTTGATTGTCCACCATGTTTCCCCAGGATATAATATCCATACGGCCATAATGCATTCCATCTGTAGAACCAAAAGGTCTGGTAAATGTCTTTATTGTACCATCTGAGGGATCATCATCTCCACTTGCAAAAACGCGTCCCAATACAATATTTGGCCTCCACAGCATGCGTCTAAATCTATAACCTATCTTCGCAACATAACCATATGCTTTAACTGAATTATCGCCAATATCACCAAACTCCGTCACATATGTGATATCCCAATTTAAACCATAAAAATCCTTTTCATAGAACCTGCATCCCATATAAAATGTCTTTTCCTCCGGCATGACATCATGAAACAGGTTGTTTTTCCATGCAAAAAAGGGCTCGACAGCACCATCATTTCCAACCTTGTAATGAGAGTATAGGCCAGCACCCTGAAATGTGTGTTTATGCGTAACGCTAAAAGATTCTGGATCCTTTGTCTTTGTCTGGCCATACCATAAATCAATGTAGTTTCTTCCCTGTTTGTAGGAGAAACGTACTGCATCCCATAGCCAGCCTATGGAATTTCCCCAGCCTCCAGGCCCAAATATACGCCTATCACCATACCAGATATTTTGTCGACCAATTCTGCTGGATAGTCCTTTTATAAAAAGATTCTTTACTTCGATATAGGCGTCAAACAGCTCCAGATATTCTTCATAACAGTCCATTACAAATTCATCTGATGTCCCCCGATTTTTAACAAAATCATTTTGGTCGAGGGACCATCCCCAAACACGGGCATCATATATATGCAAATTAAATTTAATATACTCATTATGTTTATAAATAAAACCAGCAATAATGCGCTGCAAAAGCAATCTGTCATGAGCATCACCGTGTTTATTACCTTCGGGATCAATGGAACCGTCTCCATAGGTCTTTTTGTTCATCCCGTCCAGAAATTCAAATCGTTCCCTGATTGACCCATCAAAAGTAAGAGAACCAGCATGGAGGCATCCTCCACTGCCAAACAGGACGAATATAACTAATAATGTAAAAAGTGATTTTTTAAACAAAATAAAAAGATAAAGAAAATATAATTATATGCTTATATGCGCTAAAGAGCATATATAAAAAACAAAAAAATAACCCTGTCAAGAAATTTATTTTTTTATCGTACAGCAACCTATAAACAGATTATTACATGACTTGATTTATAAAGATTTTATATAATAAGAAGTACAATCTAATACTTGATCGAACTTGAAGGCAAAAAAGGCTTGAATTTTCCCGGGAGGTAAAAATAATACTTTTAAATCTGGTAACTATTCAGTAGGATTAACTATCAATTATCCAATGATATGATATATAAGTATATCTATCCTTTATTGTCTGTTTTGTCATCCCGTTGTATGCTCGTACAACTATAGGGTTCCATATTGAAGAATAGGCTTATTTAAAGGGACTGCCTCCTATGTCAGAAAAATGTTCAGGACCAAGTGAATGTGCTGAGACCCTTAAAGCGATTGCCGAAGAGAGCAGAATAAAGATTTTGCGTCTGCTGTTGACCAATGAAAAATCTGTGACCAATATAGCAAGAGAGCTTAATATGAAACAATACCATGTCTCAAGGCATCTTGTCATATTGAAAAAGGCGGGACTGGTTCAATCAACCCGGGAAGGGAAAAGTGTAAAATACACAGTAAACCCTTCTATTCATCGCTATTTTGATAAAAATTCAGTGGGAACACTGGACATCGGGTGTTGTATGGTTAGCTTTAGAAAATTAAATTCTGAGCAGAAGGAATTTTGATCTCTACAACCTATTGTGCTGGTTTCGTTTTGACATACCCACCAATTTCATTAGACCGGTTCACCGGTCTATATTATTTCAAAGATTATTGATCTAAGATATCATGTTTGATCTTTCTCATACAACGCATCTCCACCGCCAGGCAAAAGGGGAATAGGGTATGAAAACCACTTTATATATAGCTTGGAATGATGATAACAAACTTGGAATTCCTATAATTGATGAACAACACAGAGCAATTATATCAACCATAAATTCATTGCATTATTTTATGCAAACCGGCCATGGTGATGATATAATACAACCTACCATGATTATATTAGAACAATATGTAAACATTCATTTTAAAACTGAGGAAACATTAATAATAAAGGCAAAATATACTGACATAGATGAACATTGTATGTTACATAAAAAATTAATAGAGGAAACGAGAAGGCTTTCTGTTAAGGCCAACAATAATAAAGATTCAAATATGATTTGAAAATTTTTAAAAGAATGGTGGTTAGGTCATATTAACAAAGAAGACAGAAAATACATTCCTT
Organism: uncultured Desulfobacterales bacterium; assembly: GCA_964591255.1. Taxonomy (GTDB): domain Bacteria; phylum Desulfobacterota; class DSM-4660; order Desulfatiglandales; family Desulfatiglandaceae; genus CAZQAA01. The sequence continues at coordinate 6,958 of CAZQAA010000150.1, read as the reverse complement.
TTTTAAAAAATTTATAGTCATCTCGCTACTAACAAGCCTAAGTTGAGATCTAAGGGATATATGCAAGAAAATCAGTCATACCAAATTATACAAAAACAGAAGCCAGTATAAAAATCAAAAAATTTGAATTATGTCCTCTGCCATAAAAGGGACTGCCATCCATCTCTTTCAACTAATGCCACGGCCCGTCCATGCCCCAGTTTGTGAAATATCTCTTTTTTATTACGAGGAAAAAAGCCTGAAAGGATGACAAGACCACCTGGCCTTGTTACCCAGACCAGATCCTGGACAAGCTCATACAGCACGCTGGAAACAATATTTGCCATGACAAGATCAAAGGGGCCTTTTACACAATCAACAGATCCGTGGACTGCAAAAACCCTATGATCATATCGATTCCTGGCTATGTTCTCCCGACATTCCTGGCATGCCCGAAAGTCCACATCTACAGCCAGCACACGGCAGGCACCCAGCTTTACTGTTGAAAGGGCAAGGATACCTGTACCAGTGCCAAGATCCAAAACATATTCCATGGCAGGCAGCATATTGTGAGCCTTTATCAAAAGATCAAGACACATCCTGGTCGTGGGGTGAAGTCCGCTGCCAAAGGCAAGGTCGCCCGATATGCTGATGGAATTGTTCCTGTTGAACACATGAGACCTATTACTGTCGCCTATAATATTAATTTTAAGCAGATCGGATATTTCCAAAACCTGCGTTTCTAATTCCGCCATATATGTGAAAGAAGTTTCCACAACCTCTGCCAACGGCGGGATCAAAGATGAAATGTTTTCAAGGACAGGATCAATGGTATCTGGGCTAACAGATAATATGATCAAGACACGGTTTCGTTTGCGTGCAAGGACATATTTCGGTTTCATTCCCTGGCGCATCAGCCTTTCCTTCATCTCAGTCTCGGACACACCCTCCACCATAATTCGAAGGAAACATCCCTTACCCGGTTTAAGAGCTTCCATAGTTAGCTGGATTCACAAGATTTCATATTATATATCCCCAGAGAGGCCTGTCCAACCGCCACTTATGACAGGAAAGATTCAATAAACCTTGCCACTTCTCTTTTTCCCCTATAAATACCAAAATGCCCTTCACAAAGGATATGGCATCTCAGGGAAAGGAGATATCCCAAGGATTTTATGTAGTCCTCTCTATTGGAGAGCAGGAGAGGATGGATGGGCCCGTGTACGTCTTGTGCAAAAACAATCCTTAATCCTTCCGACTCAATCAGATAGACCACGGAACCCGGAGAATGGCCGGGCATGTGAATCATCTCAATCGGTCGTCCCCCCAGCATGATCTTTTCCCGAGGATCGGATATCTTTATGTCAACAATAAATGGTCGAATAGATGCGCCGTACCAGCCGGCCCCGGTAACACTGTTGTCGCCCGCTTCCAAGAAACGTGCGTCGAGTTCATGGGCCACTATTTTCAAGCCTATACGTTCTTTCAAACTCCTGGCACCGCCCGTATGATCAAAGTGACAGTGTGTAATCAGGAGATATTCGATCTGTTCAGGGCTGACACCACAACTGTAAATATTCTCCAGTAGCTTATCTTCACCATGCCCGCATCCCGCATCTACAAGGGCAGCATGACCCCCGAAATTGACCAGATAAACAGAGGCGTCTTCACCTGAAGTAAGTCCCGTCCCACCCACCTGATATACTTCACCGGTTATTTTCACCGGTTCTCCTGCAAGCGGATTCAACATGCGCTAACCTCATATTCACTTGAACCAACACATCTCTTGGCATATTATACGATATGGCCCGCAGAAAAAAGAGAAAAAGACACATCCCAGAACAACAGAGAATGAAAAAGAAAAGCGGTTTGTTTAATCCCGCTTTCGAAGCCCTTACATCCCTGGGAAAAAATAAAAATTCTGATCCAGACAAGGGTACTAAGCATCCAGACACTAAACCTCTCCATGAACCTTGCGAAACCGACCTTTTTCTGGAGGCCGTGAAGGATGTCACGCCCCTGCATTCGGACAAAAACAAGATCGTTCGCACACCAAACATAGGTATCAAACCGCCCCACAGGGCAAGAGATGAAGAACTGGAGGTCCTAGCCCATCTTTCCGATCTGGTAAGCGGGTCCATTGATATGGACATTACTTTCAGCGATGAATATATTGAGGGGACAGTCCAGGGAATCGATAAAAGAGTTATGGACAGGCTCAAAAAAGGCCTGTTCCCCATACAGGACTATATAGACCTTCATGGTCTCACAAGACACGAAGCAGAGATAAAAGTCAGAGACTTTCTCTTGCAGAGCTATCGATCCGGGATCAGATGTGTGCTCGTTGTACACGGCAGGGGTTTAAATTCCGAAAATCATATTCCCATATTAAAAGAACTCCTGCCTATCTGGTTAAGCCGCGGACCGGTAAAAAAAATCGTTCTTGCCTTTTCCACATCCCGTCCTTATGACGGTGGCACCGGCGCAATTTACATCCTCCTGAGAAAACGAAGGGGAGCCATTTCATAACACACTTGAAGTTTATCTGCCCAAAAGGGAGTCAGACAATTGTGTGCCTGCCCTATTTTTTGGTCCTGCAATGAACGCCCTCGCCAGATATGCCGGATTTAAAACAAAGGTTGTCCGATACACATGTGGATTTGCGCAGGTCACCAGACTTCCATCGATTAATCAGGTCGGGCTCCCTGATAAATGGCCTGCTCATTGAGATATAATCGGCTATGCCTTTCTCAAATATATTTTCTGCCACTTGGTAAGACCGGATACCACCTACAAGGATCAGGGGAACGCTAACATATCTTTTAAATACAACAGCCTCCTCACGAAAATATGCCTCCTTGTCCTCGGAATCGATGCCAGGACGATTCGGCCCCTCATTTTTAGAGGTCAAAAGCCCACCGCTCAGCTCAATGGCATCTATGCCAGCCCTGCACAGGGCGACAGCTGCTTGTACAGAATCATCCAGAGTAAGGCCGTCCTCGCTAAAATCGCTGCAGTTCATCTTGATCAAGACCGGATAGTCCGGCCCCACATTTCGCCGTATCTCCCGGAGCAATTCAATGTGAATCCTGACGCGGTTCATAATTTCACCACCGTATTTGTCAGTACGATGATTAAACCGCGGCGACAGGAACTGACTCAGCAAATATCCATGAGCAGCATGAAGCTGTATACCATCAAAGCCTGCCTCCCTGGCCCTTAACGCCGCCTGGCCGAACGCCTGAATTATGGCATGAATATCCTCAGGCATCATCTCCCGTCTGGGGGCATTGGAAAGGCCTTTCACAGCCGACGGAGCAAGGGGAACCTTGCCGGTAAGGACTTTCCTGGCATAAAAACCGGCATGTGCAAGCTGAACAACAATCTTTCCTCCTTCTTCATGGACTGCACGAGTAATATTTTTAAGCCCGGAAATTAGTTGATCTTTGTAAATACCAAGCTGGCGAGGACTTGTTTGTCCATCGGGGAGGACATACGCATGGCCTGTTATGACAAGCCCCACTCCACCTGAGGCAAGCCTTGCCATCATATCTGCCAGTTGAGGCGTGGCAGCACCTTCATCTGTAGCCAACCCCTCCCATGTAGCGGATCGCACAAAACGATTCCTCAGGATCAGGCCATTAATCTCTCCACGTGAAAACAGTCCATCCATTTTTAAAATATCCCCCTTAATGTCATACTATCTTTTCGCAAATAGCTTTTCCGAATCCTGAACAGCTAAGCTCCCGGGCCCCATCCATCTGCCGCGCCAGATCATATGTCACTGTTTTTGCGGCAATGGTTTTAACCAGGGCATCAATAATCAGTTGGGCAGCCTCAACCCAGCCCATAAACTTGAGCATTTCTACTCCTGACAGAATAAGAGAGCTGGGATTGACCTTATCCAGACCCGCATACTTGGGGGCCGTACCATGGGTGGCCTCGAACAGGGCACATCTGTCACCTATGTTGCCCCCCGGTGCCATACCAAGTCCCCCTACCTGCGCGGCAGCAGCATCTGACAGATAGTCACCGTTAAGATTAGGCGTAGCAATCACATCATATTCTTCAGGCCGCAGGAGTAGCTGCTGAAACATGGCGTCTGCAATGCGGTCCTTTATCACAATACGGCCGGCTGGAATCCTGCCCCCAAACTCTTCATGGATTTCACTTTCAGTAACAGTGCTTTCCGGGAATTCCTCCCGGGCTACATGATAACCCCAGTCCCGAAAAGCACCCTCTGTATATTTCATAATGTTTCCTTTATGAACCAGGGTAACACTTCTCCTATCGTTATCAATTGCATATCTGATGGCCTTCCGTACCAGACGTTCAGAATTAAATTGACTCATAGGTTTTATGCCCACAGCACTTTCCGATGAAATGAGCGTTGCTCCGGATTGTCTCTGTATTTCATTTATGACACCAATCAAATATGCAGCATCTTTGGAGCCTGCCTCCCATTCCACTCCCGCATACACGTCTTCCGTGTTTTCACGAAATATGACAACATCCACCCGTTCCGGATGAAGAACAGGGGCAGGCACACCAGGAAAATAACGCACCGGCCTCAAACAGACATATAGATCCAGCTTCTGCCTAAGGGCCACGTTCAAGGAGCGAAATCCACCCCCGACAGGTGTTGTGAGAGGGCCTTTTATGGCAATGCCGTAACGTTTCAGACCATTAACCGTATCTTCCGGCAACAGTTTGTCCTTTCCATATATTCTCTGGGCCTTTTCCCCGGCAAAAAGCTCATGCCAAAAAATTTTCCTCTTTCCCGCATAAACCTTATTCACGGCAGCATCAAAAACGGGCCGGGCCGCAGCCCACAAATCCGGACCTGTCCCATCACCTTCTATGTACGCAATTACAGGTGTATCGGGCACTACAGGCCGGCCATCATTTTTCCACGCTACTATTGTCCCTTTAATACTATCCATTTGTTATATCTCCCATAATATAAATCCCATATCTATCTGTCTAAAATCATCAGGCATACGATTACGACTCATCCCCAAGTTTGGAACGATAGAAATTAAGACACCCGCCGGATAGTAATATTTCACGTTCCCTCTTGGACAGATCAAGCTTGCCTATAAACTGATCCGTTTTCTCCTCAACCCTTATGGTTATTTCTTCTCCTCCTGCAAGTGCGCCGTGAAGCCCGATAATTTCTATTTTATCATCCTGTTCTATGCGTTGATATGCCTCATGACTGATCAGCACCGGCAGCACACCAAAATTGATCAAATTCGCCCGGTGCAGGCGGGCAAAAGATTCCGCAAGGACCGCTCTGACCCCCAAATAACGGGGTGCAAGGGCTGCATGTTCCCTGCTGGATCCCTGACCATAATTCATGCCTCCAAGGATCGCCACTCCATTAGAGGCCTTGCTCTTGGCTGCAAACCCGGGAGCTTTTAATGAAAAAACGAATTCAGATATGGCAGGGAGATTGGATCTCAATGGCAACACTTTTGCGCCACCCGGCAGAATATCATCTGTCGTAATATTATCCCCAAGCTTTAAAATCAAATCTAGCGACATAAAATCCGGCATTGGATCAAAAACAGGCAATGGCTTGATATTGGGTCCCATCCTTATGGCAACATTTTTTCCATCTGCAGGGGGAATGACAATCATCGAATCATCTACTTTAAAAACCTCAGGATCAGTTACGTCAGGAGGTGTTCCCAACTCCTCAGGATGACAAAGCCGTCCGGTAAGAGCCGCAGCTACAGCTACTTGAGGCCCTGCCAAATAGACTTCTGCATCAGGAGTCCCGCTCCTGCCAGGAAAGTTTCTATTAAATGTGCGTACACTTATACCACCCGAAGGTGGAGCCTGCCCCATACCTATACATGGCCCACATGCCACTTCAAGGATCCTCGCACCAGCATCAATCATATGGGCCAGATAACCGTCCTGTGCCAGCATAGACAACACCTGCCTGGATCCTGGTGATATTACCAGACTCACCTCTGGAGGAACCCTTCTTCCCCGCAAAAGTTCGGCCGTTATCTTTAAATCGCGGTATGATGAGTTGGTACAACTGCCTATGGCCACCTGGTCTACCTTTGTACCGGAAATCTTGCCAACTGGCACAACATTGTCCGGGCTTGAAGGGCATGCCACAAAAGGTTCCAATTCAGAAAGATCAATTTCAACTATGTCATCATATTCCGCACTGTCACGTGCTGTAATATGAACCCAACTGTTTTCCCTTCCCTGAGCGGCAAGGAAACTTCTGGTAACTTCATCCGAAGGGAATATGGAAGTCCAGGCACCGAGTTCGGCTCCCATGTTTGCAATGGTAGCCCTCTCCGGCACACTCAAATGTTTTACTGCCGGACCACCGTATTCCATTATCTTTCCAAGCCCCCCTCTTACAGTAAGTTTTTTAAGGAGGTAAAGAATCACATCCTTTGCGCCAACCCAGGGGGACATCCTTCCGGTCAACCGGACAAGGATCACCTCCGGCACTTTCATGTAAAAAGGCATTCCGGCCATTGCCAGGGCCACGTCCATTCCTCCGGCGCCCATTGCCAGCATTCCTAACCCACCACCTGTTGGCGTATGACTGTCTGATCCCAGGAGCGTCTGACCCGGCACACCAAAACGTTCCAGATGCACCTGATGACATATCCCATTGCCAGGACGAGAAAATCGGATCCCATAGCGAGCTGCCGCAGATTGCAAAAAGAGATGATCATCCGCATTTTCCCAGCCAGCCTGCAAGGTGTTATGGTCCACATAAGAAATTGACAGTTTCGTCTTTACTTTCTCGATACCTAACGACATAAACTCGAGATATACCATAGTACCAGTGGCATCCTGAGTAAGCGTTTGATCAATCTCAATACCTATTTCACTGCCAGGCACGAGTTTTCCTTCCACTGCATGTCCAGATAAGATCTGTCCCACAATATGATCTTTATATCCCATTTAAACCTCCTGCTATTCCCTTGTTCGGCTAATG
>CAZQAA010000149.1:0-2889 GCA_964591255.1 uncultured Desulfobacterales bacterium | reverse complement strand
CCAATGACACCATAACCTTCGGCAGGTGGTCCATCATGCCCGGCATAAGGTATGACCACGACTCCATAACCGGCTCGTTCGTGAGCCCCAGCCTGGGGGTTACGTACCGCATAAGGCATGACTCCATCATCAGGGGATCGGTGGCAAGGGGATTCACCCTGCCGCCCCTTTCATGGTCATCGGGCGGGGGGCTCTTCCTGGACCCCAACCGCTCCCTTGATTCCGAAAAGATCGTCTCATATCAGGCGGGCTTTGAGACCGCTTTTCTTAAATATATATGGATAAAGGGGACCCTTTTCCGGCACGAGACAGACGATACCATGACCGTGGTATTGTACGGCGGGGGACCCCCTTCCTATAACGACATATACAGAAACAATGGAGACATGACCCGGCACGGGATCGAGATGGAGGCGGAGACGGTCCCTTTCCATAATATCCTCCTCAAGGCCGGGTTCAGTCTTGTGCACCTTTCACCGGGCAACGAGACCGGATCATCGGACATGCGCGAATATACCATGGGGATCGTTTATGACGACCACAGATCATTCATGGCCGAACTCTTCGGCCACTATGTGTGGTGGGACTACGACCCCCGTTATGGCGCAAGCTATGACGATATCATATGGGACCTGAATGTGAGCAAGAAGGTCTGGTCAAAGGGGTGGTCATCGGGGGACATATTCCTTACGGGACACAACATCTTCTGCGGGTCCCAGCATACGCTGGGGGACAGCAAGAACCCGAGGAGGTGGATAGAGGCAGGGATGAGGATCAGGTTTTAGGGGGCCTGCGGGAACAGAACAGGCCTATTTTTAACCATAAACAAGAAAAGGAGGCATGATCATGAAGGGAAAAAAGGAGATAGTGGTGCTGGACAGGGGACTGGACAAGGAGGTAGTGGTAACAAGTGTATGCTGTCGGGGCGCAAGCTTTCCGATCAGATAATCAGGGATGGGAAAATCACGGGAAACATAGGGGGCACATGGCCCCCTATCCTGCTTAAAGGGGACTTTTATGCAGCCGTCATTTTATGTCAAGGCGTATCCTGAAGAAAAGGGATCAGACCGCATGATCCTCTTTTCCACCAAAAGGGCGTCTCTTGTCCTTGTAGAGAGGAAGACCTACGAGGAGATGAAAGGGGAAGATCTTTTGCCCGAGGATGAGGGCGTGTTGAAGGACCTGGGCATGGTGGTGGCGGACAGGGACGAGGAGAAAAAGGAGGTCCTGGGCCTCTTTGACAGGGTCAACAGGGAAAATTCCGAGCTCCACATAACGGTCGTCCTGAACCTGGACTGCAACTTTTCCTGCACCTACTGCTATGAAGGGGATATGAAGGGTAATCTCTACATGTCCCGCGGGACAGCAGGGGATCTCATACGCTTTATCAAGGCGCGGCTTGGTGAAGATACAAAATCCCCTCTCATAGACTTTTACGGTGGGGAGCCCCTCCTGAGCATAGGGCTCATGAAGGATATCTCGGAAAAATTGGGATCCATCGCCAGGAGTAACGGCATATCCTACCGCTTTACCGTGGTGACCAACGGTTCCCTGTTCAGGAGAAAGGTGGCAGAGGAACTGCTCCCCCTGGGTCTTGAAAGCGTCAAGATCACCCTGGACGGACCCCCTGATGTGCACAACAGGAGCCGGCCCTTTAAGGGCGGCGGGGCCAGCTTTGATGCCATTATCCAGAATATCCACGAGACATGCGACATGGTAAGGATCAGCATAGGGGGAAATTTTACAGAGGAAAACCATGCCCGGTTTGTGGATCTCCTCGATTACCTGATGCAGGAGGGGCTTACCCCTGACAGGATATACGCCGTAAAGTTCGACCCTGTCATGAGGTCTCCAGAGACAGATACCGCACATCCCGGCTTCCAGGGCGGCTGCATCACCTCAAACGAGCCATGGGTCATTGAGGCGTTCAGCACACTAAGGGGGGAGATCCTGAAGAGGGGATACAACACTCCCAAGATAACCCCCATATTCTGCGTGGTGGAAAACAGGAATGCATTTACGGTAAATTTTGACGGGACCATCTACAAGTGCCCAACCTTTATCGGTAAAAAGGGCTTTGAGGTGGGGGATCTCAAGACCGGTGTAAACGATTATGCAGCAGAATACAACCTGGACCTCTGGAAAAATGCAGGGTGCGCTGCCTGCGAGTACCTACCCTTATGCTTCGGGGGATGCCGCTACATATCCCTTGTGAGGGACGGCAACCTTGATGCACCTGACTGCAAAAAGGCGTATTTTGATGCAGCACTTGAGACGTTCATCAAGCAGGATATCAGGTACAGACTCAAGGGCGGACAAGAAGGATAAAAGGGGGCCTGATATTGAGCAGATACGATTGAGCCCGAAAGACACCAGAAATCTCCTGATATTCACCACCATCAGCTCCATATGGGCGGTCGTGTTCGGTCTTATCGGCCCGTTCTATGTGGTCCAGGTGGAGAGACTGAGCGGTGGCATGGAAAGGCTGGGCATAGCCTTCGGCATCATGGTCCTGTTCCAGTCCCTTGCCTCATACCTTGCCGGCCGTTTTTCCGACAGGCTGGGCAGGAAACCCTTTCTGTTCCTGATCGCATACACGGACGCGGCCATCCTGTTTTTGTACACGGTCATAACAGACACCTGTCAACTGTACCTGATGCAGGGGGTGTTCGGTATCACAAACGGTGTTGCCCAGACCATAAGCACATCCCTGCTCGGGGACCTGACAACAAGGGAGAAAAGGGGAAAGGCCGTGGGCAAATTTAACGGGATCGTGGGGATTGCATCGGCCGCCGGGCTCACCCTGGGTGGATATGTGGTAAAGCTCTACGGCATAAAGTCGATCTTTTACATCGCCTCATCCGTGATAGCCCTTTCGACCATATTTCT
>CAZQAA010000148.1:0-2737 GCA_964591255.1 uncultured Desulfobacterales bacterium | reverse complement strand
GTGCCAGCTCCCGATTATTTCCTGAAGCCTTCTGTACCATGTGATCCGAGTAATCTATTATTCCAGTACATGGCCAAGCTGACAGGAGCACCATATGTCATTATAGATGCCCCGTACTATACAAACCAGAGGGCATTTGATTATTATAAAACCGAGATAATCAATGCATATAAAGAGTTGGGAAATATGAGCGGTAATGAGATTGACATGGACAGGCTCCGTCAAACCGTACAATTTACAAATGAACAATTGAGATATGTATATGAGCTTCAAGAGCTGAGAAAAATTACACCATGCCCGGATCCAGCAATGCACAGGGCCATGGACTTTGCCCTGTATACCCTTTTCGGTTTTTCAGACAAGGTGGTAGACTATTTTCGCATAGTGTATGATGAGGCAAAGCAGAGGGCGGATAGAGGAGAAGGGGTAATTCCCGACGGAAAACAGGAAATCCGCACCTTATGGACATGGGCCTTTGAGGGCTATGATCTTTCCATCTATCACTGGATGGAGGAGGAATATGGTGCAACTTATCTTGAGTGTGGACTCACTATCCTGCCTGAGGATCAGATCGGGTTCATAGATGACCATGATCCTGATTCCATGATGGATGGGCTTGCCCGTCTTACCTTTCATTATCCCATGAGCCGGCAGGTTACAAGCTATGCCGATATCTGGATAAATGATTTCACCAAGCTTGCCCGTTCCCACCATGCCGATTGCGCCATATTTGCAGGGCACATGGCCTGTAAGCATGGATGGGCCCTGAACAAACTGTTAAGCGATGCTATACGGGAAGAGGCGCATATTCCAACTTTGCGATTTGAGATGGATATTGCAGATAAAAGGTTTACACCACCAGCCGAGGTAAAAAAGAATCTTGCAGAATTTTTTGAAACAGTAAAAAAATAAAAGATACGATTATTATGAGGTATTAACCATGTTCTTAGGTTGTGATATAGGCACCGGTTTTTCCAAGGCGGTGCTGATAGATGATGGAAAAATCAAGGCAACAGCGATAATAGCAACCGAGGCCGATCCCCGACGTGCAAGTAACGAGATATTAAGGCGTGTTATGGATAGCATGTCCATAAAACAGGATGATATTAAAGGGTGTGCTACTACCGGCTGGGGCAGGACCTATGTCCCGGTAAAACACCAGGAAGAAGGCCTGATGAACTGTCTTGCCAAAGGCGCAAACCATGTCCTTTCATCCTGCCGCACAGTAATAGATGTAGGAGCACAACACAGCATGGCCATTTCAATAGACGGCAACGGACAAGTCATGGAGTTCCGTCAAAATGATCGGTGTGCAGCAGGTTCCGGCCGTTTTCTGGAGATAATATCTGAAGCCCTTCAGGTCCCTTTGGAAGATGTCTCTTCTTGTATCATGGACGCCGTGGAAAAAATTAATGTTACGGCACAATGCGCCGTGTTTGCCGAAAGCGAGGTAATTGCACACGTAAACGACGGAAAACCTGTTGGATCTATTCTGGCTGGTATTATCGATGCCCTTGGCCGCAGTCTGGTTACTGTGGCCAAAAGGCTTTCTGTCCATGAAGATATTGTGCTGTCAGGCGGTATGGCCAAAAATGGCGCCCTGGTGAAAGTTCTTGAAAAAAATCTGGAAAAACCCATACACATAGCCACACCCGATCCGCAACTGCTTGCAGCATTTGGTGCGGCCATTTTGGCAAAGGAGGCAGACAAATGATTGTTGCAGGATGCGATATTGGCTCTCTCACTGCCAAGGCACTTATTATGAACGGCGAGGAAAAGGTCATGGCCTACGATATAATGACGGTGTTGCCCAATCCGGTCAGGTCGGCAGAGGAAATCATGTCCCGCACCTTGAAGAAGGCGGGACTTGGACTTGAAGATATCGATTTCTGTGTCAGCACCGGCTATGGGAGGGAAAAGATACCTTTCGCCAAGAAAGACATAAGTGAAATTTCCTGCCACGGCAGGGGCGCCGGCTGGGTCAACCCCTCAATCAGGACCATTATCGATATAGGCGGACAGGACCTGAAGGCAATTCGGGTAGACAAGGACGGAGAGCTTGTGGACTTTATCATGAACGACAAGTGTGCCGCGGGAACAGGCCGTTTTCTGGAAGGAATCGCCAAGACCCTGAAGGTAAAACTTGATGATCTGGGAGGTCTGGCCCTGGAGGGACAAAACCCGGTCAGCATCATCAGTATCTGCACCGTGTTCACCCAGTTTGACGTTATGCATCTGATTGTGGAAGGTGCGGACAAGGCCGACATCGCGGCAGGCGTGGCCAAGGCCATGGCAACCAGGATGCATAAGCTCCTGCGCAAGGTGGGGATAAAAAAAGAGGTGGCCATAACCGGCGGGGTGGCCAAAAACCAAGGGGTAATCAAATTCCTAGAAGAGATAATCAAGGGGGAAATTTTTCAGTTTAGGGAAATCGATCCCCAGATCATGGGTGCCTTGGGCGCTGCCCTCTTTGCAAAAGAAGAAATGGAGAAAATTCGATAATGGGTAATGTTATAGCTGTGGGCGGAAAAGGAGGAGTAGGAAAGACCCTGATAGTGGCCCTTTTGACCAAACTATTAAAGGATCCATATGCTCTTCTGGTGATTGACGCCGATCCGGCCCTCGGGCTTACCTATGCCTTGAATGCAAACCCTGGTAAGACCATCTGGGATATTCGCGAATCCCTGAAAGAAGGTCCTGGACGAAAAAATCTCTTTGGAGATGATGATAAGGACGC
>CAZQAA010000147.1:0-10011 GCA_964591255.1 uncultured Desulfobacterales bacterium | reverse complement strand
ATAATTTGTTACTCTTTATACTTTTTCGACAGTCTCAACGCAGAAGCCACCAACCGGTGCGGAGCAGGAGCGGAATACCGGTCTGACGTGATCAAGTAAAAATGGACACTTTTTTAAGCCGCTTTTTTCATGGCCATCATTTGTTCAAATTCTTTTGGACTCAAATAGCCCAGATAAGAATGACGTCGGTTAAGGTGCGATTTAACCGCCGCTTCTTTGTGATAATCGCCAAATAATCGCCATAATCGCCAGACAAACACCAAGTAATTGCCAACTTATTTAAATGTGTAATGCACATTTCTCCCCTTGCCTTTTGGAACCAATATCTTTTTTTCAATCAAGGCGTTTATATCCATCCTTGCACCCTCATCGGAAAGTCCCGTGATTTCACGATATTCCTTGTTAGTGATTTTCCCATTTTTCTTAACATATATCACAGCTTTAATCTGTTTGTTATTCAAGGATAATCTTTTATTTAGTATTTCTTAATCCGTGAGGTTTGCCTGTGTCATCAAACCCGATAAACAACACCCCGCCGTCACTGTTTGCAAATGCAGAGATGACTTTAAGGCAGTCGTTTCGCCAGGTTTGTTTATATTCAACTGATTGAGATTCTTTATTCGTCACCTCTGTTCTCCTGTCAAATATAATGAGAATATCACTTCACGCTTTCCGAAAACCGCAGGATTCTGCTCTGCGTAATGGCTTCTCAATAACCGTTCAAGGATTTGGGGAGGCGCTCCGTGTTGCAGGAACATTTATATATCAGGCAAACTTGTTTGTTTACCGTACTGATATTGTTATCATTAAAATTCTTAACTAACTTAAATTAAGAATAAATCAGGATAATATTTATGTCAAAGAAAATTCTGGAAAAAATGCGCGATGTTATGGACGGTGACATCATTCAATCATGTGATCTGCCTCGTCAGGCTCGGGACAAGTTCACAGGACGATTCTCACTGCCTCTTGGCAGGCAGGTCACCACATCGCAGACATTAACTTCAGACATTGAGCTGTCGAAAAATTCGTGCTTTCTGCCTGAACAGTTGAAATATTGCTGATCTCTGGTAGAATGTACCTGTTCTGCACTTATCCTGTAACAACCTGCCCAAAGGAGCCATCATAGATGGCGCGTTATAGGCAATATAACTACAATCAGGTGATAAGGGTACCAGTGTCACTCGATATACGGTGCCTTAGAATAGGCAATAAGGGGGTGTGGTAAGATATGACCAGTAAAAAAATTACCGCACTGTATCTGCTGCTTTTGTCCCTTGTTGTCTTTATTCCCGGGGTGTTTGCCCATGCCGAGGAGGTTACCCTTGCGTGGAAGCCGGGTCCCGGGGAGGTAACCGGATACCGTATCTATTGCAGTACAAGATCAGCTGTCTATTCTTCTGATAACATTGATGTGGGGAATGTCACAGAATATACTGTGACGGGATTACACAAAAGTACTACCTATTATTTTGTTGTACGGGCGTATAATTCTTATGGCGAAGGCGGCAACTCTAACGAGGTCCGGTGGCCTCCGTTCAGGGCCCTTTACTTTCCCCATGTGGCTGTCAGTAAGGGCTGGGATACCGAGATTGCCGTTATCAATACCAGCGATAACAGGAGCCTGTCCGGGACATTGGTGGGGATCGGTAATGATGGCCGGGAAGTTGAGAGCATGTCCTTCAAACTCTACGCTCGTGCCAGGAGGGAAATCAGGGTCAGTGAGGCATTCAATGACCTGGAGAATATCAGCTATATGGTATTTATGTCGGATTCCGACGATCTTTGCGGCTACAGCAAGTTTTATGTGGAGGGCAAGTATCGGGCGGCACTTCCGGCTGTATTAAGGATTAATGAAGGTGATATCCATATTCCCCATATTGCCTCAAGTGCAGAGTGGACAACTGCTATAAGCCTGGTAAACACGACTTCTTTCACAAGGGCACTAAAAATAGAGTTTGATAATGGACAGACTGATACAATAATCCTTTGGCCTGGTCATTATTTTGCAGACAATATCAGGAATTTTCCTGTTTTTGGGGGCGAGCCCCAGCCGGGTATAGGGTCTGCGGTTATCAAAAATGCCGACGGTATAGTAGGTTTTGAACTCTTCTCCTGCGGCAATTGCCTGGCTGGTATCCTTTTGTCAGATAATATTTCTCCCACAATATACTATCCCCATGTGGTAAGTAATGACACATGGTATACTACTGTGGTTGCCTATAATCCTTCTGATATCCCATGCAATATCGGGATTGCCAGTTATAGCAGGTCAGGCGCCTTGCTGGGCTCGAAGGTCGTATCTGTTGACGGTAAATCCAGGTATATCGGTATGGTCCGCAATCTCGGCCTGCCCGCAGATACTGCCTGGCTCAGATTTGACGCCCCGGTCCCTGTTGCCGGGTTTGAGCTCTTTATGAACCATGACAGGACACAACTGGCAGGTTATGCATGTGTTGATATTAACAGAAGGCAAGGTGTGTTTTCCAAGCTTGACAGAAATGGAGGGACAGGTATCGCCTTTGTTAATACCGAGGGAATGGAGGCAAGCGTTATCCTGACGGCCTATAGCAATACAGGAGTTGTGGTAGCAACAGGGACCGAATATCTTGCTCCATATGAAAAGCTGGTTAAAACAGCTGAGGATTTTTTTGCCGATGACATAAGCAGCGCCACTTATATCGGCTTTTCTTCCAATAGAGAGGTGGCGGGGTCTCAGTTCAATGTTTCTGTGGACGGCATGATGTTGGATGCCTTGTCTGTCATGTGACCATTTGAACTTAGTAACCACGACCCAGTCTGACAACTACCCCAAATTTTGTGATCATCAACTGTCATATTTGATCGTACCTAATGCAAATCAACAGTAGTTTCCATTTTTTGTAAAGGTCTTACATGAGGACTTATAAACTCATAAAGACGGCCATACTGGTTTTTGTTATTGCCGTGGCTTTGGTTGTTACAGTCATGGGGTGTGGGGCTCTTTATTATTACCATCATCCTGACAGGATTAGGCCTTTTTTGGCCAGATGTCTTTCCCAGGCCACAAATACTTCTGTTTCCATCAAAGACCTGTCGTTTTCCATGTCCCCCGTTAAGATAGAGGTAAGGGGCCTGGTCCTTTTGCCTGGCAAGGATCAGCAGGGATTTAAATTCAAGGCGGGCAGCATGGAAATATCGCTGGGTCTTGAAGGGGCCTTTGGTCAAAAAGAGCTTGTCACAAGGTCCATCCGTATCAATGGCTGGGATGTGGAATTGTCTGAAAACATGCGTCTGCCGGATATTTCCAGGCATGCCTCTTCCTCTGATTTTCTAAAGAAGGTTTTTTCATACCTCTTGTTCAGGAAGGTCAGACTGGACAATGCAGAACTCGTAAATGGCCGTATCCTGTTCCGCACTAATACAGGAAGGATAAGGGTGGATGATATCAGTGCGACCCTTGGTGACAGTGATATGCTCCATATCAGGTGTCACATGAATGCCCATCTCAAGAACAGCGGTGCATCACTTACAGCGGATGGGGGTATGCACTGCAGGGTGGCCGTCAAAAAAGAGAGGGATGGAAAAAAGGCATTTTATCATGAAATCGATATGGGGATTAATGACATGGACTCTCTTTTATCCGGGGGAGGAGCCACTATAAAGGGCCGTATTGCAGGGGATATCATTCTGGAGTTGCGATACCCGTCCCTCAATACAAAAAATATAGCCCTCCAGATAAAGGATACAGTCATTGTTTCTGGAAAGCAGAAAATGGATATCGGGGCCATATACCTGGATTCCGCCTCATCCATATGTGACCTTGCCAAAAAGACGTTTAACTGCCCAAAGATACATATCGACTCAGACCTGATAAAAAACCTGGATATGGCGGTGGATGTGGATGATAAAGAGGTTTCTGTGAAAATTCATGGGAGCGGTATGGGCCTTTTAAAGAGTGCCGCATCCCTGAATCTTGTCCCTCCCTCCTGGACGGTGGCAGGGTCTGACTCCATGGATATAAGGGGTGTTATGACTCATGGTTCTGGCTGGCGTTTTTCCTGTGGAGTTGGTTTTGACAGGCTAAGGTTTTCCAGCAGAGACGAAAGTGTCATGGGCGAGGGGCTGCGTTTAGAGGCCGCATTTAAGGGCACATTTGACCCTGACAGGCTCCTCGTTCAATCGTCTGTCCAGATGAATATCCCAGAAGGCGAAGTCCTGTATGACCCTTTTTATCTCGATCTTGCATCAAACCGTTTTTCGGCAAGAGGAGATATCTCATACAATGTTGCCAAAGAAACAATAAATCTCAAAAATTTTACCCTTGGATTGAAGGATATTGTCAAATCAGATATTGAGGGCGCAATTAAGCCGGAAAACGGGGCATTATCCCTGGCAGTAAAGCTTCCCGAAACCCCGCTTTCCCCCCTTTTTAAGTTTTTCGCCCTGGATCCATTTGGAGAGGCGGTCCCCAGCCTGGACAGGATTGACCTGGCGGGGCTTGTCTCAAGTTCCTTTGCACTGGAAAGGGGGGAAGAGGGGATAGAGATAAAGGGCAGGTGCTTTTTGCATGACGGAGCGATTATATTTGGAAACGGGCCTGTTTCGCTTAAGGATATCCAGTGCGATTTGCCGATATGGTACAGGTATCCCACAGAGAAAGGGAAAAAGGACTCATCGGCAGATATCCGGGGTAATCTTTCCTTTAAGGCGGCATATCCTCCCTGGATTCCCTTTCAGGCGGTTTCCATCCCCATACATTCCCGGGTGAACGGTTTTTATGTGGATTCACCGCTCCGTGTGGATATCCCGGGGGGACATATCATCATAAAGCGCCTGGACCTGAAGGAGATGTTCAGTGCCCAGGGGCCGTTTATTGAAACAGGCCTGTTTGTTGATGTTAAGGATACGGGCCCTCTTATGAATGATATTTTACATATGCCGATTAAAGGGAGTATAAGGGGAAAACTTGATCCCGTATATATCAAAAATGATCTCTTAAAAAGCTCGGGCAGTATCCTTGCCAGGGTTTTTGGCGGAGAAATAGATATTTCAGATATCCGGTGTCGCGGTATATTCAGCGGGGTCCCGGTATTTAGTCTGAGTGCGGAACTCAGGGACCTGAATCTGGGTCAAATGACCAGAGGCACATCCTTTGGAAAGATTGAAGGCATATTGACCGGATATGTAAAGGGTCTCGAAATTGCCTATGGACAACCCCAGAGTTTTGACCTCATGCTTGAGTCAAAGAGGGTAAGGGGAGTTCCCCAGAGGATAAGCATTGCCGCTGTTGATAACATAGCGCGTATCGGGGGGGGACAAAGCCCTTTCATGGGCCTCGCGGGCAGTCTTGCCGGGGCCTTCAAGACACTTCCATACAGCAGGATGGGGATCAGGGCAGTCCTGAAAAATGATCTTTTCAGGATTAATGGTATTATAAAGGAGGATAACGTAGAGTATATAA
The DNA here is from genome assembly GCA_964591255.1 of uncultured Desulfobacterales bacterium. Taxonomy (GTDB): domain Bacteria; phylum Desulfobacterota; class DSM-4660; order Desulfatiglandales; family Desulfatiglandaceae; genus CAZQAA01. The sequence continues at coordinate 4,568 of CAZQAA010000147.1, read as the reverse complement.
TAAAAAGGGGTGGCCTTTTTGGTGTGAATATTGTAAATCAGAACCCTGACAATCGAATCAGTTTTAAAGATATGGTTAAGCGTATAAAGAGGATCTCTGCTCCCCGTGATGAAAAGGGGGGAGATCGTTAGAAAGAGAGGGTACAGATATGAATTCATATAAAAAAATTGCATATATCTCCTTGTTTTCCATGCTGTTTTTTGTCGTTGCCTGTGTCACAATAAATATATATTTTCCTGCTGAAAAAGTGGGAACCGTTGCAAAGGATATTGTGGATGAAGTGCGGGGACAGAAGAACAGCCCCAAGGATGCTGATGAAGATAAGACATCATTCCTGGAAAATGTGATTTTTTATGCTTCATCCTCTGTGGCCTTTGCAGATGATGAAACGAGTGTATCAAATCCAACGATCCGTGCCCTTAAGGAAAAACTGAAACAGCGTTTTCCAAGGATGAAGCCTTACTATCAGATCGGCCTGTTAAAGGAACAGGATGATGGGTATGTCAGCCTTGTAAGCACCAAGGGGCTTAACCTGAAACAGAAAAGGGATCTCAAAAATATGGTCAAGGCAGAGAACAGGGACAGACATGATCTGTATCTGGCGGTTGCCAAGGCCTTGAACATAAATCCGTCAGAGGTAAACAGGGTGGCTGAGATCTTTGCGGGTCAATGGAAAAAGTCAGTAAGATGATCAGTTTCCGTCAAGTATATCCCCCAGTTTTCCCAGGAGAGATCCTTCTCCTTTGCGGCTTCCCCCTGCAGATGGAGCATGTTCAAGGATCCGATCGGCCATGCGTGAGAAGGGCAGGCTCTGGAGCAGGACCATTCCTGTTCCGCTGAGTGTGGCAAGGAAAAGCCCTTCTCCCCCGAAAAACATGGATTTAAGGCTTCCCGCGCGTTCGATTGAATAGTCAATTCCTTTTGTGAACCCCACAAGACAGCCTGTGTCTACCCTGATGATATTATTATTCAGCTTTTTCCGGACCAGGGTGCCTCCCGCATGGATAAATGCCATGCCATCGCCCCGCAGGCGCTGGAGTATGAATCCCTCGCCTCCGAAAAAGCCGGTTCCAAGCCTCCTTGTAAAGGCTATGCCTATCTCGGTCCCCAGGGCAGCTGCAAGGAATGCATCTTTCTGGCACATCAGCTCGCCCCCTACCTGGCTCATGTCCACAGGGAGTATCTTTCCCGGATATGGTGCGGCAAACGCGACACGTTTCTTGCCCTCACCATTGTTGGTAAAATGGGTAAGAAAAATCGATTCCCCGGTGAGCACCCGTTTCCCCACATTCAGCAGCTTGCCCATTATGCCCTCATCGGCCCTTGATCCGTCTCCCATCCTGGCCTCGAATGTGATACCATCTTCCATATAGTTCATTGCCCCAGCCTCAGCGATCACTGTTTCACCGGGATCCAGTTCCACCTCAACGATCTGTATATCGTCACCCAATATCTCATAATCCACCTTATGACATCTCATTTGCATACCCTCCTTAATACCAATGTCTTATTGCCTCTCACTTTATTCAAGAATGATATATCATTATCCTGGAAAGTAAACGACCTACTCTGTTCAAGTCCTCCAGGCTGTTAACTGGGAGGAAGTAGTCCACATAGGGAAGTGCTGTCTTCATCCCGCGGCACATGGGCTCATATTCGGGGTCACCTGCCAGGGGATTCAGCCAGATTATGCAATATGCCTTCCGGCTCAACGCCTCCATTTCCCTTTTGAGGAGGTCTTTTCCTCCCAGGTCCCATCCGTCACTCAATATGACCATAACCGTGCGTTGGTTGACAAGCCTTCCCCCCTCCCACTGGTTGAACTGATGTAGAGAATACCCGATTTTCGTGCCGCCTGACCAGTTGGGTATTTCACTGCTTATACGCTCAAGGGCCTTTTCGAAATCAAGATGTTTTATGATAAATGTGATAGAGCTGAGGGATGTGGAAAAGACGAATACCTCGGCCCTCGAACCGGCCCCCTTGATCCCCAATATGAACGGCATAACAAACCGGGCATAACGCTCCATGGAGCCGCTTACATCGGCCAGGATGACCAGTCGTTTGAGCCTCTTTTTCTTTTCCCTGTAAAACAGGTCAACGGGCAGGCCGCCGGTCTTGAGACTCTTTCTCATAATACGTGGAAAGTCAAATCTCCCCGATTTTCGGCTCCTTCTTGAACGCGGGCAAATCTGGATCCGGAAGGGTTCCACCATTTTTTTCAGGGCAAGGCGGGCCACCTGGATATCGGAGTCGTCAAATCGAGACAGGTCCTTTTTTCCCAGCCTTGAGACGGGGCTGTATGCTATTCCTTCCAGCCATTCCTTTTTTTCCTCGATAGCCGGGGCATCAACCGATTGATCAGCTCCGGATTCCCGGGTAATCTCGCAGTCGGAAATTTCCTTTATGACATGTTGTCCTGGAGAAGACTCATCATTTTTTGATCCGTTATTATTTTTTTGTCCATGGCCCCAGAATTCCTCAAACAGACCAGGAAACTGGGACCACTCCAGGTCTGATGTGGCCAGGTTGATGCGAAGCACCGTGAGAAAGTCCTGTTTTTCTGAGATGTCGATCTTGTTTAGGCTCAACAGGGCGTCATGGATGCCGCTTTGAAAGACCCTGAAACCACGGCTCCTCAGGAAATCGGCAAACAGGGCCACCCGGCCTGCCAGGCCAGGAGACCTTGTTAACGTGATCCTACCTGTCATCAGGCCTTTCCTTTCGATAAATATTGGGCCCGGTGGCCTTCATCATCCCAGATCTCATTCTTGAATTTCTTGATGTCTTCCTGATATTTGAGAATACAACCTATGGTATCCATGACTGTCTTTTCATCCAGGTGATCCCTGTGCATTGCCATAAGTGCCTTGCCCCAGTCCAATGTCTCGGAGATGCCGGGTCTTTTCAGGAAATCTATCGTCCTGATTCGCTGCATGAAACCGGTTACCTGTCTTGCAAAATCGGCTTCTATGCCTGGAAGCCTGGTCGTGATGATCCTGTATTCCTTTTCAAAGGATGGATAGTCGATCCAGTGATAAAGACATCGCCTCTTGAGTGCGTCGTGTACATCGCGTGTCCGGTTGGATGTGACCACCACCATCGGTTTTATCTCTGCCTTCATGGTCCCTATCTCAGGGATAGTAATCTGAAAATCAGAGAGCACCTCTAACAAAAAGGCTTCGAACTCCTCGTCAGAGCGGTCTATCTCATCAATAAGCAAGACAGGCGCCTTCTCCTTTGACCTCAATATGGCCTCAAGCAGCGGACGTTTTATCAAGAATTCGGGGCTGTAAATGACCTGCTCTATTTCTTCTTTTTCCCTGTTTCGCTCCTCTTCCAATCTTATCTGGAGGAGTTGCTTGGGATAATTCCACTCATATAGGGAAGTGGATGCGTCCAGGCCCTCATAGCACTGGAGCCTTATGAGGTCCGTGTTAAACAGCCTTGACATGACTACAGCCACCTCTGTCTTGCCCACTCCCGGCTCCCCTTCTAAAAATATCGGTTTTTCGAGTTGATGGGCCAGGAATATAACCGTCGCCAGGGCACGGTCGGCTATGTAGTCTCCTTCAGCCAGCTCGTCTATTACCTGTTCTATGGACTGGAAATGATTTGCCAAAACTCTTTCCTTTCATGATTATGAATCTTTGGGGGGAAGATAAATATCCCTGAAACATGTGATGTTTGAAATTGGCTTCTCCTTTTGCTATAAAATAACGCCTATACGTGCAATGTTCACAGCAAAGATGATCAACCATGAAACCGGCAGCAAACAAGAAAAAATCTTCCCCTATACTGCAAAACATGTTGTCTGAACTCGAAGACAAGGCTTCTCAAATGGACATCCGCGTTCATTATGATTTGCTTGAGGCAGCAGGCCTTAAACTCAAGGGAGGTATGTGCAAGGTAAATGGAGAATGTCACATATTTGTCGACAGGAGGAAATCGATCGCTGACAGGATAGAAATCCTCCGCGATCTCCTTAACTATCCTCTCCCAAGGGATATCCCTTCAGACAGATGACTACGTCTATCAGGCAGACATGTAAATGTCAATATGGAAGATGGTCAGTGATCCTAATCCCCATCCTCTTTATCTATCCATTGCTGTTGTGTGCCTTTTGGCTGCTGCAGCCGGAGATATCTGAAGCGGGGGATAGTTTTCCATGTTTAAAGATGATTTCCGGCACAGATTCGTTATTAGTGGCGGATGCGGAGGGCCGAATCCTTTGCGGAAAAAACGAGACAGAAGTCCGTATTCCCGCTTCCACACTCAAGCTCCTCACCGCCCTTGCTGCGATTGATCATTTCGGGCGGTCTTACAGGTTCAGGACCGAATTTTATCTGGATTCCAAGGACAACCTGAAAATAAAGGGGTACGGAGATCCTCTTCTGATCTCGGAGGTATGGCAGGATATTGCCGACACCCTTTCAAAAAAGGTTCGGACCTTTAAAGACATGGTGCTGGACGACACATATTTTTCCGGGGACATCCGTATCCCTGGGACCGATGGATCCACCAACCCGTATGATGCCCCATGCGGGGCCTTATGCGCAAATTTCAAT
>CAZQAA010000146.1:0-3178 GCA_964591255.1 uncultured Desulfobacterales bacterium | reverse complement strand
AAATATCATGTCCTGGAAATGAAGCTGTCATAGCGAAAGAAAAATCATCCAGGGCCACTGAAAAAGAAGAAAACATCACACAGCCGCCCGGTACTATAGCTTTTGATTTGAAAAAAATATTTTCCCAGATAGGAGCGAAATGGCTCCAGAAAGGGGAATATGTTATTCCCATAAAACCCAAAGGGCACATACGTCTGGATGGAAAATGTTTTCCCATTATATGCTTTGATAATGGACTAAAGGTGATCATAGATCTAAACAACAGTCTTCCGCATGAGTTGTCTCAAATTGTTATCTTGAGCTGTGACGACTATCGTGTAATCCATGTTACAAAGGAAGATGATCTCCGATCCGTCATAGACAACATCCTTGATGAATGTGATTTCCCCAGGCTCCTTAAAAATGGGGAACCCTTTGAATTGAATGGGGAAATCGACATGAAGATTACCGGCGACTGGATCATTATCTTATCCGAGGAGCCATCCGGACAAGAGCCTCCTGCAATAGTAATCAACCTGCAATACGGAGAAAGATCGCCTATGCCGTATATGATCAGGGATTACTTGAAAAAATTCAATGTTAGGGTGATTGACTATCCGCCATTTAACGGTGAATCTTCTGGCAGAATTTTTCCCGAACAAAAATGGGAATGGCATAAAAACCCCGTTCGGCTGGTACGTAAAATCTTTGAGCTTATAGGAATGCCATTTTCCGAACAGGCAGAAATTCCTGTATATAAGAGCGGTAAGGCCGATTTTGAGTTAACTGTAACAGCGGATTTTTTCTTGAAATTTAATGGAAATAATATCATCCTGGATCTGACAGGCCTGGATGAAAAGATGCTATCCTTATTGAAAAGAAATAGATATATAATCTTATCTGTGGCTGATGAAAAAGATCCCTTGGCTATCTTGCGCAAACTACTTGATTTTTTTAATATTCAATTTGATACCGGCCTGCATCCCATTATGGCCATGCCAGGCAACACCCCAAATAATGTACAACTGTTAATACCTGGTACAGTCTTTTTAGACCATAAAAAGAATACCATACTTGCCATATCAAAACACTTGCCGGATGAAATTATATCCTTCTTATCCCAAAGGGGCTACAAAATCCTCATATTGTCTAGCACCTGAACTCTCAAATCAGATATACATGGATCTGTTCACACCCTACAAAAAGTGTCATCTCTGCCCCAGATCATGCGGCACAAACAGGTTGAAGGATAGCAAAGAAATCCGGCCTGGATTCTGCGGGCAAACTAACAGGCTAAAGGTTGCCTACATAGGTCCCCACCTCGGTGAGGAGCCTCCCATATCTGGCAAAAACGGGTCGGGAACAATTTTTTTTACCGGATGTCACCTGAAATGTTCCTTCTGTCAAAATTATCAAATTTCACATGAAGGACTTGGCAAAAATATATATGCGTCGGCGTTGGTGGAAAAAATAGAGAAAATGATTCAACTGTACCATGTGCACAATATCAATTTTGTGACCCCTGATCATTTTTTTCCTCATATATTTCATATAGTGTCCCTCCTGCGGCAAGACGGCTACAACCTGCCCTTTGTTTATAATCTATCAGGCTATCAATCAGTAAAAATTTTAAGGGCCGCTGGCAAATATGCAGATATCTATCTGTCTGATTTCAAATATTCCGATCCAGATCTGGCCATAAGTTTATCCAGATGCCGAAATTATCCTGGGATAGCACTTGCGGCAATTGATGAAATGATAAAACAAAAAGGTTTTCTTGAGATCGATGAAACGGAACCCGGTATAGCAAAAAAGGGGGTCCTCGTAAGACACCTTATTCTACCCGGAAAGACGGCTAACTCAATAAATGCCCTCACCAGCCTCTATGTGGAATTCGGGCCAAAGTTACCGGTCAGTATCATGTCCCAGTATCATCCCATCCGACGGCATGCTGATATGGATTTGAACAGGGCCATTCTGCCCGAAGAATTTGAGGAGGTCTATTCCCATGCCATGGACTTGGGTTTTGAAAACCTGTTTGTCCAATTTCCCGAAAGTACACAAAAAGACAGTAATGATAGATTGCCCTTTTTGCCTGACTTCCGACAAGAAAATCCGTTTGGGGAGAAGCTGCAGTAATAACCATGATTCTTACTGGACTCAGAGTGACCTGCAAGCCAAAGACAGAGAACAATATGGGATTTAATGTTCATCACTTTTCCATAGCTCTGTGCTATTACAGCGCTACACCCACATGTCACCCGGCCGGTCTGTTTGACATCCATCATCATGTTTGATAGAAGGGGTCCTATACGCATGACTATCTTACAAGATAACCAAGTATTATTCTTCTGAAAGGAGTGGATATCATTATGGAGGCGTTAACACCTTTTTATGAAGTAAATGAGGCCTTAGTGGCTATGGGAGCAGAAAAGCTAAATATGTGCATGCAATGCGGAATGTGTGCCGGATCATGTCCCTGGCGTATTGTTGACGGCCCTTTTAATGTGCGCCGCTTAATAAGGATGGCTCAGTTGGGCGTTGAGGGATACGAATCAGATGACATATTGTACGGGTGCACCACCTGCAACAAATGTGTTTTAAAATGTCCAAGAGGGGTAGCCATTATTGATATAGTCAGGGCCATGAGGGCAATGATCGCAGAGACCGGTGCTATTCCCGGGGTATTAAAAACGGCTACGGGGAGTGTGCACAGTAATGGCAACCCATGGTCAGAACCGCGGGAGAAGAGAACCGTCTGGATGCAAGACTTGGATGTCCCTGTTTTTGATGAGAACAAGGAATATCTTCTGTTTGTATGTTGCACTTCGGCCTACGATGTAAGGAGTCAGAACATAGCCAAGGCTATGGTAAAGGTGCTCACGGCCGCAGGTATCAGTTTCGGCGTAATAGGTGAGGAGGAAAGCTGTTGCTCTGAATCAATGCGCAAAATTGGAGATGAAGAACTCTTCATGAATACGGCCCAGAAAAACATATCTCTTTATAAAGACAAAGGCGTAAAAAAGATCATCACTACCTCCCCGCATTGCTATTATACCTTTTCCCGGGAATACCCTGAACTGGGCGGGAGTTTCGAGGCTGTTCATTATACCAAGTTGTTAGCGGACCTACTAAAAAACGGAGATTTGAAACTCTCCGGTTCATTAGATGAAAAAATCACATATCACGATCCCTGTTA
>CAZQAA010000145.1:0-2803 GCA_964591255.1 uncultured Desulfobacterales bacterium | reverse complement strand
GCACGTAACCTCGCGGCGTTCAAGGCCCTCCTGGTCACAAATTCCACAAAAACCGCCCGCGATTTCTACGTGACTTTTTCTACCTCTACGACAACGAAGAAACGTAACTGCGGCAGAATCTATCTCCGTTCTTTTCCATGGCCAACCCTATTTGACTATAATAAAAACATGCTTATGTTCTTTGATAAGCAGATGTGAACTTATTTAACCGGTCAACACATCTGAAAAGAGGCGCGTCTGGTTATGGCAACCCAAAACTGACCCACAGTGGCAACCCAATTTTGACCCACCCGTAGGTTTAAAAAACACTCCTCTATCCACCATAGGTGTGTGTGTTTTGGTATAGAGAAAACAAAGGAGGCCATTAGCGTCCGTAGTTTTCTCCCATCCACAATAAAACAATTATCTCCCTCCTTTCTTCAGTGTATTCCTCAGCCGATAGCTTTCCCAGGAACAGGTAATGATATGGGCCTTGTGTGTCACCCTGTCCAGGAGGGCCGCCGTCAGTGTTGGATCTCCAAACACCTGTGTCCAGTCTCCAAATCCCAAGTTTGTGGTAATGATCACCGATTTTCTCTCATTGCGTTCAGCAAGAACCTGGAAGATCAAATCAGCCCCCTCTTTGGAAAAAGGGACATACCCGAGTTCATCTATGATTAATAGTCCATAGCCCGCATAACGTTTCAGGATCCTTGACAGGGTCTTCTCATCCCGGGCCTCCATCAGCTCATTGACAATCCCGCATCCGGTCACAAAACGTGTCCGGATGCCCTGACTGCAAGCGGCCATGCCCAGTCCAATGGCCAGGTGGGTTTTACCTGTTCCACTCTTGCCGAGGAAGATGATATTCTGTGCCTCCTGGATGTACTGGCCATTTGCCAGCTCTTTGATTAAACGGGTATCAAGGTCCGGGGCAGCCTCATACTCGAATGTCTCAAGGGGTTTTAGTAAGGGAAACCTGGCATCCCTTATCCTGCGCTTGCGGCCGTTTTCCATCCGCGTGGCCACTTCAACCTCTGTCAGATTGAGAAGGAATTCCTCATAGTCTTCTTTGTCTTCCCTGGCCTGCCGAAGATGCCTTTTAAGATGGGCGGCCATTCCGGATAACTTCAATGCCTTGAGATTGGGTAAAAGCGCTGTCATGACTGCCGTATTCACAGGGCGCCTCCAATCTGGCTATAGACGGATACATCCGCCGGCGGAAAGGTCTCCCAGTTGGAAAGGGATACAATCGTCTTATCTTGCGGGACTGCACTGGAAGCCAGGATTTGTTTTACGGCTTCACTGGAACTGACATGGGCTGAAACAGCCTTTTTAACCGCGGACATCACATCCCTTTCATCATGGTCTTTAAAAAACATCAGGACCCTTATGAACGCTTTGATCCCTTTGCTTTTTCCCTGCTTTTCACAAAAATGCCTAAGGAGTTTCTCTAAGGATTCAGGCCATGTCTTCCGCCACTGTTTGATGGGACGGGCACTTGTAAAGGCCTGAGGCCGTTTCAAGATCAGCTCCAGGTAATGGAACGGATCCAGTTGCCACTTGTTGTTGCCATACGTACGGCTGTGTGATGCGATCTTTTTGCTGCCGTAATAGATGTCTACGTGACCGATATACGCTATGGTCTTCAGCCGTAATCCCGCATACCGGGTGGGAACGGAGTAGTGATTCTTGTCGATGATCACGGTTGCGTACTTGTCTGCTTTCCCGCTATACGTCTCTATGTTGCTGAATGGAACTGCCGGCAGGGGGAGGAGGTGGTGTTTTTCTTCTTCATAGTATTCGTCCACGGTCTTTTCTTTTCCGGAGATGCGATGGCTTCCATAGGCCATGCACTGTTCATAAAGACGCTGGTTTAACTGCTCGAGGGTTTCTGCCTGGGGGATGGGAACCATGAAGTTTCGACGGGCATATCCTACCAGTCCTTCTACACCGCCCTTTTCGTGCCCCTGGCCGGGATTACAAAACCGGGGTTCAAAATTGTAATACCCTGTAAATTTCATAAAACGCTCATACAGTTTCCGATCTTTTCCCCGCAGGATTTTGTCAACGGCGGTACTCAGATTATCGTAGATCAGGGTGGGGAAAACCCCACCGTAAAACTCGAAGGCCCGGATGTGTCCTTCAAAAAGGGCCTGCTGACGCTCACAGGGAAAACACTGCGTGAAGGGCTTTCCACTTCCCTTGGAACGCATGCAGAACATCTTCAGTTTGGTATGCGTTGTTCCTAAAACGGCATGGCATGTCCCCCAGTCTGCTTCTGCTTCAAGACCAAGCTCGGGGTCTAAAGGAATAAATACGCCTCTGGCATCGAGTCCCAATCTCTTTTTTGCATCACTTACATATCGCCTCACGGCCCGTTCACTCCCCTGGAATCCATGCTCCTGACACAAACGATTGTAAATCCTCCGCGCTGTGTGACGCTGCTTTTTGGGATTGTTTTTGTCTCCTTCTAACCATCTGTCAATAATGCCCAGGTAAGGATCCAAAACCGGATAAGGCTGCTTCTCTCTGATCTTGTATCCGTTGTATTCTCCCCGCAAGGCCTTTTTGACGGTGTTCTTTGAATGACCCGTCTCTCTTGCTATCTCTCTGATCTTCTTGCCATGCACACGATGTGACATCCTGATATACGTATATTCATTCACCTCTATCATTCTCCTTTCACCTCCGGTCTCATAGATACCTCATCGGGTATCTCCTCTGCCAGAGGCTTCTGAAGGTGGGTCAATTTTGTGTTGCCACATCTACCCTAAATGGGTCAATTTTATATTGCCATAACCAGAAACAAATAAGCCTTGCT
>CAZQAA010000144.1:0-11906 GCA_964591255.1 uncultured Desulfobacterales bacterium | reverse complement strand
GAATCCCATTTTCGCCATCACCCCGGTGGAAAGCATAGTGCATACCCGGCAGCAGGAATATTGCCAAGTCATCAGACAAAGTACCGAAATGAGTGACTCCGCGCCGTTCGTGGCGTTCATGCTGGAATCTATCCTGGAAGTCATTGAAAATACCGCTGGCGACCAAGCAACCGACCAAGTAACCGACCAAGTAAAAAAGCTGTTACTGGTGATGACCGCATGGATAGCCCCTCCGGAGTTACTGCCAATTAGCAGATTTCGTCCGAAATAGAACAAATATATTATTTTTCAAGGCTTATACGGTTGATTTTTTTACAGGTCTACTCATACCAGACTTGGTTTTCAATAATGAAATATGGTGTGAGAGACCTGATGTCATCCCGAACGCTCATCTGGGGAAATTAATTTTAGGTTAGGCTGCTTGACTTTTGATAAACCTTTTCCTTTAGGATATGGCTTTATTCTAAAATGACAAAAAGGTTTGTTTTAGGATACGGGAAAAAGATGAAGCGTGAACTCCGGGGACATTATGTAACCATATCAACGGTGGGTGAGGAGACCAGGGCCTTTGTGCCTGCTCCGCTACCACCGAAACCATATATGTGGACATCATGAACCAGGAAACGGAGCTGCCCGAGTGAGGGTATCTGGACTCTTCATGTCAACACACGTGGCCTGCTCGGATTGCCGGGAAACAGCGGTGGAAACGGCCCGGCAATTTGCTTAGGTTTACATCCTTGTTTCTGGGTCCTGTTGATGAGACAATGCATTGGCTACCACATCCAAGAATTTGTTGATATTGAAAGGTTTGTAAAGACGGTCCACGATGTCCGGCAGGCCTCTGTCCATAACATCTCTGTCTAAGGTAGTTCCGCTCATTATGATCACCTTTTCCTTTCGTCCCGCCCTTTCCATCACCCTAAGCATAGATATTCCGTCTAATCGCGGCATGTTTATATCTATAATCACCAAGTCAAAATTATCTCTTTCCAGTTCATCAAGCGATTCCAGCCCATCCTTGGCTACTTTTACCTCAAAACCCTCGCCAGATAGAACTTCCGAAAGCACCTCCCTGATACCCATATCATCATCCACAAGCAATATTTTTCCCAAGACGTCCATATCTTTTATCAGAGCTCTCTCCATGTCATGCTTCAAAGGGCAACACCTCGTCCGGCAGAGATGATTTGCCATATATAGTCCAAATAGTTAGTGGTGCAGAAAAATCTTTGTAGGCATCCGGATCTTCAAGGAAGGCAATGATCCACAGGCCTCAGGAACATCTCCAACATACCAGTACTGGATTCGACTTCATATATCTTTCGTGTCAATCTGGAACAATTTGGGTGGAAATCCGCTGGATCAGATTATGTTCCTTAATATACAGGTTATACGGATTCCTTTTGTAAACGCCGGCTTTTCTTCATCTCCTGCATGCTACATGAAGCAAGACGCATGCCATTAGACCTGTCTTTCGATATCTTCTTGAATTTTAAGCATTTTCTATAAAGTGGAGAATGAGATGGAAATCAGATTTGAAGGAGTATCCATACACCTTCAAAATCACAAAAACAGCCCATTACTATTAACTTGTTGGAAATTTTAATGTTTTCCATGTAGGGATTTTCATGAATATTGTCCAACTCTTTTAAATACAAGAGGAGACCCGGAGACATGTCCGGAATGCCTCAAACGTAAGGAAAAACCTCCACTTTAAAAACATTCTTTATTCAGTTAGTTACAAGGGTATTTTTATTCATACACACATCACGTCGCATGAAAAACCCTCCATTACTGATATTATCACAAGGAAAATGTTTTGTTTATTTCAAGTGAAATCAACCAGATACAATAAATTTTACATATTGGCTCATTTATTGCTCTTGATATAAAGACACTTTGCTACAGGTGATATGACAAGCATCCAAAGGCATCCATTAATAATGGGTATTACAGACAATGACCTTTTAAGTATGGGTGCCGTTTTTCTATTTTATTAAGGGAGGAACAATTATGTCTTTAACAGCTATTGCAACCCAGTTTGTTAAAACTCTATCTTTTAAAAAGTACGCAAATAAAAAATACATCCCGCAAGGCCATACTCCTAATCCTGCCATGGTCACCCATGAAAAATATGGATATAGGACTCTTCTGGTGATTAAAATACTGGTCTTGTCCGCCATGGTCTCGGTCATGATAATGGTATATACCCATTGGGAACAGTTGCAACTCAGAAGGGAACTGATAAGGCATAGTCCTTTTGGTGAAACATTTGCGATCCTGACCATGCTTTTTCTGGGAATCAATGTCATGGCTCTGATCTGGCGGCTGGTACTGATTATAATGTATCGTCCGGCACCGGTTATTTCCAATAGTCGTCTGCCTGTATGTACCGTTATCGTGCCTGCCTACAACGAAGGAAGCCAAGTATTGAGGACATTAAACAGCATCGCTGCCAATGATTATCCTGAAGACAAGCTGAATATCATAGCAATTGATGATGGCAGTGTTGATGATACCTGGGCCTGGATAGAAAAGGCAAAAAAAATGTTAGGGTCCAGACTCAAAACCATCCGGATTCCGAGAAACAGGGGCAAACGGCATGCCCTTTACGAAGGGTTTAAAAAAAGCAGAGGAGAAGTGATAGTAACTATAGACAGTGATTGCATAATCGATCCCTGGACCCTTAGATGCATGGCAAGCCCCTTTGTAGACAATCCTGAACTCGGTGCAGTAGCTGGTAATGTCCGCGTCTTGAACAGGGAGAAAGGATTGATTCCCAAAATGTTAGATGTGTCTTTCCTGTTCAGCTTTGACTTTCTGCGTGCCAGCCAAAGCATGGTGGATACCGTTATGTGCACGCCCGGTGCCCTTTCTGCCTATCGCAGAAATATTGTAATGGATGTCCTTCCCATCTGGTTGAATCAAAAATTTTTTGGAAAACCAGCCAATATAGGGGAAGACAGGGCCATGACAAATTTGATTTTGAAGGCAGGGTATGCTGTACATTATCAGGGAAATGCAACCGTATATACCAATGTCCCTACTGGTTACAAAAATCTTTGTAAGATGTTTATTCGCTGGGCCAGGAGCAACATAAGGGAGACCCTTGTAATGGGTACCTTCATATTTACCCGTTTCCGCAAAAAACCTGTGACAGGGGCACGAATCAATTTTCTGCTTCAGTCTATAACTATGGTTAAAATGCCTTTTTTCATAACATGCTCCTTAACATGTCTCATCTTGAGACCTCTTGAGTCCATCCTGGTCATGATGATGGGAACTCTCATATATTCAACTCTGTCCGCACTCTTTTATTACTGGCGATACAGGAATACAGAGGCATTATGGGCCTATGCTTACGGCTTTTTCTGGTTGGTAGGGCTGTTCTGGATCCCCATATATGCTTTGGCAACACCCCACAGGAGCGGATGGTTGACACGTCAGCCCAAGATAAAGGGGCATTACTACAAACAACAAGAACACGGACAGCACATATTACCTGCAGTCGTTCCATAAGCCATGCTAATACACCGGAATCTTCAGTGGTATTACTTTCTTAAATGGTGATATTCGGGAATATGAGAACGCGTGAGCACTGCCGGCCCACGTATGGGAGGCAAACCAGTCCAGTTGGGAAGGCTGTAAGAAAGGTAAAAGCAAACAGGCTCAGACGGATATGTCTGAGCCTGTTTGAAGTAAATTCAGATATAATCTGAAAATATCACCAGATTTTTCTACCATCCCCATGTCAGGTATTTGTGAATGGAATCAGAGGCATTTCGGCCGGCCCCCATAGCAAGTATGACCGTCGCCTGGCCGGTGACTATATCCCCACCTGCCCAGACACCTTTTTTGGACGTCTTGCCGGTTTCCGGGTCTGCAATGATATAACCCCATTTGTTGAGTGCCATCCCCTCGGTGGACTGGGTCAGGAGGGGGTTGACGCCGGAGCCTACCGCTATTACAGCCGTATCGCATTCCAGTTCAAACTTGGAATTTTCAACAGGTACAGGCCTGCGCCGGCCAGATTCATCCGGTTCCCCCAGTTCCATCCGGATGCATTCCATCCCTTTGACACGCCCCTTGTCATCTCCTATAAAACGGAGAGGTGCAGTGAGAAGATAGAATTCGATGCCTTCCTCCTCGGCATGGTGGATTTCTGCTGAACGGGCCGGCATCTCTTCTCGGGATCGACGGTAAACGATTCGAACCGTGTCAGCACCCAGACGCATGGCGGTCCGGGCAGCGTCCATGGCCACATTACCCGCTCCAAACACGGCCACATTTTTACCCCGAACAATAGGCGTATCATATTCCGGAAAGAGATAGGCCTTCATGAGGTTCGACCGCGTCAGATACTCATTGGCTGAATAAATACCAATAAGGTTTTCTCCGGGAATATTGAGAAAACGTGGCAATCCCGCCCCCACGCCTATATATATGGCATCATATCCCTGTTCGAAGAGTTCGTCCAAGGAAACAGTCCGACCCACGACAGTGTTGCACTCCAGTTTCACCCCCAGACGTTCGAGAAAATTCACTTCTGAAAAGACTATTTCCTTGGGAAGCCTGAATTCCGGAATTCCATAGACCAGAACGCCCCCGGGCTTATGAAAGGCCTCAAACAGAGTAACCTCGTGTCCCTTCAGAATCAGGTCTCCGGCAACGGTCAGCCCCGATGGACCTGATCCCACAACGGCCACTTTTTTACCGGTAGGCTCTGCCTTCGTCGGTAATTCGCCGGAGCCTTGCTCGCGTTCCAGATCTGCCACAAAACGTTCCAGATTGCCAATGGCCACGGGATCTCCCTTTTTGCCCACAATACACTTTCCCTCACATTGGAGTTCCTGCGGACAAACCCTTCCGCAGACCGCAGGAAGTGCGTTTTTCTCCCATATCTTTCGGACCGCCTGCGTGAAATCCCCTTCTTTCACAAACCGGATAAACCCGGGGATATCAACGGAAACCGGACAACCATCCATACAGGACGGCTTTTTGCACTGGAGACATCTCTCTGCCTCCTTCATTGCAAGTTCCTTGGTATAACCTAACGGGACTTCCTCAAAATTGCGTCTCCGCACCTCAGGCTTCTGCTCCGGCATTGGCTGCCTGGGTATTTTTTCTTTTTTCTCTCCTTTTCCTGCCATTCTATCCTCCATATACTTTCCACTGGAATACACGTTCAAGTGCCCAAAAATGACATCGCCCCTGCCATTTTATCACACGGCCTTGCACTGACATTCATGTTTATATCGTTCATAGGCCATGGCTTCGTCTTCGGTATAGGCTTGAAGCCGTTGCATCAGCTCATCGAAATCTACCTCGTGTCCGTCGAATTCCGGACCGTCCACGCAGGCAAACCGGGTTTTGCCTCCAACGGTAACACGGCAGCAACCGCACATACCTGTGCCGTCCACCATAATAGCGTTGAGACTGACCAGGGTCTTGACCTTGTATTCCTGAGTGACCTTGCAGACAAACCTCATCATGGGAACCGGCCCGATGCCCACCACCAGTTTAATCTCTTCCTTCTCAAGAATATCTTTAAGCACGTCTGTAACAAACCCGTGGTGGCCGTAAGATCCGTCGTCCGTGCATACAAAAAGTTCGTGGGAAGCCGCTTTCATCTTGTCTTCCAGGATCAACAGATCCTTGGTCCTCGCCCCGATGATGGCCTTTACATTGTTGCCCATCTGCTTCAGTGCCCTGGTAATGGGATGGATAACGGCAACACCTGTCCCACCACCCACACAGACCACATTTCCGACTTTCTCCAGGTGGGTCGGCTTGCCCAGAGGGCCTATAACGTCCTGGAACTTTTCTCCCACTTGAAGCGATTTGAATAGGGCTGTCGATTTTCCCACCACCTGATAGATAATAGTGATAGTCCCTTTTTTCGTATCCGTATCCGCCATTGTAAGCGGAATACGTTCTCCTGTCTCATTGGCCTTTAAGATAACAAACTGCCCCGGTTTAGCCTTTGCAGCAATAAGGGGGGCACTGATCTCATTCAGGACGACGGTACCGTCAGCCATCTCCTGACGTTTCAGGATTTCAAACATAATGCACCTCCGATTAGATAGATGTCAAAATTCCGAAATTTGTTTATCATAGAGTCAATATGCTGTCAAAGAAAAAGCTTCACAAACAGGGTATGTGAAAAACATCTCTACTCATCCATGGATGACCTGCAACATACCCTATCCCCTGACTATTACCCTACCCCTTTTATATAAGGAAACAACTGAAAGACTATGTTCTATATGTTGCCCTGTCATATCGTGAATATCTTCTCTATTGCCACCAGAACTCCCTTGAAAGGAACCTGCCCTGAGACAGGGCATCTAGCAAGCATTGAGGTAAGAAAATTTACTGTATGCCATTCGGTAAATGGGGCCTTTTCACCAAAACTATAAGGGATAAAAACCGTGTCCTTGCGAATGGATTGGGAAATAGTTGCTACTGCAACAGTTTCGCCATATGGGGATGAGACCTTTACTTTATCTCCAGTCTTTATGCCGATACTCTCTGCTGCTTCCGGATGAATCAGGCAGAACTGGACGGGAGAAACATTATTAAGTTTTTTGACCCAATGGGAGGTATGTCCCATAATGGCGACAGAAGATCTGCCGGTTAACAAATAAAATGGGAATTTTTCTCTTGTCTTGCCAGCCTTAGGAAGAGACACCTTATAAGTGAAGACCTTGTTTTCCTGAAAAGGAGAGAGGATCAGATCTTTCCTGTTATAAATAACAGTCTTTTCGTTTTCACATGCTATATCAGGGTCCATATAGAATTTAGGGATTGCTGTAAGGCCGTACTGATTGAACTTTGATTCCATTTCCCTGGTCCAAAGCTCAATCTTTCCGCTTTTAGTAGGGAATTTTTTATCCATAAAAAGGGGGCCCCTTTCATGAACAGAGCCATCTTTTACCTTAATTGGCGCACGCAACGAATTGTCTTTTTTTGCCAAAAATCGATCAACCGTAAATCCCTTCTTAGATCCTACATGGTTTTGAATAACCTCCGGATCCTTGAACTCATCCCGGAATATATCCCCCCAGCCCATCCTTTTGCCCAGCTCTATCCACCACCATCGATCAGGACGTGCCTTTAGTGGTGGATCTACAAGCTTGGGTGTCCATACAAATCGACTGTCGTCTGATACAGGAGACAACCCTCCAGATTCAATCCAAGTGGCCGCAGGAAGTATATAGTCAAAATAGTAGGAATTGATATTCAAGGTCAGACCGTTGTATACACTAAGATCAAGCCTCTTTATATAATTACGAATCCTGTTCTGATCTGGCCATTGGGTGAGAGGACTCCCCGTAGATATAAGGGCCCGCAGCTTGTAGGGATAAGAAGAGTTGTCCAACGACTCAAGCCAACCAACCGGATTCTTACCCAATTCTGGTCTGGTCTTAGGGGCCATTCCCTTTGGGATTTTGATAGATCCAACAGAAACACCTCCATTGTTGAGACAACAATAACCTGTGGATTCCTTTCCAAAATGGCCTGTAATAGCCGCAAGAAAATAAAACACACGATGGGTCTGTACCGCATTTGCGTGGTGACTTATTCCTGAATTTCCTATCATAACCACTCTTTTAGTCTTGGCATAGATCTTAGCCAAAGATGCAATCTTTTCTTTGGGAATGTCCGTTATTTTTTCGCCCCAGTCCAGGTTATAATTTTCTGACATAACCTCGGAATAAAGCCGATTATAGCCAATTGTATATCTCCTAACAAAATCTATGTCCACAAGCCGGTTCTGCATTATAAAATGCATCATACTGAGGGCAAGGGCCATATCAGTGCCTGGCCTGATTGGCAACCACAGGTCAGCTTCATTGCAAGTTTTAGAATGCCTGGGATCAATGACAATAACCTTACATTTCCCCTGTTTATGCCTTCTTTTTATTCGTGAAAAGGCAACCGGCCGTGTAATCGCCATATTGCTTCCTATCAAGATATAAACGTCGGCCGCAAAAAAATCATCATCAGAATATGTCCAGGGCGTATTTTGGCTCCCCACAACTGAAATACCAGCAAGTTTTCCTGCATAGTTGCAAAAAGGTCCCGTCTTTTCATAATTAGGAGTGCCAAAGAGCTTTGCAAACGCCTTATTCAGGTACCGGCCATCTGTTGCACTTCTACCGGACGCCCATATACCAAGGGATTCACCACCGAAATGATTTTTGATATGTTGAAGTTTTTCCGCTATCTCATCCAGGATATCCTTCCAACTCATGCGTACAAATTTGGCCCCATTTCCTCGTCCTTCAACTCTCTTTAGTGGATGAGTAAGTCTATACGGACTTTTAAGTAACTCTATACTTCCTAACGGCTTGACACAGATCTTTCCCTTTGTAATAGGATCATCGGGATTACCAGTTACATGAATCGCCTTCCCGTCCTTGAGATGAATTATCATACTGCAACCATTCTGGCACCACATACATCCTATCACACGTTTTTGTATGCCCTTCCCTCTTGGTGCAAATTTATTCAGAAATGCATAAGAGACCACTGGATACGCCCCCAATGATACTGTCGCACTTAAAACCTGTTTTAAAAATTCTCTCCGATCCATTTATCAAATATCTACAAAAGCTTTTTCTTATATCACCTGACAAATCAGCATTAGAACGGTTGCAACAAAACAACAAAAATACCAATCTGTCAAACTGGAAATTCCGATAACTAAACCGCTTTGCATAGAAGAAACTGATAGTTTTGGAAATCGACATGCAGGAGAAAGACCTCTCCGGGTTATTGACAGAAAATGATTTGTCCGTTTTTAATGAATTGTTCCGATAGAGCAGGTCAGAATGCGTAGGTATATTCCATGAATATCCGATCATTATCGCCGACGTTGGTAAAAGCGGCCTGATCGCCCGACTGGTAAAGGATCACACCGCCGGTCAGGGTAATATGGTCTGTCAGGTCATAGTCGAACTGTATGCGCTCGAAAGCACCATCCTCGGCCTGAGCACCGAATATAGAACAAAGGAGTTTCATCTGGACAGTATCGTTGATAAAATCCCTGACCACCATAAACGCGGCCTGCAGCAGATCCTGCTGTGCGTTGTCCGGCGGCTGAATAGGATAAAAAACGGGAAGGGATTAAATCGAGAAGTTCCAAAGATAACAGGGCCTAATACCTAACAATACCAGCCTGGATAAGAAATGCTCAATTGTAAAGAGTGTAATGGTCCTAAGTTATTTAACCACCAATATAGCAGCCTTTTCAAGAGACCTTATCAGCTTTATACTGATATCTCCCAGCACAAATTCCTCAGCCTTGGTCATATGTTTACGTCCAAGTATAACCATGTCAAAATTTCCTTTATTAAACTGGTCTATAATACCGTCTGTTACCGTAGGATAAGGCCCTTCTACTACCTTTATTTGAATATTTCTTGGATTAAAACCACTTTCTACCAATTTATCTTTTGCATCATTTAACAGTCCCTTTATTCTTGTCTTTTGTTCAGAGACAAATTTCTTGCCCATTAAATCCTCGGCGCCTGTGGGCTCCTTATATATATGGAGTAGGGTTAGATGGACATCTTCAGGACAAAATGATATGTTGGCAACATAATTGACGACTGTCCGCGAGGCAACAGAATCACTTAGTGGTACCAATATAAAATTAATCACAAGTCTTCCCTCCTGTCATCTGGAAATAAGGCTTATACATCTGGCCAAGTCCTCGATAATTTCATCTGTTGTTTCATAATACATGCTGGCACCCGCAGCAAAATGCATAAGAATATCGTTTAATGGAGTTGGGAAATAAGGATAAAGTTTTTGGAGATTAACCAACCTCCACTTGTCAAGCAAAGAAAAATCTCCTGGCTCCAAGCGATCCAACAAGTCGCCGTATACCATTCTGTCATTTACTATCATGTGCAAATTGTGAAAACCCTTCCCCGCTGCATAAAGCAACACATTACCCATGCCAAATATATCCAAGCTAAAAGGGTTTTCTGCTGCGTCAAAATCATAGTCAAAATCGATCCATACATAGTTACCTGTATCTCGTTCAACAATAATATGGTCATTACGGATATCACCATGTCGGTACTGATTTATATGCAGGAACCGGATTGCCTCAAAAGCATTGACAAGTTTTTTTAATATATCCGGCAATAACGTATTGAAATATGTCTCATATCCCATAGAAAGAGAATCAATATAGGAAAAAAAATTACGTCCAGGAACAATATCCAGCACACGAACATTATTGCCCTTCTCATCATTAAACGCCATACCATGCATAAAATAGGGGTGGTCGTTTACAAGTCGTAATATCTCTTCTTCCTTTTTGGGATTCCTGAAACACTTGATATCCACCCCGCCTATTGTAATTTTAAATGTTTCCAAAAAAGTAAGCTTGAGAATTTTCTTTTCACCGGTATCCAGATCCTTGCACCGTTTTACCCAGAACTTGGGATCATCCATACCAAACCGTCGTTCCTGTTCATTCCTTAATACCGCATATCGCCTGCCTCCGATTTCAATTATATCTCCATGATCAATGTCACAAAACTCTGTTGTATCTGTAATTGTACGGCCAGACAAAACTTATTACATCCCTTCCAGCAAACGCAATGGCAGATTGGCAAGCGCCGTTTTAATAGTGTCAAGAAAATTTTTGAAACCGTTGTTTTCAATGACCATGCCGAGCACAGCAGACATTATACATAATGTCTCAATATCTTCTTCATGAAACTTGTAGTGTTCACCATGATAAATTCTCAGTACTCCTATCGTGGCCTGTCGACTCTTGATAGGGATAGACAACATAGACACAATCCCCTCCTTTGATACTGCATCAGGATATTGAGCGTAAGGACTCTTGCTAAGATCTTCAATATAAACCGGCTCTTCAGTATGTAGTGCTGAATGTTTATCATCCACAACAACCGGTCCTTTTTGGAGGAACTCATCACTAATACCGTAGCTCCTGACATGTATCAATTGATGTTCCCTTTCATCCATCAACATTATACTGCAACCTTTGGCCTTGAATCTTCGACATGTCCCCTCCACAATATGGTTCATCAATAGATTCAGATCCTCATAGGTTACAAGCGCATGGGCTATCGCCTTGAAATGACGAAGGTAGAATTTTCTTTCCGGACTCTCTGCCATAATTATCCCCCTTTGTTGGAATAATTGATGTTTGTTGACATGTTAAATTTGGTCAGCTAACTGATAAATTGACATGTTGAACAGGCATGGACACATTAAGACAAATTAAATCTGTCTTGCCGATTTTGCAGTCTGTGTCCCTAATTAATATCAAATGTTTACTACTATTGTTAATCGATTTCATGCTGAATCGAAACAGACCAGAAATACAAAAGGGGGCTTCCGCCCCCTCTTATCATAGCATTGTGTATTTCGGACCACCACCCCCCTCGGGAGGAACCCATGTTATGTTCTCATAAGGATCTTTAATATCACAGGTCTTGCAATGCAGGCAGTTCGAAAAATTGAGTTTCATTTCCCTCTTTCCGGTCTCTTCATCAGTTTCCATCTCATATACATTTGCGGGACAAAAAGTTATACACGGATTTTGGTACTCCTCTGCACAACGGGTATAACAGATATTGAGGTCCCCTATCTTCAAATGCGGAGGCTGCTGCTCTTCATGGGTTGTTCCCGAATAATAGACATCAGTCTCCTTGTCAAAGGTGCGTTCCCCGTCATATTTAATAACACCTTTCATTTCATCAGTGGGGGAATCGGTCCCATATAGTTCCTTGACTGTCTTCATGTGTGCGAAATCGGGTGTAGTGGAAAGACGGTTTTTCAGGATCCTGCCTCCCAGGAGATATTGCAGGCCACCCTTTATCATTCCACTCCAGAGCCCTTTCTGGAATGCCTGA
>CAZQAA010000143.1:0-5909 GCA_964591255.1 uncultured Desulfobacterales bacterium | reverse complement strand
AATTTAGTCAAAAAAGAAAAGGCCCTTCTCATAGCTCTGTAATGTGCCGAGATAGCTCAGTCGGTAGAGCAGGGGACTGAAAATCCCCGTGTCCGCAGTTCGATTCTGCGTCTCGGCACCAACAAATTTTAACAGCTTAACCTATCATCCTCCCGCTATTTGATCCTGACCTTATTCCTTATGCCTGATCATTCAACGTCCCATATTACGGCCTTTCTGATTACAATCTTCAGTTATCTGCTGGTAATATTTTCCGCACTGCACAGTGCCGACAAACCCATCCCCGGCGGGGACACCTGGATGGCGATGGCCTGCGGACGGTATACCCTCGGCCCATGGGCCATGCACGATGAAGATCGTAGTCTGCAGATGAAACTGCTAGACATGTTCGGCATACATACCACCTGGCACGATCCTTTCAGTGCCTACAGCCGCCCATACTACAAGGATATCAAGGGATGTGAAGGCTGGATCAACCAGAACTGGTTGAGCCACGTCATATTCTATAAACTCAATATGGCCTTCGGCGAATTCTCACTCGTTGTCTACAAATTCATCCAGGCAATCCTTACCGCACTGTTTGTTTTTTGGGCTGCCCGAATCCTTAAAGTTAATTGTTTCATCGCAGCCCTCTGTACATCTTTTGGTATACTGATGGCCAGGTCATTTGTCGATATGCGTCCCAACATAAGCACAATGATGATGGCTGCAATAATGATCTGTATCCTATTTAGGTGGAAGGCCGGCCATCCAAAATCTGTCCTGTGGATGATTCCGCTTATGCTTATATGGTCAAACATCCACGGTGGTTTTATCTATGCAATTGTTGTGTTCGCCATAGCCTGTGGTGGCTATGGCGTTTCCAATCTCATTTCATCGGCCAAGCCGAGACTTTTCAGAAAATACAGATGGAAAGGACAGTATATCTGGCTGCCGATCGGGCTTGGCATTTCCGTCCTAGTCCCCGTGATCTTCAGCCCGTTCGGCGTTGAAAATCTGTTTCATCCAATGAAAGTAATGTTCGGAAGCGAAGGAAAGCTATGGCGAAATGTTTCTGAATGGCATCCCCTTTTTTCCGAGGGATTTGGCAATGTGGAACCGTTCAAGGTCTTTGGCCTGTTTTTTGTTATTGCCTATCTTGCCTGGCTGATATTGCGTACGAAAGAAAAACATGTCAGGGTAAAGGCCGGCAACAATTCTACTGCCAATTCCAATATTATTGACTTGGATCTTGCATGGCTTGGTATCATTGTCCTTACAATCTACATGGCAATCCGCAGTCGGAGATTTGTCTTTCTGGCCGGCGTGGTCCTGGCGCCATTTCTCGCAGTATTGACACAGCAGATAATCATAATGACTGAAGGCTTCTGGACTAAAAAACTTACCCCTGCCTTGACCCGGAGAATTACAGCGGCCCTTGCGGTTCTTTCTGTAATTTCAATGGCCTTGATCTTTTGGGCTACGCTAAAGGATACCTACATGGATCCCCCGGCCGACGGCATTGACATTCCAGTTTTTCGCAAGATGGTCGTAATCCAGGCCCAACCGGTGCAGGCGATGAAATTCTTTAATGCCAACAAGGTGAGAGGGATTGTACTGAACGAGTGGAGTGACGGCGGCTACGTACTCTGGGGGCAAGTGCCTGATGAAAAGACCGGTGGCCCACCATGCCAGGTTTATATAGACGGCCGGGCACAGGCCGCATATAGTATCGAACATTTCCTGAAATACAAAAAAATCAGGATAAACATCCAAGGTTCTGAACAGCGATTAAAAAAGGACTTGGAAAAACGCAGAGATTATCTTAATAAACTCATCACCATTGCCAGGCTAAAAAAATCAGCCAGGATTTATGATAAACTCATAGATTTCTGCGCCGGCAAGGCCAAATTGTATTATGCTTTGCTCTATGCGATGGGCGCTGATGCCGAACTTTACAGCAAGGTCCTGGAGCACGAAAAGATTACCGTTGTGCTGGCAACCACCCGCAGGGCGAAGAGGACTATCGATTATCTGAGCAAGGTGAAGAATTGGGATATGCTCTATATGGATGCAACTTACACTATGTTTTTCCGTAAAAATGCAATTGAAAACAAACATCTATTCGAGATTCCGATTAATAAACTCATCTATCCGGACAATTTCTCCCGTCAGATGTCATTGGCCCAATATTATATTGACCATAGGCCTTCGGATACCAAGGTATATTATAATAATTTGTTAAAGGCCGATAAGCTCCTCGCCAAAATCGATAAAAAGAGGCTGAATTCCGCTTTAAAAATAATTTGGCGGGTTAAGCATAGGCTCAAAAAAAGGGATGAACTAAAAAGATATCTCAAGGGAGAATACGACAGGATCAAAAAGCTTGTTGACAACAACACCGAATTTGGCCGTATTTCCAATCTGATCACGCTTCGCTCGATTTGCCGGTATATGGCCAGGCTGTCGGCAGGCGATAAGGACTATAAAAACGAGACATTCTATAAAGATCAGGGCAGAATTTGTGAAGAAAAATTAAAACGATACAAGGCTGAACAAGAAAGAAGGTGGTTTTGGTAAATCCACTAATAGAAAGTTTGTCAATATTTTTTCCGTGCTATAATGAACAGGAAAATATCGAGACCCTCGTAAAAAATACGCTGGAGGTCGCTCACCATATTACCAATGATTTCGAATTGATAATTGTAAACGATGGCAGCAGCGACAGGACTCCTGAAGTAGCCGACAGGTTGGCGAGCGAATACGATATGGTCCGGGTTATTCATCACAAAAACAACTCCGGTTACGGCGCAGCCCTTAAGAGTGGTTTCAGGGCCGCCACAAAAAAGTGGGTTTTCTATACTGATGGCGACTGTCAATTTGATATAGCCGAATTGAAGGATATTATCCCGCTGGCTGAAAGATACGACATAGTAAGCTGTTACCGAAAAAATCGACAGGACAATTTTTTCCGCAAGCTGAACGGCCATGCATGGTCTATACTGGTAAACCTGTTATTTGACTTGGGACTGCGTGATATAGACTGCGCTTTCAAGCTGTATCGCCGGGAAATGTTCGATAATATGGAGATTATCAGCCAGGGCGCCCTGATAGATACCGAAATACTCGTCCGTGCCAAAAAAGCTGGCTATTCAATAGTCCAATGTGGGGTCAGCCATTATCCAAGGAGGAAAGGACAATCCACTGGCGGAGACATCAAAGTCATCATAAAGGCCTTCAAGGAACTCTTTAAACTCAAAAATACGATTACAGGTTAAGGCCATCCATTTGAACTGGCCGGGGGACTATAATTTAACAAATGAGACTAAACACCCAATTCATCACGTTTGTATTAATAGGAATCGTGAATACCGCTATCCATTATTCTGTATTTATATTGCTTTTTCGTGTTATTGGGTTGCCAATGTTGATGGCATCAGGCATTGGATACTGCATGGGTGTACTTAACAGCTTTATCATGAACAGAAAGTGGACATTTCAGATGCCCACCAAAGCCAACATGACGGAATTTGGCAGGTTTGTGCTAGTGAATCTCTTTTCACTCCTTGTCAATATGACAGTCTTGCATGTTTTGGTTAGATACGGCCGACTTGTTCCCGAAATTGGCCAGGCAGGAGCTATTGGTGCTTCCATCATGGTCAACTTCACGTGTAATAAATGCTGGACCTTTCGGCAAAGTACAAGGGCATGCAAAAAAACAACTGTAATTTATTGATCTTTTAGATGTTTTTGTAAATATATAGCTCTATTGAGTCCGTGATGTGCTGCTTCGCATTCAGGATCAATGGCAATCAGCTTCTTGTACTCCGAGATCGCCTTGTCCAGCATACCCTTTTGCATATAAATCACTCCAAGATTGTTATGGGCCTCTTTGCATTCAGGATCAATGGCAATCAGCTTCTTGTATTCCGAGATCGCCTTGTCCAGCATACCCTTTTTTTCATAACATAATCCCATATTGTAGTGAGCTGCCTTAAAATCAGGATCAATGGCAACAGCCTTCCTGTATTCCGAGATCGCCTTGTCCAGCATGCCTTTTCGCCTGTAGATCACACCAAGATTATTATGGGTCTCCTTATTTTCAGGATCAAAGGCAAGGGCCTTCCTGTACTCCAAGATCGCTTCATCCAGCATCCCCTTCCGCCTGTAGATATCCGCAAGATTATAATATACTTCTTTGTAATACGGGTCGATGGCAAGGGCCTTCTTGTACTCCAAGATCGCTTCATCCAGCATCCCCTTTCGCATGTAAACCACACCAAGATTGTTATGGGCGTCCTTATAGCCGGGATCGATGGCAAGGGCCTTCTTGTACTCCAAGATCGCTTCATCCAGCATACCCTTCTGCATGTAAACCACACCAAGATTGTTATGGGCATCCTTATAGCCGGGATCGATGGCAATAGCCTTCTTGTACTCCAAGATCGCTTCATCCAGCATCCCCTTCCGCCTGTAAAGCACACCAAGATTAATATAGGTCGTTGTGTAGTTAGGATCGATGGAAAGAGCTTTTTTATATTCCAGGAGAGCCTTGTCCAGCATACCAGCCTGGTAATAAGCAAGCCCTAAGTCACCCCATGCCCTTGCCTTCTGGGGAGACTTCCTCGCAATATCGGCCCACAGCGTAATAGAGTCCTTCCATACCTCGTTCGCACGGTAAGTCCAATATGAAAAAACAAGTCCGGTAATCGCAAAAAATATGATTAATCCCCTCCTATGCCTTACCCTATGAAATGCCGTTGCTGTCAGAATCAGGAATACGAACATGGATGGAAGATATACTCGATGCTGAAAGACCATCTGCAGAGGAAGAATAGTAGACTCTATAACAAGATTTCCGAAAAACCAGAAAATCCCAAAAGAGATAAGACGTTCCCTTTTTGCCAGATATACTCCGAGACCCAGAATGGCAAATACCGCCAAAATCGATGGCAGGGTAGTCCATGGCATAAACAATGACCTGGAAATCGGAAAATCCGGATCAAGGGTGATCCTTTCAGGATGCGGGTAGAATATCAGACTGATATAGTAAAGAACCACACGGAACTGGGTGATAACCCTTTCCGTCATGCTGAAACCCCTTGATTCATAAGTAGAAAACAGACTTGACAGGGTCTTTATAACTTCATTTCCCCAGAACAGGGCAAGTAACACTATAATGCAGACAACAGGAATAACCGTTACTGAAAAAAACCTTTTTATCTTCCTGGGATTCAGGTCCTGAAAAAAATAAAATTCATACAGGACAATAAAAAAAGGAAGTATCCACATGTTTTGCTTGCAGCCCAAGGCAAGTATGCCGGATAAAACAGATGCAGCATACAAAAGATACCCCTTATTGCCTGAACAGATACGGCCCCGGATATAGCAATAAAGAGACAAAACATAAAACATACTCCCCATGCTGTTAAAACGCTGCACAATATAGGTGACAGACTGGATCATCACAGGATTGACCAGCCAGAGAAAAGCGGCAAAAAACGCTGCTAACTGGGAACTCTTTATCCCGGATACAGGGGACTCACGGTTTATATCTATCCCCTTCCTAAGCAATGAATCACGCTTAAGGGTCACAAGGGCCAAAAAATAGAACAGAATTCCGGTCAAGATGTGAATGATTATATTCACAAGGTGGTATCCAAAAACATCCAATCTGCCGAAGTAGTAATTCAGGGCAAAGCTGACATAGCCTATGCACCTAAGCCTGTTGTGTCTGTTTGTGCATACTTTTATAAGCTCGGACAGGGTCAGCCCTTTTATAATAATACTGCTGTTCTGCTTGATACTTGTACTGTCATCAAACTGAAAAGGCGCATGAAAGGTATTCGAATAGATTATAAAACCTGAAACAATCAGAATCAGAACACCAATCCACTGCCATAACACAATATTTGTACCAAACAGATCCT
>CAZQAA010000142.1:0-6460 GCA_964591255.1 uncultured Desulfobacterales bacterium | reverse complement strand
GTACCGCGAGGCCCTTATCTTTGATTTCCTTAACCAGGGTTTCCTTTTGTTTTTTGTCCCTTATCTTTTCTTTCTTCCGCGCCTCGACATTTATTGCCTCGGCTTCCTCTCTGGTCAATATTCCCTTTTTAACGAGGATTTTCAAAAGGATGTCCTGATTAGCCCTAACATCTGTCCTGATTCCGCTCAAACACATCAGGCAGACGGCTATAATGGACATAGTATATCGTGCCTTTTTCATAATATGTTTTCCTCCTTTTTTCCTTCTATGTTGTCTTGTCATATCTTTTCAAGACATATTAAGACTCAACAAATATGTCCTGTTCACCTCCTTTCAAGTTGTTTAGTGCTTATTCCTTAAGTTGATTATTGAACAGAGAGATAGGGAGAATTATTTAGGAAAAGATAAAGATAATGTTAGAAATTGATTAGATTTTCAGTCCCGAGAACAGGTTGAAAGGATAGTGTTTTTATTTCAGCATACCGGACATGCCGTGTCTTACAATCTCGCCTTCTATCAGGTAGATTACCTCTTCAGCAATGTTGGTGGCGTGGTCTGCGATACGTTCAAGATGGCGGGATATGAGGAGGAAATTCAGAAGGTATCCCGCATTATCTGAATGTTGCCGAATGGCACTTTTTACCATATCATAAATCTGGTGATTCATTTCATCTACTGCGTCATCCATAATAATAACCTGGAAGGCAATATCAAGATCAAGATTAACAAGGGAGTCTAGGCTTTTTCTCATCATAGAATTTGTCTTTTCAGCCATATCGTGATATAAAAAAGGTAATTGGACCCTTTTCTTTTCAGAAAGCACCAGTACTCGGCGGGCGATATTGACCGCCTCATCCCCGACCCTCTCGAGGTCGTTATTTATTTTTATGGTTGCGCTTATAAAGCGGAGATCAATAGCAACCGGTTGATAAAGGGCAAGTAGTTTCAGGCATTCCTCTTCCACTTCCACTTCCGCCTCATCAATTTCAAAATCCGTCCTGATAATCTCTTCGGCAAGTCTGGCATCCCGCAATTCTATGGCCTTTATGGCCCTTTGAACCCTTTCTTCCACCATACTGCCGACCGAAAGTATCTTCTTTTTTAGTTTTTCCAATTCTGTCTGCAGGTGTTTTGCCATGAGTAACTTCTCCTTATTAGGATAACACAATTACAATTATTCCCCGACAGGCGCCCCATATTTTCATAGCATGGTGATTTCCTGATTTCTCACAAATATTCCGGTTTAGCCGAAGCGTCCCGTAATATAGTCCTGGGTTCGTTTTTTTCCGGGTTTGGTGAAAATCTTTTCAGTAGGGCCGAACTCGACTATACGTCCCTCGTAAAAAAAAGCGGTATAATCCGATACTCTTGCCGCCTGCTGCATGTTGTGGGTAACAATAACGAGCGTATAGTCCTGCTTCAAAGAGGCAATCAGGTCCTCGATCTTGGCTGTTGCCATAGGATCTAGGGCTGAGGTGGGCTCATCCATCAGAATAACTTCGGGTTGCACCGCTATGGCCCTGGCTATGCAGATGCGCTGCTGCTGACCCCCTGAAAGGGCAGTGCCTGGACGTTGCAACAGGTCCTTTACTTCCTCCCAAAGGGCTGAAGCTCTCAGGGCCTGTTCCACTCTTATTTCAAGCTCGGGCTTGCTGAGCTTGTAGTGGAGTTTCAACCCATAAGATACATTTTCAAAGATGCTCATAGGGAAAGGGGTTGGTTTCTGGAATATCATACCTACCTTGCGGCGGAGTTCAATAATGTCTTGGGAAGCAGAGAGGATATCCTGACCATCCATAAGAACTTGTCCTGTGGCGCACTGATTTCTATGGACTTCATAGATTCGGTTATACACTCGTAAGTGGGTAGACTTTCCGAATCCTGATGGGCCTATAATGGCGGTAACCCTGTTTTCCGCTATATCAATGTTATTCTCAAAAAGGGCCTGTTGGTCAGCGTAAAAAAAGTTCAGGTGTCTTACTGATATCTTTGCCCGGATTCCATACGGTAGAGAAATTCCATGTTTTTCATTATCCGTCATTTGTCTCAAGTTCCCGTCCTGATAATCCAACTAATTCTGCCGACCAATATCCCTGCCCCCAGATTCCACATTTTATTTTTTCCCAGCTTACCTCTTTTCCCGCATAACAGCTCTTACCCCTACAGACAGAACAAGGATGCTGGCCATGATCAAAAGAGATGCCCCCCATGCCTTCTGTTGCCAGTCAGGATACGGACTCATGGCATAGGTGAATATGGTAACCGTCAGATTGGGGGTGGGCTGATTTAATGAAAGTACCCAATAAGGATTGTTTAATGCCGTAAAAAGTAGTGGGGCCGTCTCGCCGCTTATCCTGGCCACGGCAAGGAGCGAACCCGTGATCAGGCCCGTCCTGGCCGCCCTGAAAATCACCCGGAAGGTTACCTTCCAGCGGGGCGCACCCAGGGCAAGGGCCGCCTCCTTGAGGGAGTTGGGAACCATGGCGAGCATATCTTCTGCGGTACGGGCCACCACCGGGAGCATGATGATCCCGAGGGCAATTGCTCCGGCATATCCGGAAAAATGTCCGGTTGGCCTTACTATGATTGTGTAAACAAAGATTCCTATGATAATAGAAGGTATTCCCATCAGCACATTGGAGAAAAATCTGATCAGGATCGCCAGTTTTGATCCTTCACCAAACTCTGCAAGATAGGTCCCGGCCATAATTCCTATGGGGACTCCCAGCAGGGTAGCAATCAGGGTTATAAGTAGGGTTCCTACGATCGCATTGGCCAAGCCTCCGCCTTCCAATCCAGGTGGGGTTGGCAGTTCAGTGAAAAAAGCCCAGCCAAATGCCTGAATACCATGAAAGCCCACGGAATATAGGATCCATCCCAGGGTAAAAATTCCAAAGGTGGCAGATCCGCCGGCCATAAATTTTATCACCAGATCCGCGAGGTTGCGTCCGTTTGGGGATCGTAGGTTCAAACTGTACGTACCCTTTTCTTTCCTGTTTTCCATAGGACAAGTTCTGCCAGGACCTGGACAATAAAAGTTATGACAAACAATACCAGTCCAAGTTCGATAAGGGCGCTCAGATAGATGGGCTCGGGTGCCTCGGTGAATTCATTGGCAAGGGTGGAGGCAATGCTGTTGGCAGAGGCAAACAAAGAAGCCCCTATAGTATGATTATTGCCGATCACGAAAGTTATTGCCATTGTTTCTCCCAGCGCCCGTGAAAGACCTAGGAAACAGGCTCCCATGATCCCCTGGAGACCATATGGAATAATCACCTTGCGGGTCACCTCCCAGGTGGTCGCTCCCATTCCGTAGGCCGATTCCTTGACCACTATGGGAACCATTTCAAATATATCCCTGGTTACTGAAGATATAAAAGGTATTATCATAAGGGCAAGGATAAGCCCTGCTGTCAGAATTCCTATTCCCATGGGAGGTCCCTGGAAAAAGGGCAGGAATCCGAGGCTGTCCTGGAGAGCCGGTTGGACATGATCCGCCATAAGAGGAGCAAAGACAAAAAGGCCCCAAATTCCGTATATAATGCTGGGAACCGCAGCCAGCAGTTCTATTGCCGTTCCTGCTATTCGCCTGACTGCCGGAGGGGCAAGTTCGGCCAGAAACAGGGCAATGGCTAGGCTTAATGGAACCGCTATACCCATTGCAACAAGAGTGCATACCATTGTCCCGAAAATGCTGCTGGCCGCCCCGAATTCCTGGGTTACCGGATTCCATGTGTTTGACGTGATGAAACCTAATCCGAATTTTGCTATGGAAGGCTGGGAATTTCTGATAAGCTCCCAGAAAACACCGGCCATTATAACCAGGATCGCCATACCACAGGCAAGGGTAATGATCCTGAAAATATTGTCAGAATATCCATGGGTAGTCCCTGTTTTTGAATGCTGAGTCATGATATTGCCGTTAAAAAATTATTTCTGGATAAACCGTTATCCTATTCCCAAACGATTTCTGAATCAGCTTTAATCTCTGTTTTCCAACTGTTTTCCACTAGGTCAACCACATTTTCAGGAATGGTGACATAGTGCAGCTTTTCGGCTATCTCTGCCCCATGTCTGTAACACCAGTCGAAAAACTTCAACATGGTTTTGACATGTAAAGCATCTTTATGTTGTTTGTAGACCAAGATAAAAGAAGCTCCCGTAATGGGCCAACTCTTCTGTCCAGGCTGGTCGGTCAGAACCATGTAAAGGCCTGGAGCGTTTTTCCAGTCTGCATTGGCGGCTGCAGCCTTGAATGTTTCCATGGTTGGAGCCACAAACTTTTTGCTTTTGTTCTTAAGAAGAGGATAACTCATTTTGTTTTGAAGGGCATATGCAAACTCCACGTAGCCTATGGACCCGGAAATCCGCTGCACATATGCGGAAACTCCTTCATTCCCTTTTCCACCAACACCCAAAGGCCATGATACCGACTTTCCGAACCCCACCTCCTGATGCCATGACTTTGACATCCTGTCCAGATAGTTGGTGAAAATCCAGGTGGTCCCGGAGCCGTCTGCCCGGTGTACCACGGTTATCTTTTTATCGGCAAGGGTGACCCCCGGATTGATTGCAGCTATTGCCGGATCATCCCACCTGGTAATTTTTCCCAGGAAAATATCAGCTAGCAAAGTGCCTGTTAATTTTATACCCCTAGCCTTAATACCAGAAACGTTTAAAACCGGCACCACACCTCCAATTACCATGGGAAACTGGATAAGGCCGTATGCCTTCAGGTCCTCCGCTTTCATGGGTGCGTCAGAAGCGCCAAAATCAACGGTTCTGGCCTTGATCTGTGCTATACCTCCCCCGGACCCGATGGACTGGTAGTTCGACTTTATGCCGGTCAGTTTCTCGTACTTGTACGCCCACCGGGAATATACCGGATAAGGAAACGTGGCCCCGGCCCCAGTTATAGTGGTGGCCTTTGCTTCCCAGGCGGTTGCCAAGATGGCAATACTCGCGCATATAGTCCATGTCCATAATATCTGCTTTATAAATGTTTGTTTCATCTTTTCTCCTCCCCTAACGTCTTTTGGGATGCAAGAATAAAACTTATCCTCATGTTTGAGGAGGATTGTAAGACACCTTTATTAACAGGTTATTTGGAAACTGTTAGAATTTTGTTAGGAAAAGGGTGTTATGGTGTTTCATGAGGAAGGGTAATAATGAATGTGCTCCCCCGCTTGAATTTGCTTATTACTCTGATGCTGCCGCCGTGAATCCGGGCCACATGTTTTACAATGGCAAGGCCCAGTCCGGTGCCACCCTGGGTTCGACTCCTGGCCCTGTCCACTCGGTAAAAGCGCTCGAAAAGTCGCGGCAAATGATGTGCTTCTATGCCAACGCCCTGATCTTTTACCCTGATCTCAATTTGCCCCCTCGTTTTTTCCGCCTCAACCGTGATTTTCTGCCCCTTTTTACCGTACTTTATGGCATTGTCCAGCAGGTTTATCACTGCCTGCTCCAGCAAACGAGGATTCGCCTTTATCATATGATCATTCGGACAGTCAAGCCTAACGCTCACAGCTTTTTGTTCCGCTATATCTTTGCATGCGGAAATTGCAGACAAGAGCACCTGTCTCAGCCTGACTTCCTGAACCGGAATCTGTTGTTGCATTTCATCCTGATCAAGCCTGGAAAGGGTCAACAGATCGTCAACTATGGCTTCCAGCCTTTGGGAATTACGACTTATTATACCTATAAAATCAGGTGCTTCTGATGTGTCAGCTTTCATCACATCCCGGAGGGTTTCCACCGCGCCTTTTATGGCCGTTATGGGTGTCTTTAATTCATGGGAGACATTAGCTACAAATTCCTGTCTTATCTTTTCCAGTTTTCGAAGTTGCGTCACATCGTTTAAGACTATTAGGACGCCGGTCTGATCGGTTTCCCTCCCCTTCCAGGGTGTGGTGTAGATTGACATAACCCTGTCACCGTCTATCTTGTAGATCGTTATATCTTTTTCAATGGGCTCCTGATTTGCCAAAGTGTTACGTACTAACTGCTGTATGACAGGATTCCTGAAGACCTCCTGTAAGCTTCGACCCTGGGCCCATTTAAAATCAACTCCTGATATCACGCTCGCAGCCTCATTCATGCCGACCACATGTTCATCTTTATCAACCGTCAGGATCCCTTCCCTCATGCTGGAGAGTATTGTCTCCAATTCTGTGCGCTGTTGTCTGATAACCTCAAACCGTTTTTGGAGCTCCATAGCCATTTGGTTCATGCCAACAGCAAGATCTCTTATTTCTCTTGCCCCTTCCACGGGTAGTCGATGTCCAAAATCGCCTTCGGCAAACCGTTCGGTCCCTTTTCTGATCTCTTCAATAGGTCTGCTGATCCTTCGCGACACATATAGACTTATAAGGGCGGCAAAGATGGCTACGAAGAGACTGCCAAAGGCCATCCTTTTACGCACCTCCGCCAGTTGCCTTTCTATGGAGGCAAAGGGAA
>CAZQAA010000141.1:0-6818 GCA_964591255.1 uncultured Desulfobacterales bacterium | reverse complement strand
TAAAGCGCCTTTTTTATGTTTGATGGAGCTCCATTTTGAATGCCCTGACATTAATGAAATCCCTCCTGTTTAAAATCAAGACCCACTATGTAAATTTCTCTACTCGCCTTCCGTGTTGCCTTGGGTCTTATAAGTCGTACTCGATTAAAGCGGGCAGAAACGTTCTCCTTAAATTTACTGAAATCTGCTCCTTCAAACACCTTGCAAAGGAACCTGCCCCTATTTTTGAGGATCTCAACAGAAATCTCATAGGCCTTTTCTGCCAGCGATATGGAGAGAGCTGTATCCCTTTCCCGTATGCCGGTGGTCTTAGGGGCAAGATCACTTATTACCAGGTCCATCGGGCCTATCTTAGAGGCCACTTCATCAATATCGATCTTAAAAACATCGGCCTGGATAAATATGAAATTTGGAGCGGCAAAATGCTCCGGAGGCTTCAGATCAATCCCCACAACCCGACCTTCAGGACCCACTCTCGTAATTCCGAACTGAGACCATGAACCAGGATAACAGCCTAAATCCAGCAGGCTATTTCCTTTATGAATTAGTTTAAATTTATCATTTATCTCTTTAAATTTATAAACCGATCTGGCAAGCCATTTTTCAGCTTTGGCCCGGCGAGTATAGTAATCCTGCCACCTGTTTGGTTTCATGTTTCTGTTTTTTACCACAGATATGACGCCTTTGCAAAATAAATTATGATGGCATATGGTCTTTAGCCCATATGCCTGAACGGTTACGAAGACACACATCCATTCTGCAAATATTGAGTATCCTATGTTCGACT
This sequence comes from uncultured Desulfobacterales bacterium, assembly GCA_964591255.1. Classification (GTDB taxonomy): domain Bacteria; phylum Desulfobacterota; class DSM-4660; order Desulfatiglandales; family Desulfatiglandaceae; genus CAZQAA01. The sequence goes on along the minus strand of CAZQAA010000141.1, from coordinate 6,031 downwards.
TTCCTGCTAATCCTGTTATCATCTTTTCAGTATGTTTGTTTGTGTGCTTGACACATGTTATACAGGAAACTACAGTTTCTTATATACGCTTTATAGTATCAAAGGATATTCATAATGTTTTTTTACGGAAACAATAGGTCCAAATATTTTTGGTTTGCAATAATTATATTATTCTTGATCCTTTGGACAAAACGGGATGACCTTTTTACTTTTTTTCATTCAAGGCCGGATGCCGAATCCCTTGATTTCAATCGTTCCCGATCTGTTACCCCTTCAAGACCTGTCGTCGTCTCCAGGGACGAAGAAATCAACATAAAGGTGTTTGAACTAATCCGGCCCGCAGTGGTGAACATTGCCACCACTACTCTTGGTGTGAATTTCTGGCTCGAAATTATTCCACAAAAAGGACAGGGTTCAGGATTCATTATCGACAGAGAGGGATATATACTTACCAATAACCATGTTGTGGCCAAGGCCCAGAAGATTGTTGTGACTATGGCTGATGGCAATAAGATCCCGGCTACCCTTGTGGGACGGGATCCTAATTCTGATCTGGCTGTGATCAAGATTCCCTCCAAGTATGTTGATGTCGTGGCCACAATGGGTGATTCGGATTTTCTTAGATGCGGGCAGAAGGCAATTGCTATTGGGAATCCATTCGGCCTTTCCCACACCCTTACTACCGGCATTGTCAGTGCCCTTGATAGAGATATTCGGACCCAGGATGGCAGGATGATTGAGGGACTGATACAAACCGATGCAGCGATAAATCCAGGGAATTCAGGTGGACCTCTTCTCGATTCTAATGGTGATGTGATAGGAATTAATACCGCAATATATAGTCTTTCCGGGGGATATCAGGGAATCGGATTTGCCATCCCTGTAAATCAGGCAAGAAAAATTGCGACCCAGTTAATTACTTGTGGCAGGGTGGCCAGACCCTGGCTCGGGATTTCCGGCATCTCCATAACACCGGTAATTGCCGAAAACCTTGGTCTTGGTGTCAAATACGGTGTGCTTGTCCTGAATGTCATAAGGGGGGGACCGGCGGATCAGGCTGGATTACATGGGGGAGACAGGTTCGTAATAGTGGGGGGAATGAGACTTCCCTTGGGTGGGGATATTATCATGGCCGTGGATGGCCATAAAATTACAGACATGAAACAGATGGGGCGGCTTGTTGACAAGCTGGAAGTGGGACAGAATGTAGTCCTGAATATCCTCAGAGAGGGACAGACCATGGAGTTAAACGTGTTATTGGCGGAACATCCATAATATGTTTTATTAACTATCAATATCAATAGATTATAACCATGCAACTCATTAAAAATCTTTATACCTTTTTGTGGTCGGATTACACGGCAAATAACTGCAATACCTATCTCATAAGGGATGGTAAGAATATCCTGATTGATCCAGGTCATTTCCATCTGTTCGGACATGTCCAGGATGCCCTCTCACGCCTTTCCATGTCGCTTAAGGATATAGACGTGGTAATTATTACCCATGGTCATCCGGACCATATGGAGGCAATCAGGGTATTTGATCTGAAAAACAGCCTTATTGCGGTTCATGCGAAGGAGATGGATTTTATCAGAAATGTTGCCCCGCATTATGGAAATGCTCTGGGGCTGCCTGGCTTTGAGCCACAAATTCTCCTTAGGGAAGGAGAGTTAAATATAGGCGCATTGACGTTCCATGTTATTCATACTCCAGGACACTCGCCAGGTTCCATCTGCCTTTACTGGCCTGAAAACAAGGCCCTTTTCACAGGAGATGTGGTATTTAGCCAGGGAGTTGGGAGGACCGATCTTGCTGGTGGTAATGGCGGTGAGCTGAAAGAGAGCATCAGGAAAATCTCCCGGCTGGATACAGTGTTTCTTTTGCCGGGACATGGGGAAGTGGTGGCCGGTGCCGATGCAGTAAGGGAAAATTTCAAGGAGATAGAGGAGTTCTGGTTTGCCTATATCTGATTATATTCTGCTTCAAACCTGTCGAGTTTGTCCAAATTTTGAGCCGCCATTGATTTTATGGAAATCATTCTAATCATTTTAATAGCTGTTTCGTCAGTTATTTCGGTATGTGCAATTGTACTGCTTCTGAGACTTGTCCGGAGAGGATCAATACATGGCGGCCGTGAATTAGAACAGGCTATCCGTAATGAATTCCATATCTTCAGGGATGAATCCGGCAGGGCGGCCAAGGATCTGCGCGAAGAGGTTGCAGGCGGCCAAAGGACGTCAACAGATATTATGGTCAATGCCATCAGTAAAATAGGCAAGTCACAAACCGAACATCTTGAATTGGTAGCAAAGCGGATCAAGGAGCTGATGGAGTCCAATGAGTCCAGAATCGAACGGATCCGTGATACAATCGATACCCAGCTCAGGCACCTTAAGGATAGCAACGAGAAGAAGCTTGACGAAATGCGACAGACCGTGGATGAAAGGTTGCAAAGCACTTTAGAAAAAAGGCTTGGTGAATCTTTCAAGATGGTAAGCAAACACCTTGAGGCGGTTCAGCGTGGCCTGGGTGAGATGCAGAGCCTGGCAACGGGTGTCGGCGACTTGAAACGTGTGCTTACAAATGTAAAGGCCCGTGGGGTCTGGGGCGAGGTGCAACTGGGGGCCCTCCTTGAGCAAATTCTGACCGTGGATCAGTATGCAAAAAACGTATACACCCGGGAGGGCTCTCAGGAGTTTGTGGAATATGCGGTTCGCCTTCCCGGTACTGACGATGACCCTGGGTCTTGTGTCTGGTTACCGATTGATTCGAAATTTCCACAGGAAGACTATTTGCGCCTCGCAGATGCCGCTGATACCTGTGATGTGGAGGCCGTGCAGCGGGCAACGGCGGGATTTATACGTGCAGTGCATGTCTCGGCCAAAGATATAAGTGAGAAATATCTTGATCCTCCCAGGACAACCGATTTTGCAATCATGTTCTTGCCAACAGAGGGCCTCTATGCTGAAGTGCTTCGCCAACCGGGCCAGATAGAGGAAATTCAGCAAAAATACCGCATTGTGATTGCCGGCCCCACAACCCTCTCAGCCATCCTGAACAGCCTGCGCATGGGGTTCCAGACCCTGGCCCTTGAAAAACGATCAAATGAGGTATGGACCGTGCTTGGAGCTGTCAAGACCGAGTTCGGAAAATTTGGCAGTATCCTCGCCAAGGTGAAGAAGCAGTTGAATGCAGCATCCAACACGATTGATCAGACAGAGGTCCGAACCCGGGCCATGGCACGAAAGCTGCGTCAGGTAGAACAACTGCCGTCGGCTTCTTCCTCACGTATCTTAGAGATACAGGATACTGATCAGGCAAGCATAGAGACGGGAGAGGAAGAATAATATGGATAAGACGGCCCAGGTATGAAATCAAGATATGCTATTATTGCCAATCCTGTCTCCGGCAGCATATCCATAGAAAAAAAACGTACTCTGCTTGCGCCAGCCGCTGAAATTCTTGGGTCTGAAATATATGGTTTGGATACGAGATCCAGGGAAGATTTTATGCAGTGTGCCCGTGATCTGTCCCGGGAGTTTGACATTATTGTGGCCGCCGGTGGTGACGGGACCTTCTCAGACATTATTAATACGGTCGATACACGGGCTCATACCATTGCATACCTGCCCATGGGTTCGGGAAATGCAATACGGTGGGCATTGAGGTATCCCCGGGCCGTAACAAGCTGTGCAAAGCGGATCCTGTCTGGCAGAGTATACGAGTTTGATCTGATCAATTGCTGCGGAAAAAGACGGGGATTTATGGCATCTGTCGGGTTTGACGGCAGGGTGATCCGCTTAAGCCATGAATATCGCCATAAGGGCAGATTGGGACTTGGCGCATATCTCAAGGCCGTATTTGTTTCCTTTTTGTATGGATATGAACATGCAAAAGCCCATATTTTGTCGGATATGGGCGAGATGGTTGTCCAGCGGCTATTGAGTATTGCCGTCATGAAACAGCCGTATTACGGTTACGGAATGAAAATAGTGCCCGGTGCAAGGTTTGATGATGGCATGCTCCACATCGGGGTCTTTAATCCGGGTGTTTTCCGTATTTGCGGGGTTGCAATTTCTGCATTCACTGTTGGGAACCGTTTTGGGAGATTTCAGGTGTCTACTGCCTTGAAAATAAGGCTTAACAGACCTCTTTCCCTTCAGATCGATGGGGATTACGGGTGGGAAGATTATGAGTTTTCGTTCCAAGTCTTGCGGGGTGCCTTAAAAATAAAGGTGTAGCAAGACGATATGTACGCAAGGATGTAAGGGCATAAAGAATCGAACAGCATGGCTTTGTGCCTTTATTTTAGCCAGGCAGGAATCAGGGGATGAACGAGAAGAATATCAGGCTGACAATTGCTTATGATGGGTCTATTTATCACGGCTGGCAGAGACAGGAGAACGGTTTGACCATCCAGGGGATTATTGAAGAAAAGATACAAACGATGCTTGGGCAGCCTGTAACACTCATAGGATCGGGCAGGACCGATGCCGGTGTCCATGCACTTAACCAGGTGGCAAACTTCAGGACACGATCCCTGCTTGGTGTTGATGAAATCAAGAGGGGCCTCAACTCCCTTTTGCCGGATGACATCTGCGTCAAAAATGCAGAAGAAGTTCCTCTTCAGTTTCACGCAAGATATGATGCCAAGAAGAAACGATATGAATATCTCATATTAAATCGTGAGGAACCCGACATATTTAAACGCAATTACGTGTGGCATGTAAGGATGGCACTAAATACACATGTTATGTCAGAATGCATGGCCATATTAATGGGGCAGCACGATTTTTCATCTTTCAGATCGTCAGGCAGTGGAAACACTAACCCTATAAGATCATTATTTGTTTCAAGCCTTTATGGTCCTGCTGACCATGGGTTGTTGAGAATTGTAATCGAGGCAGATGGTTTTTTGAGGCATATGGTGAGAAATATTGTGGGCACCGTGGTGGAGGCCGGGCTTGGAAAAATATCTGCAGACGAGTTCAGGCTTATCCTTGAGTCAAAAGACAGATCTCTTGCCGGTATCAAGGCACCGGCACAAGGATTGTATCTGGTAAAGGTGGAATATTAATCTTCAATCACATCTGTTTTTAAGGAGGCCACCACCGTGTTATGAACCATATTCCAGACATCCTCAAAGGAATTGACCGACAATCTGCCAACCTCGATAAACTTGACCACTATCTCCTTTGTTGCCTTTAAGGCAAACTCTTCCTCTTTTTTCATTATTGCTCCCATGTTATAATAAATTACAACAGATATTTTTTTACCCCCGCTGAATGGAAGAAGGCCACAACCTGATCCAACGGGGGCTTTGCCAGGAAAAACCCAGAGGGCCCTCCCTAAGGGCAAAAAAACGAGGGGTGACCGGAAAAATCAACCCGTTTATTCCCATACACCGGGAATCTTGGCATGACACCCGGAACACCGGTTTCCTTCTATATTATTATCAGTAACATAAAAGCCATACCTGTTGATTAGCAGCTTTCCACAATTGTGACAAAAGGTTTTTTCGCCTTCGTCTCCGGGCAGGTTTCCCGAATATACATACTTCAGTCCCGCCTCAAACCCGATCTCTCTCGCCACCTGGATCCTTTCAGGGGGTGTGGAACTGACATTGGTGAGTCTATAAGTGGGATGAAACCTGCTGATGTGCCAGGGAACCGTTGGATCCAGATTGTAAAGGAATGAGGCTAATTCTTTCAGCTCCTGTGTTGAATCATTGAGCCCTGGGATCAGGAGCGTCGTTACCTCCAGCCATATTCCCATTTTCTTCATGTTTTCAAGGGTTTTTAAAACGGGCTTGATCCTTGCCCCGCAATACTCCCTGTAGAAATCATCGCTGAATGACTTGAGATCCACATTGGCCGCATGCAGATCAGGACAGATTTCCCTTATGCACTCCTCACTCATATACCCATTGGTCACAAATACATTCTTGAGGCCGTTTGAGACGGCGGCACGGGCCGTATCCAGGGCCAATTCGAAATATATAGTGGGTTCAGTATAGGTATATGATATA
>CAZQAA010000140.1:0-3727 GCA_964591255.1 uncultured Desulfobacterales bacterium | reverse complement strand
ACCTGGCGTGATGCAGTAAAAATGCTCAAGTCAAGTCGTTCTTCAACAACATGATGGATGGCATATTCCAATGTCCCCGGCATTAACTGTTCTTCCAGAGACACGGGCATTATCATCATCTGGCTGTAGTCATAATGCCTGTATCTCGCCATCTATGAGTCCCCCTTCAGGCAGGTCATTACAGGACAAGTGCAGGATAGGTGCAGTCTGCCAAAGATCAGCGATACTTCAACTATTCAAGCATAAATCATGAACTTTTTCGACAGTCTCAACGGCCCTGATCAGCCTTCATTTTTTACGGTCTCAAAAAGATCAAGTGCCTCTTTTGGTGATGCCCCTCCGTGGATAATAGAATTGAGGGCGCGCATCATGGCCAGTGGATAAGGATGTTGCCAGACATTCCTTCCCAGATTCACACCGATAGCCCCTTTCTGCATCCCGTCATATACAAAATCAAACACCTCGAGTTCTGTCTCACACTTTGGCCCCCCGGCTATAACCACCGGCACAGGGCAACCACTTGTGACCTTGTCAAAACCATCATCACAGTAGTAGGTCTTTACGATCTTTGCTCCAAGTTCTGCAGCAATACGGCATGCCAGTGCAAGATACCGGGCCGTCCGTTTCTCGAGCTCTTTCCCTACTGCCGTAACCGCCATTACCGGAATGCCGTAATCTTCGCATTCATCCACCAGCATCGATAGGCTCTGGAGTGTCTCCTTTTCGTAGTCACTCCCCACAAATACGGAGATACCCACAGCAGCCACGTTTAGGCGAATCATTTCCTCAACAGATGTTGTGATGACCTCATTGGCAAGGTCTTTTCCAATAACACTTGTGCCCCCTGACACCCTCAGAATAACAGGGGTCCCAAGATCAGGATCGATTGAAGCCCTCAATACACCACGGGTCACGAACAGTCCGTCTGCATAACGAATTATATCCCTTATCGTATCCTCTGGCCGTTCCAGACACCGTGTAGGGCCCTGAAAATATCCATGGTCAATGGGCAGGAACTGGCAATGCCCATCTGACTGAATCAGACGGGACAGTCTGTTCCTCATTCCCCATCCGATATTATTCGCCCCCTTGATATACTTTCCTGAAACATTCCTCTCATGTCGTACCGGCAGTTCCTCAGCCCCCCTTGGGGCCAAAAGCCCTCCTGCATCCGCCATATTAAATTTCCTCCATAGTCATTTATTCCTGAGTTTCGCGGTCTTCCGCTTAAACCATATAATGAATCAATCAAGATAAAAACAGTATAACATCAACACATGCTTCTGCCCTTGTCCCTATTGTTTCATCCGGGACCATGTGAGTCAACCGATTTGGCTAAGGGCTACTTATTGAGACAAAAGACGATTGCCATCATCTTTGGTGCTGAAAAATTCATATCCGGTAATGGGTTTGATATCCCTATACAGTCCCGGCCAGGCACGCCATTGAGCATTGCCTCCATATCCTTAAAATTTGCCCAAAGGCCGGGTAAAGGTGAATTTTGCAGGCGTTACAACCAGTGTCCGTGCCGCCTGGCCGACATTTTTTCCCGCCGCACTGAATGGCAGAGACAACAGGAACAAAGCGCTACCCAATACCGTGCCTGCTATTCCAATAGGCCTTATGACAAGAAAATCCGCGGCAATGGCCACCCCGTTGGGATCAGGATCGTCATCCTTTTCAAGCGCTGATGCCGGGGCCGCCACCAAACCCAGCAAAAAAACGGCCACGACTGTGAAAACGAGGGATCTTGTTTTCAATAAAACCATTTTACCCCTCCTCTTTATTACATTAACATTGCCATGATTAGCATAGTACGGACTGTGAACCCCTGAATCCTAAACAGCATAGTTTAGTTTTAGGTAACGGGCTTGAGGATCTTTATATCAGACCGCCTCCTAAGGCCATCAAGCCAGCTCTCAAAGGCACGTCTCTGCTTTTGCTGTATCAGGGAAAAGCGGAATGTCTTCTTTTCTTCTTCATATTTCTTTTCATCTATCCCCTTTCTGTCCAGCCATCTAAATACGAATGATGCCTTGTCATTCTCGAATACATAATCAAGGTATCTGTTTTCACTATTCAGGGAAAAAAGCCGGTCCTTGAGATCTGCATCACCACCCACCTTTGGGATGGGATCACGCCGGGTGAAAAAGCGGGTCTCCTCTGGATCCAGATGCTCCTCCTTCGCCAGCTTATACCACTCTTTTCCCTCCATCAGGGCAGCCAAAAATTTCTCCGCAGCCTTTTTGGCCTCCTGGGCGGCGAGATAATCAACAAAATCGTGCCTGACCTTTTCGGAAACCTCTTCTATTTTGGGAAGATAAGAGGCCTTTCTGTCATCCACCTGGAACACATAAAACTTTCCAGCCAAAGTTATCAGATCGGTGGTATCATTATCCTCAAGCAAAAAAAGGGAATTCCTTAGTTTTATGTCACCCCCTATGCCAGGTATGGGATCGTTTCTGGAAAAATAATCCGTTATTCCCGCCTCAAACCCGTTCTCGGCAGCATACTGGGAAAGTTTCTTGTCATAAGGCATCTGGGCCAGAAGATCCCATCCCCTTTCCTGAGCATAATCAACACATTTTTCCCTCTCCAGGGCATCAATAATCTTGCTGCGAACCTCTTCAATCGGTTTCGCTTTCCCTGATTCGCCCTCCTTATAATCATCTATATGGTATTCATAATAAGACTTTATCTCATCTTCCGTTACCGTTACCTTTCCCTTAAAGGATTCGGGATCAACCACCATGTACGCAACCCGGATTTGTTCAGGAATCCTGTATTTTTCCCTGTTTTTTTTGAAAAAATCTTCCATGGCAGCTTTATCAAATTTCAAATTTCTCTTAAACGAATCCGGGTCAAATCTTACAAAACCCACCTGGATCTTCTCATTTATGTAAGTGTAATAATCAAGCAGTTCCTGATCCGTAACCTCCACAAAGGCAAACAGGAACTGCTCTAATTTTTTGTTAAGCAAATCCTGGGCCATGCCGGCCTCAAAATCTTCAGGCTTCATGCGGTTATTGCTCAGCAGCATCTTGTAACGGCGAATATCAAAACGGCCATTCACCTGAAATGCAGGATAGCCCATAATGGCCTTCTGGATTTCACTCTTCGTGACTGAAAGCCCAATTTTTTTTGCCTCCTGGCTAACCAATATCTGGTTTATAAGTTGATGTAAGGCCATATTTTTCAGGTCAAACGCCTTTACCATATTCTCATTCCATTTATCCTTATACTGCCTGCGAAACGATTCATACAGGTTCCTGTATGCCTTGTCATAATCAAGTCCGCTTATCACCTCTCCGTTGACCAGGGCTATCTTCAGACCCTGTCTGGCCTTGAAGGAGTAGCCAAAATAAAAAATAAAGACAAGAACAATCACTGTCATCAAGACTTTTATCAGCCACGACCTGGCATGTTGTCTCATAAGGCCTAATAGCATTTATATCCCCCTCCTAAACCAGCATGGCTTAACCGAATTAAACACAGCCATTCCTGGATATAAAAAACGATGTTCACATAATTAACAATTAACTGATTCCAAGACCCTCTTCATGCAAATGATCCCGAAATTAACTCTCCGTGATGGTCTCCCTAATCTTGTGCCCAAAATGTCTCCCCGCCTCTTCAGCATAACCCAGGACATGATCGCCTGGCTTGATCTTCACTACAGAAACAGCTTCTCCTTCAATATCCACCAGCCGGATCGTCTCTGCGTTTT
>CAZQAA010000139.1:0-8009 GCA_964591255.1 uncultured Desulfobacterales bacterium | reverse complement strand
CCCATCTGGAGCTTTATTACAGTATATTCCTGAATGAATACCTGGCAGTGTCTCCCGATTTCCAGTTAATAGACTGTATGGGAGGAGATGACGACGCCGATCTCGTGTACATCCTTGGCGTAAGGTGCCAGATAAGCTTTTGATCCGTATTGTTACAATTGATGAGACTGAGCAGTTCATATGAACTGCTCAGTCATAGATTCGTACTGTCTTTTCAACTTTTCGGATATCTTCCGGCACATCAACCTCTATGGAATTGAGATCTGTCTCCAGAACCTTGATTCTATATCCGTATTCGAGTGCCCGTAACTGTTCCAGCCGCTCGGCTGCCTCCAATGTCCCTTCAGGAAGAGTGGTAAATCGGAGTAGAAATTTCATCTTGTAGCCATAGAAACCTAAATGTTTATAATATAGCTTCATCGAATGTCTGTTGTTTTCACGGAAATAGGGGATAGGAGAACGCGAAAAATAGAGCGCAAATCCCTCGTTATCCGTAACAACCTTAACATGATTGGGATTATGGATGTCGGTTTCATCGTCCATTTTCCACTTCAGGGTTGTCATTGATATGGATGGATTTTCAGTTAACGGTTTTATGAGTTTAAAGACTATGGAAGGATCAAATACAGGCTGATCTCCCTGGATGTTTATAATTAAATCTTCTCCTGTCAGGCCAATTTTCCGGGCTGCTTCACAAATTCGATCCGTACCGGAGCGGTGGCTTTTATCCGTCATGACAGCCCTTCCTCCAAATCTTTGGACACGTGTCAATATCCGTTCATCATCTGTTGCCACCAATACCCCGGAAAATTCGGGACATGAGGATGCCCGTTCGTATACATGCTGGATCATAGGTTTGCCAAAGATAGTGGCAAGGGGTTTTCCGGGAAAGCGAGAGGAACCGTATCTGGCAGGAATAATGGCAAATGTTCTCATGCTGAAGAGTCCAAGTGAAAGATGTTACGGTTCTGCATAAGTTGCACAGGCAGAGTCCGATTCCCAGGCAGTTACCTTGCTGATCCGGAAGTGATCGTTGTTCAATTCCTGGGAAAGGGATTTGAATATATGAAACGCAATATTTTCCGAAGACGGATTCTGTATGAGGAAGGGATCAAGGTCATTCAAGAACTTGTGATCTAACTTAGTCAAGATCCTTTTTGTCTCGTCTTTGATAAGTCTGAAATCACACAGCAGACCATCTTTTCCCAATGTTTCACCGGTTACATAGACCTCGATTTTCCAATTGTGTCCATGCAGATTTTCACATTCACCGTTAAATTCTCTAAGCCTGTGGGCTGCTGCAAAGTTAGAAATTATCTTTAGTTCATACATCATCAGTTCCCTTTTCTGTTATCCCCCTTCTTTTCCACATTCGGTGCATCTGCCATCAACAATAATGCCGGTGCAGGTTCCATCAGGGCACAGGACTCTGTTTTCAAAATCAAGTTCTTCTTCATCAACATCAACGGGATTGTTTTCCGATTCAGCCTGACGTAGAGTTGTGCCACATTCCATGCAATAATGTGCGCTTTCAGGATTGGAGAAATCACACTGCGGACAAGGACTGCCGGAAATATCTTTGTTACAGTGAGGACATTTCAATGATAGTAGACCTCCTTTTACCGATGGCAAGACATGTTTTTTGCCATCGATACAATCGGCACATATCCGATCATATATAATGATTAGCTTTTTTTGGAAGTTATTGCGTGAAAAGGGGAAATCTGTTGTTTCACCCTTGTACTTTTACATTTTGGGCATCTGATTTTTTTCTTTTCATATTCAGTTACTGTCAGGATAAGTGTAAATGATTTGTTGCATTTTTTACACTCAAACTCGTATGTGGGCATAACGGGCCTCCTGTCATACAAGAGATTATACAGAGCCAACCAAACATATAATATTTCTTTTTATAATAATGTCAACCAGTTTTGATCTTTTAAATGGCTGCACAGATGACGGTTCTTGTATGTTACATCTGCCAGTTGATGAGTGAAGAAATTTCTTGCCAACTCTTAACCGTTTGGAATGGGTGGGGTTTTTGGTTCCACGGTTGATCAAAGACAATAGGCGTGATACGGGCCTCAGCGAGTAGATAACATGTCTCCAAGCGGTCTTCTACAAAATACCTGAAACCATGCTCTGACAGGATGGACGCCTTTTCTTCGTGGGTCCCGGTTGCTGTCAGGTGTATGGCATTTTCGTTGACTAAGTTGAGGTGCTGCTGAATCCATTTGAGTATAGGATCTTTTATCGGCCTTGCGGTTACAAAGAAAAGTGTGACGATATCCGAGAGTCTGGTAAGGACCTCTACAGAACCTTTTATAGGCCTTATGCCCATTTCAACCGGGTTGTTCACAATCCTTTCGCTTATCCTGTAACTGGTATCATCATCGATGTCGATTACACTCCTGTAATTGTAATCAGTGATATCTTCGTATGCTATTTGAAGACCATAATCCCTCCTGACAGTCTCAACAAAAGATCTAAAGGTGTCGGCAAAGACACCGTCAACATCAAACGCTAGTTCATAAGGTGCAATTTTCTTTTTTAATTTAGTCTCCATGATATCATCTTTTTCCTCTTGACTTAATGAGACAGAACTTTGTATCGGGTAATTAATATGTTTTTCCTTTATTCATAATTGAATTATGTTAGGCTCGTTGAGCCATAAATTTTCAACGCTTAACCCAGATTTTTTGACAGTGAATAATTTTACGGATTTTTCAGCCACTCCAGGGGTTCCAGGGCTTTCTTCCCTTTCCTGATTTCAAAGTATAGTCTTGCACCTCCTGAAGAGAGATTGTTTCCTACAAGGCCAATTGTCATGCCCTCATTTACCAGGTCGCCTTCTCGACACTTTCTCCGGAAAAGACATGCGGATATGGTATAATAACGTGAACCATGGTTAATGACAATGACATCCCCGTATCCTTTGATACGCCCTGAAAAATCTACCCTCCCCGGATAAACTGCTTTTACACTCCTATCAGATATTGCCTCGAAAAAGACTCCCTTGTGTGAGGAGGGGTTTGGAAAAACCGATAACCTTTTAGAACTGACCATCTTTCCATTGATGGGAAAAGGTAATTTGCCTTTTAAGTCCTCAAAATTCTCCTGTTTTGTCGTTTTATATGTTTCTTTTTTTTCGATGGCCGAGATGGTATCTTTCATCTCTTTTGCTGCAGTTTGCAACTCTTTAATCGCAGTCTGATAGAATTTTTTTTCTTCATGGATTTTCATCAGCTTGATGACTTTTTTATCAAGATCTTGTTTTAAAAGCAAAAGCCGTTGTTCTTCTTTATGGTTATCCGCCTTGATCACAGCCATTTCGTTTTCTATACACGATAGATTTGCCTCCCAGTTCCTCTTTTTCTCTGTAAGCTGTTCTATCGCTTTTATGTCTTGTTCTATGATGGACTTGAGATATTTGAGGCGCCTTTGGAACTGATTGGGGTCATGTACATTTATTAACACTTTGATATAGGCCCTTCTGGCATATTTATATAATGCTGCCAGTCTGTTGGCCATATTCATCTTTGCCTTTTCAAGCGAGTTCCGAATATCAAACAGATTCTGTCTGAGCTGCTTAAATCTGATCTTGCTCAGACGGATCTTTTCATCTGATTCAGCAATAGCAAGTTTTGTCCCGGCAACCTCCTGTTCAAGTTCAGCCAATTCGGTCATTATATCCTTTTCATGGGAATGGCATTCTTCATATTTTTGTTTTTCTACCGACAGCCTTGATTCGATTGTTTTGATTTTACTGTTTTTGGTCGTAAAAGAAGGGACAGGTGAGCCATATATGAGTGGAGACAATGCAAACAACACTATCAGGGCCATGCCAGATAGTTTTATATTGGTGATATCCCTTTTCATATTTCAAAAAAGCGACCTATTGCAATAAAGCTGCCAGCCATGCCCAGAATGACACTTGTTACGAGTAGATACACACTATATTCAAATGGCAAAAAGTCAAAACTTAGCATGGAAAGACGCAGGAAATACATCCTTTGGGCAGAGACGACAAGATAGCCCAGAAATAGTATAAAGAGGGTCAATATCCCACTAAAAAAACCCTGGATAATTCCTTCCAACAAGAAGGGTATCCTGATAAACCAGTCCGTAGCCCCTACAAGTTTCAGGATCTCTATCTCTTCCTTGCGGGTATAGATGGCCAATTTTATTGTGTTGGTAACTATAAAAAGTATGCCTAACCCAAGGAGCCCTCCAAGAATAAGCCCTACCAATCTTACCATATTCATTACTCCACCGAACCTGTCCAGCCACTCTTCACTGTATTGTACATCCTCAACACCGTTGATCTCCTGGATCTGTTTTTTTATGTCCTGAGGAGACAGCTTTTTTGACTTTGTATCTTCAAAAATTATCTCCAAGGATGCAGGGAGAGGGTTGCCGGGGATGCCATCCAAAAGATGTGCCTGCGGTCCGAGGGCCTTTTTTAATTCTATCAATGCCTCTTCCTTGGATATGAATTTTTTTATTTGAGCCCCTGGAAGATTTTTGATAAATGCAATGACCTGTTCTCTTGCGGCCTTATCGATGGTGTCTGCAAGATAAACGGACATAGTGAGAGGATGTCGCCATCCCTGAACCCATCTGTCGACATTTAAATATAGGAGCAGAAAAGCTCCGAAGATAAGTGTTGATACTACCATGGTCCCCAGCCCGATAATATGAATCGTCCGGTTATTCGAGATATTCGTTAATGCCTGTTTTAGGAAATAGGGCCATAATCCCGCTTTCATCGCTCCTGAACCATCCTTCCCCTGTCCAGCTGTATTTTCCTGTACGGTGTGTCTTTTAAAAGTTCCCGACTATGGGTTGCAACTATTACAGTGGTGCCTCTTAAATGTATGGTCTTGAAAAGTTTCATTATGTCTTTTGTAAGGTTTTCATCCAGATTGCCGGTGGGTTCATCTGCCAGGAGGATTAATGGACCCTTGACAATGGCTCTTGCAATGGCAACCCTCTGCTGTTCACCTCCGGAGAGCTGAAGAGGGAAGGTGTTCTCTTTTTTTTCAAGTCCCAGCGATCTGAGTGTCTGATGTGTCTTTTTTTGAATGAGACTTCGTCTTTCCCCGGTCACCTCAAGTGCAAGAGCTACATTTTGAAATACAGTTTTGTTAGGCAATAGCTTGAAATCCTGAAAAACAAATCCCATGTCCCGGCGTAATAGATCTAACCTTGATCGGCTGATTCGATTCAGGTTAATGCCGTTGACGAGTATATGCCCGCTCTCGGGTTTTTCTGAACCAAAGATTATCCTTAATAGGGTCGTTTTTCCCGCACCGCTGGGCCCTGTTATAAAACAGAATTCTCCTTTATCTACTGTAAGGCTTATATCATGCAAGGCCGTGTTTGAACCAAAGCGCTTGAATAAATGAAATAATCTAATCATTTTTATGTTCGTTCAATATATAATACCTATGGCCCTTTCAACCCTGGCCCTGGCCAGGTTGTGCTGATAGAGGGCCTTGTAATAGTTAACCCTTGCCCGTGTCAGCAGTGTCTGGGCGTCTAACACCTCTGTCATAGTGGTCATGTGTACCTTGTACCGTTCTTCATTGACTCTCAGATTTTCTTTTCCCTGATCCACAGCCTTTTTCGTGGTAGGGATATTCTCTTCCGTATTCTTGAGTGCCAGGATAGCCTCTTTTAACTCAAGCCGTATGTCGTCTTCAAGGGCCATTTTTGTCTGTAATAATTCCTCCTTGAAATTTTCCTTTTCTCTCACTTCATAATAACTTTTTCCCCATTCCCAGGGCGTCCACGAAAATAGAGCGACAAGTTCCCACCTGCCTGCATCATGAAATGGACTGCCGGACACATCTGGCTTATTCCCCGCTTTAATGAAATTATAGGTCAGATTGATTTCGGGGTAAATTTTACTCCAGGCCAGTCTTATCTGTTGATCTGCCTGCTGAAGGCTTATGTTGATTAGTTTTATTTCAGGTCGATGGGCAAAGGCCATCTTGACATACTTTTGGAAATCGGCTTTTTCCGGCCTGTAAACCAGGATGTCTTTTACTTTTACTGGGGCATCGATTGGCCTCGATAATACCTTATTAAAGGCAGCCTGTGCCAGCCTTGTGGCATTTCTGGCCGTGACCAGATTCTGCAGTGCGTTGGCCAGCTCTACTTCTGCCTTAAGGAGGTCATTGACAGGTATTACTCCGGTTTTATAAAAAGTTTTGGCTAACGTTACATTGGATTTCCTGGCCTCCACATCCTTTTGCGCCACTTCCAGGTTTTTGTTCGCGCTAAGGATGTTAAAATAGGCCTCTTTTATCCTGAGAACCACGTCCAGTTTCTCCAGTTCAACTTCCATCTCGGATTTGTCGATCCCCAATTCTGCAAGCCTATAGGAGCTTGTTATGGCAAAACCGGTGAAAAGCGGCTGGGTGATGGTGCCTTTCCATTCATAATTGTCCTGAGAGGTTATGGTAATCCGTCCCCCGAGAGTGGACCTGAATCTCCTTTCCTCGCTTTGCCTGTTATATGCATATGTCGTGCTGAATTTGGGCAGGAAATCGGCCCTGGCCTGATTCCGGATATTTTGGGCCTGATCTATCCTTTCTCTTTTGGCATTGAGCCTTCGGTTATTGGAAAGGGCCTCCCGAATGCTTTCTTCAAGGGTATATTCTTTGCCTTTTTGTTGTGCTACGGGAACTGAAGCTGCTAATAGCTGTGTCGAAAAAAAGAGCAACACCATGCTGGTGAGTGGAGATTTGAAAAACATTCCTTCACCTCCCCCCCATAAGAGTCTCTTTTAAAGGCAGAGCGGGCCAATCAAACAAGCATGAGATCAAGGGTATTATCCCATGGGTCTGCCTTTTTGACTTCAACCATAACTTCTTCGCCGGGGTTGCAAATGAAACCGTCCTGGCGCTTTATTTCCGTCACAATGAGAAAATCGGTCAGGACGATACGGTATTTGTTTCGTAATTCGTCAATGATAATGGCCCTGTATTTTTCTCCCAGATGCAGGCTGAGAAATTTGAGTATCCAATACCGCGTTCGATTCCTTTTAAGTATTTGAGATTCCTTTACCGACGGTTCCACAAGGATCTTGATCTTATCCAGGTCCATTTCATTGTAGAGGGGCCGCTCATCCATGATGAAACTTTTTATCTGACGTTGGGTCACAATATCCAGATATCGTCGTATAGGAGATGTGGCATGTATATAGGCATCGAGGCCCAGTCCGCTGTGGGGGGCAGGTGTTGTGTCTATACGCAAAGGGCTCAATTTACGTCGTTGTTTAAACACATAATACAGGTGTCCTGCCTCTCCTCTGGGGATTGACTCGTTCGGTTTCTGCTGGGTCCTGAATAGATTGGGGATACCATTTTCCCTACAGAACCTGGCTGCAAGCCAGTTATAAAGGATCATGAATTCTGCTATTATCATACGAGAAGGTGTGTCCTGGTCAACCCGTTCAAGTGTAAAGGATGTTGAACCTTTTCTGCAATCATTGTTGGTAAAAACCACCTGGATGTCCGGAATGGAAAGGTTGATTGCCCCCATATTCATCCTTTTTTCCTGCAGACACTTTACGATTCGATACATTTCTTTAAATATATCTTCCTCGGCCAGCCTTTGATTGACTTCACTGTAAGTAAGCTGTCGCTGCACACTGATTACGCTTGGGACAAAGCGGAAATTGAGTATATTGCCGCTCCTATCCATTTGGGTAAGGAGGGATATTGCATAGCGGTCACAACCTTTTTTTAAACTTAGCATGCCGTAAGACAGTTCCGGTGGGAGCATAGGTATCTGTCGTCTGGGCAGGTAGTGGGACACGGCACGGTTTTGGGCCTCCTGGTCCAGGATGCTTCCCGGCCTTATGGACTCGGAAACGTCGGCGATATGTATGCCTACGTGAAATATATCATCCACTTTCTCGAAACTTAGGGCATCATCGAAATCACGCGTGAGGCTGCCGTCTATGGTAAAGGATGACAGTCCGCGCAGATCTTCTCTTC
>CAZQAA010000138.1:0-2775 GCA_964591255.1 uncultured Desulfobacterales bacterium | reverse complement strand
TCTCCAAATACTGACTCGAGATCCCTTTATCACACTGAACAGAATCAAACACGCCGGCTCTATCTTTATGGGTCCGTATGCGCCGGTGCCTGTGGGGGATTATGCATCTGGGACCAATCATGTCCTTCCCACTGGCCAATGTGCTCGTATGTTTTCCGGACTTTCTGTGGATGATTTTATCAAAAAGCCTACGTTTCAATATCTGAGCAAAGAGGGCCTCGCAGGACTAAGGGACACAGTGGTTACACTGGCCAAAGAGGAAGGCCTTCCAATACATGCAAGGGCAGTGGAGGCCAGGTTCAAATAGTGTCTGCACTTCCTGCAGAGAAACAGAAACTCCTTGAAATGTTTCATCGCATGCTTAACCATTTTGGTCCCCAAGGCTGGTGGCCGGCCGACACGGAACTGGAGGTGATGGTAGGAGCGGTACTTACCCAAAACACAAACTGGGACAATGTTGAGAAGGCCATCGCCAATCTTAAGAGTAAAGAGATGCTCAATATCAGGACATTGCAATATCTGTCAGTACCAGAACTTGCCCAAGAAATACGTCCAGCAGGATATTTTAATATAAAGGCCAAGCGGCTAAAGAACCTGATCGACTTTATTGTGGACAAATACGACGGAGATATCCAGGAACTGCTTGATGAGGAAACAGAAAGATTGAGACGCGGCCTCCTCTCGGTCAATGGTATTGGTCCTGAAACCGCAGACAGTATTCTCCTGTATGCAGCATCTCGTCCTGTTTTCGTCATTGATGCCTACACCCATCGTATCTTGATCCGTCACGGAATGTTTGCTGAGGAGGGAACTTATTATGACCTGCAACAATTCTTCATGGATCACTTACCAGAAGACAAGACCCTTTTCGGTGAATTCCATGCCCTTATCGTCCAAACAGGAAAAGTGTATTGCAGGAAAAAACCGAAATGTGACCCATGTCCGCTTAAAGGATGGAATTATTTAGAGAGCTAATCAAAATAGTAGGTTATCCCGACATATCCGCCGAACGAGTTCACTCCTTTGTTCCGACTGTCCAGGCCGGCATTTGAAATATGATGGAACGTGGCCTCAGCATCAACAGACAAGAATCTATTGACTAAATATCGCAATCCCATACTTGCCTGGGGAGTAAAATTGAAACCTTGACCAATAGCAGGATAGTAATACGCGTCCGTATATGCAATGCCAGCTCCTCCCTGAATATATGGGACAAGCTGGGAGTCGCTTTGAAGAAAATTATAGCGCAGGAGTGCGGCAATCCCCATGATGTAGTCTCCTGATCCTTTGAAGATAGCTGATGAAGACAGCTCAAAAACTGCCTCCCAGTTTCCTCTGAAAAGAGATTTTTTTGCTCCAGGATCATTCAGCATCCATCCCAGGCGTATACTTGTCCTGGCATAATTAAATGTAGGCAGATCCTTGTGAAAAAAGACAGGGGAAAACTGTATCCCCGATATACATTGGATAGACTTTCTGTTTTTTTTGAATATTTCTACCTGTAAAGGAATATTGCTGCCCATATTATTATGGGAATCGTCTGCATACGTACAACATACCAAAACAAGGGTGACAAGAAAACATAAAATTGAATAACTTATCAAATTTCTTGAAAAAATATTCATTTCAGAACCCTCCTCCCCTGCTGGTGTAATATTTATTTCCCAATTCTTTTTTAGATCACCATATATTTACCAGTCAATAGTAAATAATAATCACTTGCGCGAAATAATTACTTCAATTCGGTCGATAATCTGATCGTCTATGTGGGCCTTGGCAAATTTTCGTATACTTCAGCGTGTCCTAACCAATTCCAACATGCCCTTTCTCCTTGCTTCAGATCATAATGGAGGTGACCACCGATTGGTATCCCCATCATAAGACCAGCATCCATGGAGTGCCTTTCTGAAGGAAAAATTAGGATGTTCGGCCCATTGTAACATCTGAGTATGGGCATCATTCAGTTGCTTAAACTTGTCTTCGTCTCCCCCCATATCCGGGTGATATACCTTGGCCATTTTCCTGTAAGCAGATTTTATCTGCATAACATGGCTGCCCGGAGACAAATCTTTCCTTTCAAGGCGAAGGATCTTGAGACAGGATTTCTCTCCTTCTGACAGTCTTGCTGAGGCCTTTTTATCCGGCATTATGCTGTCCGGATCAATATCTTTTTCAATGGTCTTCTCAATCAGGGAAAAGGACGCATAACTTTTGGAATTATTGTTATTTACAAGTTGATGCCACCTTTTTCCCCACTGAAGGATTAGAGACTTCAGGTCATCCGCAGGTTTGTTTCCCTCTGTCCTGACCAGGATAAACCTTGAAATGTTTTTTGACCAGAAAGGGAGCACATCCAAGACAACCTGATCATTCGTAAAAAAAAAGGCAGCGTGCCTGGCATTAAACACCCTTAGGAGACCCTTTGACAGGGAAAGGACCCAATTCATTTGCTGACGGCATTGTGTGGAACAATAGCGCCTCCCAGCTTTTATCCTGTCAGTCCCGCACGCAAGGCACCGTTTTGTATTGACAAGAGATGGAGTGCTGTCTGATTTACCAGCAACTGTTTGATCCGTAATGATTACCATAAAAATATAATGAATAAGAAATAAAGGAGATAAAAACATCGACATATGAACAGCATAGTAACAAAGGCGGGCTTGATTTTCAAGGATTTTGGCTTTAGATCTCGTCCTGGGTAAAGGAAACTACATCATCGATTTTATGAGCGCCTGTGAATATCATCACAAGCCTATCAATACCTAAAGCAATGCC
>CAZQAA010000137.1:0-15434 GCA_964591255.1 uncultured Desulfobacterales bacterium | reverse complement strand
TATCACTATGTTATAACCAAAAGAGTTTCGTTTGAGACATGATTGTCTCATAGGCGGTGATAAAGAATAACAAATGTCTCTCTTGGTTATCGGCAAGATTTGTACAACCGGGGAAAATTAAAGGATATTTCTTGAATAACAATGGATAGCCATGGATTGGCACGGGTCTTGATTTAAAAACTAAAGATAACTGCTCAGAATATAAGGTATGCTTAATCATGACCCATAACCTTGAACCTGGGTAGTCGACAGATATTTCCTTCCGGAGGAATTTAGAAGATGAGGCCATGTGATGAAGTATTAAAAGAGACATTGAAGTTGGCGCAGAGCATGCTCACTCTTGCCGAACGGGGTGATCAGGCGCGCGAAGACAATGGATGCGGTGTACTGTACGGTGTTTTAAGGGATGCCGCCTATAATCTCAGAAAATTGGCAGAACAGGAAAAGGCAGCTCATATAAAAAAGGGATGGTGGAACGAATGATAAAAAAGCAGGAGGGTTTGATCTATGGAAAAAAAAGTGATTGAGGCCATGAAAAAGGCAGGGAAGGCGGTTAGGCCCGGAGAAATCGCCAAAATGATTGGTGTTGAAAGCAAAGAGGTCTCAAAAGTTATCAGCATTTTAAAGAAGAAGGGAAAAGTTGTGTCTCCAAAGAGATGTTACTATTCACTTGAAAAAGGGTAATTTTGTCGAATAAACAAGGAGGATCATATGATGAAAAAGGTATTGATTGCTTTTGGAAGTAGAACGGGAAATACTGCGAAAATGGCTGACTATATTGCCGAAGGGGTTAGATTTTCTGGTAATGAGGCTGATGTAAAAAAAGTGACAGATATTAAAAAAGAAGAGGAACTTAAAGGATACGATGCATATATATTTGGATCTCCAACTTATCATAGAGATATGATAGGAACCATGAAGCAATTTCTGTTTTTGGCTCAGAAAGGAGGACTTAAGGGTAAACTTGCAGGTGCTTTTGGCTCTTACACCCATAGCGGAGATGCGCCAGGAATGGTTCTCGACACTATGCAGTATGTGTTAAAGATGAGGATAACCGATCTGGGTTCTCTCAATATGAAAGAAGACATGATAGAAACCCAGGAAGGGGCAAAAGGGTGTCAGCAGTATGGCAAGACCATAGGGGAACAGCTTGATTAGGAGGCAATATGTCAAAACCAGAAGATATGTGGCAATGCCAGACTACAAATTGTGGCTATATCTATGACCCTGATAAAGGTGATAGAAAAGGGAAGATAGCAAAAGGAACCAGGTTTGAAGACCTGCCTGATGACTGGAAATGTCCTATATGCGGGGCAACGATAAAAAGCTTCAGGCGCCTGAGCGATACAAAATAAACTAAAAAACTATTAAGGACTTTAGGAGGAATACAAAGATGGGGACATTAAAAGGCACTAAAACGGAAAAGAACATTCTAACTGCGTTTGCCGGAGAATCTCAGGCCAGAAATCGTTATACCTATTTTGCCAGCCAGGCAAAAAAAGAAGGTTATGAACAGATAAGGGCCATATTTGAAGAAACGGCTAATCAGGAAAAGGAACATGCCAAAAGGCTATTTAAATTCCTGGAGGGAGGCGAGGTAGAGATCAAAGCGGCCTTTCCTGCCGGCGTAATCGGCAGCACCCTTGAAAATCTCAAGGCTTCAGCTGCGGGAGAGAACTTTGAACACACTACTATGTATCCAGAATTTGCCAAGGTTGCTCGTGAGGAGGGTTTTGATGAGATTGCCGTTGTTATGGAGGCTATTGCTGTGGCGGAAAAGCAGCATGAAAAGAGGTACCTCGCTATTGCAAAGAATATAGAGGATAATAAGGTATTCAATCGGGATCAAGCTGTAGTATGGAGGTGCAGAAATTGTGGATATCTGCACGAGGGAAAAGATGCGCCGGAAAGATGTGCCGCCTGTGCCCATCCCAAGGCCCATTTTGAGCTGTTAGTTGAAAATTATTAATTTTTAGAAAACATATACATATAATAGTCCAATAAAAAGGGGTAAGGAAGTTTTTCTGATGCTGTTATTGGTTTGCGTCAAATAGAGGAAGACATTTTTCTTACCCCATAGTTGTGTTTTGCAGTCAGTGTGTGGCCCCTGACTTCGATCTGACAGGAAATAATCTTGTTTTCCACAAAGGGTTAATAAAAAATCGCCATCATTCAAAATGAGTGCCCCGGTAATATACAGTGGTAATGATCATACACCTGCCTTTGAATCTGCATATGATTTTGTATGGCCTACCATGTATCCTGGCAAGCTTATAAAAAGGTACCAGCGTTTTAAGGCAGATATTATCTTGGAAAATGGCCGGATCATAACTGCTCACTGTCCCAACTCGGGCAGAATGGAAGGATGCTCTGAGCCGGAAAGGCTGGTCTATGTTTCTAAGAGCAATAATCCAAGAAGAAAATATCTATACACATGGGAAATGATACAAATGCCCACCTCCCTTGTGATTGTCAATACCCTTTTAGCCAATTGTCTTATCAAGGAGGCTATTTTGGGGGGTAAAGTCCCTTTGTTAACAAAATATGACAAATTGAGCTCTGAGGTGCCTTACGGACAAAACTCTCGGATTGACATCCTGTTGGAGAATTCTGAAGAAAGATGCCTTGTTGAAATAAAATCATGCACCTTGGCTAGAGACAGGACAGCCTTTTTTCCTGATGCTCCCACATCACGAGGTCGTAAACACTTAATAGAGCTGAAAAAATCTCTAAATGAGAAGACACGCTGTGTAATGTTTTACCTCGTCCAGAGGATGGACACTGACAGCTTCAGTCCTGCGTGCTTCATAGATCCAGAATATTGTCGTGAATTCATGGATGCTGTAAGCAAGGGCGTAGAGGTAATAGTATATGATGTCAGCATAGACAGATATGGAGTTTCTTTAAACAAAGAATTGGATTTTTTCTAATGGAACACATTTCTGACTACACTGATAGCAAACAATCTGTCTCAGTATCAGGTCTTGGCCGAAATGTAATGCTTGGTCAATAATAATATCCTAATTTTTCCATAAAACACAAAAAGGAGGGGGATGAGTGATGGACATAGTATTTTTATCAAGGCTGCAGTTTGCTGTTGCAACGATATTTCATTTCCTTTTTGTTCCTCTGACACTTGGACTATCTATACTAGTGGCAATTTTTGAGACCAGGTATGTGAAAACTGGGGATGAGATATATCTCAGAATGACCAAATTTTGGGGAAAATTGTTCTTGATTAATTTTGCTGTGGGCATCGTAACGGGGATCACCCTTGAGTTCCAGTTTGGAACCAACTGGTCTCGTTATTCTTCCTTTGTGGGAGATATATTTGGATCCCTTCTGGCCATAGAGGCTACAGCCGCCTTTTTTCTTGAGTCTACCCTTATTGGTGTATGGGTATTTGGATGGAATAGATTATCAAGAAAGGCCCATGCCGTTGTGATGTGGCTTATTGCCGGGGCGTCCAGTCTATCCGCCCTGTGGATTCTGATTGCCAATTCATGGATGCAGCATCCTGTGGGATATGCGATAAAAAATGGACGAGCGGAGCTTATGAGTTTCGGTGCGGTAATATTTCAGAAATGGGCCATTCTTGAATTCATACATACCATAAGCGGCGCTTATATTGTGGGATCATTTTTTGTAATGGGGATTAGCGCATATCATTTGTTAAAAAGACAGTATACCGATTTTTTTACAAAATCTTTTAGGATCGCTCTTGTATTTGGACTGATTTTTTCTATCTGTGAGGTTATTGAGGGACACCTGCATGGAGCAGACCTGGCAGAGAAACAGCCTACCAAATTGGCCGCAATGGAGGCCCACTGGGAAACCACGAAGAATGCACCAAAATATCTTTTTGCTTTGCCCGATGAGGAGAATGAAAAGAATACCCTTCAGATCCTTCCCATTCCTGGAATGCTTAGTCTTCTCGCAAAGCATAGTCTCAGTGCCGAGGTGAAAGGCCTAAAAGATTTTCCCAGGGATGAAAGACCACCGGTATTGATTTCTTTTATCTCTTTTAATTTGATGGTGGCCCTGGGGTTCTATTTTGCAATTATGGCTGTTGTGGGATGGTTCAAGAGAAACAAGCTGATTGAAAGCCCTGGTTACCTGAAACTGATGCTGTTATCCATTCCCCTGCCTTATCTTGCCTGTGAATTAGGATGGATCCTGGCAGAAGTAGGTCGCCAGCCATGGATTGTTTACGGTTTGATGAAGACAAAAGATGCAGTGTCACCTATTAACCTTAACCAGGTCATTATTTCATTTGTAGCCTTTATTGTTGTTTATGGCCTGCTGGGAGCAGTAGGTTTTTATTTGATCTATAAAAATGCCAAGAAAGGACCAGAAATGGGAAAACTGATAGTCAAAAACAGTCTACAAGAGGAGGTATAAAATGCTTTTGCAAGATATTTGGTTTTTTCTATGGGGACTTTTATGGGCTATTTATTTCATTAGTGACGGATTTGATTTGGGGCTGGGAACTCTAATGCCTTTTCTGGCAAAGGATGATATAGATAAGCGAATAATATATAATGCATTAGGGCCTGTTTGGGATGGCAATGAAGTATGGCTAATCACTGCAGGCGGTGTCACATTTGCTGCCTTTCCAAAGGTTTATGCAGTCATGTTCAGTTCCTTATATTCTGCCCTGATGCTTATTCTGTTTGCCCTTATTGTCAGGGGCGTCTCTTTCGAATTCAGAGGCAAAGTTGATTCTCCAGGCTGGAAAAAATTGTGGGATACTACTCTATTCATAGGAAGTTTCATCCCTGCCCTACTCTTCGGTGTTGCTTTTGCCAATATCTTTAAAGGGATTCCTATTGACCAGAACGGGATATATCACGGCACCCTTTTTACCCTGTTAAACCCATACGGTATTATTGGGGGAATCCTTTTTGTGCTGCTTTTCATGGTCCATGGGGCCATCTGGCTTGCTATAAAAAGCCAGGGAGATTTACAGGGCAGGGCCAAGCGTGCGGCCCAGGTTCTATGGTTGCCTCTTCTCGTAGTAATAGTGATTTTCCTGGTAGCCAGCAAATTTGCTACTAGTCTATATGATAACTACATGGCACATCCAATACTTTTTTTAGTTATCCTGATTGCGGTGGCCGCTCTGTTGGGGATTAGATTCTTTTTGGCAAGAGAATGTTATTGGAAGGCATGGTTTTCTTCTGCATTGACCATCGTCTCTGCAACGTTTTATGGTATTATAGGTCTGTTCCCCACCATGTTTCCATCAAGTATGAACCCTGATTACAGTCTGACGGCCCATAATGCTTCTTCCAGTCCTCTTACTTTAAAAATCATGCTGGTGGTAACCCTCCTCTTTATTCCCGTTGTCCTTGCATACCAAATCTGGACTTATAATCTGTTTAAGACCAAAGTAACCAAGAATGATTTGGCATATGAAGAGGCGTATTAAGTAAAACATGAGATTATTTAAGAAGGCAGGGATTGACAGATTGATTAGGGGAAAAGGGTCTTTCAGAGATCAGGAGCATAAGCAAAGTTGGGATTATAGAAGAACATGTTGAATGGAGGAAAAAACGGAAGAGCACTCCAGAACGGTCACATGGGAAGGAAAGCCTTTTTTGTGATCTGCAAACGCGCAGGTTTAACGATGAAGCAGCGCATTTTAGTTCAAATGTGGTAATCTCTACAATCAGCATGGATCTTCCATTTGCCCAAAAATGCTGGTGTGGTAGCGCCGGCATAGATCAGATTATTACCCTTTCCGATCATTTTGAAGCATCCTTTGGAACTGCCTATGGAGTACTTAAAAAGAACTTCGTTTATTGACCAGGGCCATATTTATAGTGGATCAACAGAGTACGATAAAGTATCTCCAGATGGTTAACGAATTGAGCGTTGAACCGGATTACAAGGCCGTATTAAATGCTATATCAAAATTATTATGATAATGGAGTGTTCTGGCATGTCTTATATGTCTGGGTGTACTTATTAATGGAGGAATTAACGTGTCAGAAAAGATAAAGATGTATGCTCTTAGTACATGTATCCATTGTAAAGCGGTAAAAAGATTTTTGGAGAAATGCAAAATAGAATTCGAAGTTACAGATGTGGATCTGCTTCAACAAGTGGAAAGAAAGAAAATAATTGAAGAGGTTAAAAAATGGAATCCGCAATGTTCTTTCCCAACGATTATTATAGGGGATAAGGTAATTGTAGGAAATAAGGAGGATGATATTAAAGAGGCATTAGGGCTGTAAGTGATGTAAAAAAACTTTATGATGAAGCCTTAAAAATATCAGGAGCCCAAGATCTATTATTTTAACAATGATTATGCTTTGTTGTGTTTACTCAAATTGTATTATTTTAATGCATACCATTTAAGTATTGTTCCAGGCTGATGGAAACTGGGGGAGATAGGTCCCTAACAATACCATCCCTATCGGCAATGATTATCATTGGGATAGCTACAATATCAAATTTATTTGTGAAGACCATATTTTTGTATAATGCATCCTTTGTCAAAGAATGGGCAGGCCATGTTTTTTGTCGTCCCACAGGAGGCAAATGGCTGCTTTATCTGTATCGGCACATGTCCTATTAATCACCAATTTTAGGATAAGAGGGGCCATTAGAGTTGTTACAAATGCCATTAGAACAAGCGCTGAAAATTGTTCTTGCGTCAACAGAGGGCTATCAATAAGTTTTGTTTGTATCAATTCGTCACTTAGATTAAGTACAACTGTGGCAATCACCAGTTCAACCGCTCCGCGTCCGTTCATGCCAAAGCCGATTATGGCTGATTCCCAACGGTTGTATTTAAATAGGGTTGCCCCAAGTCCACATCCTATCACTTTTCCCGTAATTGCAACGAGGGTAATAACCAGGCAAAAGCATATGAAGCTCCAATCCCAGGAAAAATGGAGGTGCAAAGACAGAGATGCAAAAAAAATAGGCATCAAGAAGCCGTAACTTAGGGTAAAAAAGGAATGGGAAATGGACTCGTATACTTTTTGGTCCATAATCTCTTTTCTTACAAATTGGCCCGCAAGAAAGGCGCCCACGATTATATGGAGCCCGGCCAATTCCGCAAGATAACCCATGAGCAGGGCAATTATAAGGGAAAATGTTATAGCCTTCCCATCTTCATCGGTGACTTTTTTGGTTAACCTGGGCATGATAAAATGGCCTATAATGATCGTAAAGCCGAAAAAGGCAATTACTTTAACAAAAATTAACAACATCGGGATTAGCTGAATTTGACTGGTTCTGACCAATCCAAGCAGAATGGATAGTGTGACAAGGGCAAGAATATCATTAGCTATGGCGGCACCAATAATAATGTGTCCGAGTTCATGTTGGTTGATTCTCATGGATTTAAGGATAACTGTCTGGACAGCAATTGCTGTTATGGATATCCCCAGACCGATAAATATTGATTGGTAAAGTGTGCTGCCAAACATAAAGGCAGTAATTATACCCATAATAAAGGGCAGAATAAATCCACCAATCGCCACGGTAAGGGCTGGCCAAATGTGTTCCAGGAGTTCCTGAGGATCCATTTCCATGCCCGTATGGAACATGACAAAAAAAATGCCCAGTTCTGCTAAGACATTAAGAGAGGGAGTGGCTTCAATAAGCCCCAGCAGATGAGGCCCAAGTATCACCCCTGCCAATAGCTCTCCCAGCATTACAGGCAGGCCAAATCGTGAAAAGACAATTCCCAGGCCCCATGCAAGAGCCAAAATTGCAAGAATATCAACTACTAATGCGGTTGTAATTTTTTGCTTCTCCTGACAATGCAGACTTGTATTGATGTGTGAAAGTTGAGATTAACGGAATATTATTTCAAGAAACAACATTATGGGACAATCCATACAGCACAGTTTGATGCATTATTGAAACAATACCTTGATACGCTTCCCAGGAAAAATGAGTCGCTAATGCCACTTCTTCCTAGGACAATGGTTCCATAGCCACCATTTTCAGCCTCATTGAGGATCGTTTTTGCAATATTCACCACACTTGGAATTTCCTTTATCTCAATCTGAGATTCTTTTATCCCTGCTTCTTTAAAGCGTTGTTTGGCATGGAGATAAAAACTTTCGACACATTGTTTATCACCGGAACTTATTAATTCTTCAACTAGTTCTCCTTCCTCATTAAATTCAATAGTACAATAATCACGGAGTCTTGGAGCAACATGAAGCAACGTCACCGTTATGTCGGGATTTTGTGTTACCATAAAGCTCACATGATCAACTGCTCGCAGGGCGCTTTCTGATCCGTCAATAGCCAACATGAGTTTGGTGGATGTTATATCTCCCCCGACTGCCCATACAGGCATGGTCTTGGTGTGTTCTATAATGGTATTGGACACACTGCCCATAAACACTTCTTCCAGTTTGGAAACACCTCTTCTGCCCAGAAGTATGGCATTACACAGATTTTGCCTCGCAAAACTCATAATATCTTTTGCTGTTCCCATAACCCTGGGATATGTGACTGTTTCTATATGTTCATATTTAATTCCCCTGCCTGCCATGAGATCTTTAAAATTATCAAGAAGCCTTTCAGACACTTGTCGGTTTTCTTTAGTTAGATCATTCAAGGCCTTTCTTGATCTTTTATTTAGATGGGCATCGTGGAGTAGATAGTCTGAGATAGTGGGTTGAACGTTAAAAAGGATGTACCGCGACTCTCTTATAACTGATTGCATTGTCACGGCATATTCTATGGCTTTACGAGAGTTAGTAGAATCATCAACGGCAATTAATATTTTTTTCTCCAAGGTTTTTCCTCCTCTATTTAAAAAAAATTTATAGGCTTAGTGCTTAGTATTATACTTTATTCGGAAAGAACCCATTAATAATACCAAAATGAAACCATATGAAAACTTAAAAATATATCCCAGATGAACAATTTTGCCAAAAAAATCCTAAACAAACTTCTCTATCAGATGGAGATGAGTTTCCAGACATCTGCCTTTCATGTTAAGCTGATTCAGTTAAATAAAATTTCCAGAATTTTTTAGCTATCCTCCCCATCGGAGGAAGTGGGGTTTTGATATGTCTATAAAAAAACTCTTCATAAAGGATTCAGTTGACTATTGTCTATTTTGGTGAGATAGAGGTCGGAATAGTTATGGTGAATGAGGTCCCTTTTCCTTCTTCACTTTCAAAACTCAGCATACCATTGTGATCCTCGATAATCCTCTTGGAGATCCCAAGCCCAAGACCGGTCCCCTGATCCTTGGTAGTGAAAAATGGATCAAAGATCTTCTCCTGGATTTTCTTGGGGATCCCGTAGCCTGTATCAGTAATCGTTATTTCTGCCCACTTCCCCACTAATTGAGAGCGTAGAACAAGCTTCCCTCCTCCATCCATTGCATCTATTCCATTATTCAAAATATTTAATATAACTTGTTTTAGCCTGTCATTATCTCCTTCAATAAATAGGGGCTTTCCTTCTCCTGCCAGCTCTATTCCGGCAACTATATTTTTCCTTTGACATTCCTCTTTTATCAACACAAAAATATCCTTAAGGACTTTGTTTAAGTCGATCTTTTCTATGGCTATCGGGGGTGACAAGTAATATTCTCTCAGGCTTATCACAAGATTTTCAAGTCTTTTGACTTCATCTATTATTATATCCAATTTTCTCTTGCTCTTATCATCCTTATTATCATGGAGTAGTTGCCTGGCAAAACCTCCTATCATCATCAACGGGTTTTTTATCTCGTGGGTAATCTCGGCCACAAATTTGCCCAAGACTGCCAGTCGTTCTGCCCTCAAGGTCCGTTCTTGTAGGGCCTTTGTCTCGGTCAGATCAGTGATGATAGCTGTAAAGTATAGCCTTTTTTCCAATTCAAAAGTTGAAAAGGATATATTTGCAGGAAATTTTTCCCCATTCTTTCTGGTGGCAATCATCTCTGTTGCATGACCAATACGCCTCGGTATTCTTGTTTCCACATAACGTTTTACGGCTGCATAATGATCGCGGCTGCAGTCCGGCGCCATTATCATATTTAGGTCGTGCCCCATGACTTCATCCGGACTGTAACCGAAAATTTTTTGAGCAGCCTTATTGAAAAACACGACTGTGTGCTTTTCGTCAATCGTCACAAAGGCCTCAGCCGTGTTTTCAACAGCACTCTTAAGAATTGCTATTTCACGTGCCTTGTTTTTATTTGTATGGTTAATCATTTTTGTTGGGCCTATTTCTCTTATAACTGGAACATCTTTTTGTCTGCTCCACAGACAGGGCAAACCCAATCATCTGGAAGCTCTTCAAATGGTGTTCCAGATGGTATCTCCCTGTTGGGATCTCCATCATTAACATAATAAATATAACCACAAATATCACATGTATATTTATCCATTGTTCAACCCCGTTGTTCGCAATATATAGTTATTTGCATAAAGACCGTTTTCAGTCTCTATCTCTTATATGTGCTCTCTTTTCCAAAATGCGACAGTTCCATCTTTACCAAAGAATAGTTGCACCAGTTCCCATCCTTCTATGCCTCGCTTATTTAATAACTCTTTCCATATGTCCACCTGCTCCCATCCTATTTGATCAGCCACACATTGTCCCTCACCTGAACACAGACCAACAAAATGTATTGTAACGTCATATTCAAATTTTTTCATAATTTATTCCTTTATCTTTCCACTCTATCTATTTGATGACCATTTCCTTTCCAGATTCATGATGAGCTCGCACAATAAACTCTGGTCTAGATGGTACTGCTTTGTTGACAGCGCTTCCCAATTTTTTTTCTAACAAACCGATTACTTTTTATATAGTTACTCAATATTCGTGCCAAAAGTGGTAAGGACAAAAAAAAGATAAATAGACTTTAATATCAATCAGTTATGAGTGTTAAATGTTTTATGGGGATTGTGCTCCCTTCTTAAAAATATGTTGATTTGATACAAATGTGTATTGAGTATATTGTCTGGACTATATTAAAAAACTATTATAAGGAACCCGCAAGACATACGATCAGAATAATTAGTAATATTTGGTTAATAATATCAAAAGGATGACATGGCTAAGTACATGCTTTGAAATGAAGATAGCGCAAGGCTTTGATGGTTTGAAGTGTCTCTGGTAATCTGTTATACAATAATGTCTCATGAGACATCTTAATATGTTATAAATTGGTCTCTTTTGGCTCCACATATGGGACAGTTGTCGGGAAATATTCCATCTGATATATATCCACATATTAGGCAAATATAGTATGTAGCGTCCATATCCTCCAATATATGGCCCATTGCCTCCTTGTAGAGTTTTGCATGGACTTCTTCGACATCCCTTGATTGGGAGAATATCGTGGCAGAAGTATTATCTCCTTTTTCAGTGACCCTTTTCAGAAAAGAGCCATATGAAACCTCTGCAACATTTTTCTCTGACTCAAAATTTTTTTTAAGGTTTTCTTCTGTATCCTGAATCCTGCTTATTATCTTGAGACTTCTTTATCCATTATATATCTCCCCCTATTGCAATAGCCCGCCCTTTAAATTCTAGTCGTTTACTTGATTAAGCATAGTTATTAGCCAGAGGTCATGAATATTGCAAAAACGTACTGCATAGAGTTTCCCTTACTCCTCTTACTCAGATTACTCAGAATATCATAATTTCAAAACCATTGGACAAATATGTTGCCACGCTTGGATGCCCAGACATCTCATCCAGCAATTTAAGTTCCTCCTTTTCAACCTCTTTGGTAACGCCCATCTTTACTGAACAGGCCCGGCATACTCCAGCTATAAGGCCCTTTTTTTTGACTTTTTGGTACAATTTGGATCCTTGACCTTCTTTTTTTGACAGTTCGGGAATCAACTTGGTTGCGGCTCCTTCTATAATTAGGCGTACTTCATATCCTTGTTCATCCATGTCCAAGGAATTGAGTAGTACATGCATAAAACACATAAATTCACCATTAAAGGCGAACAGGGCTATTTTTTTCATAACATATCCTCCAAGTTATGCCCATATTTCATTCTATGTCTTGCATAAAAAACATGGACAATTGTTTGTTTCCTTTTATTATTTAATATTTATAACACTTTGAAAAACATAAAGATACCCATTTTTGGTCATCAGGGATATATTGTTTTTCTTACTAGCAAGATCATATCCCTAATCGGTTTTTTACGTTAACAGAGATGCTCGTTTAAAATTTAACTATATTAACATAATCTCTGTGCCAAGGCCGAAGCAGAAGAACTTGCTCAAAACAACATAACAAAAATTGAAATGCTTTTAGTAAGATAGGCATAACATGAGAGAAAAATGGAATGCTGTTTGGTCATGGATGCTAAGATAAGTATAACTTGTTTAATTGTATCGACTTTTTGTTAGGCTTAAAAAAGATGAGAGTTGCAATTTGCATCAGAGGTTGTATGCTCTATTTAGTAAAAAGATCAGGTTGGTATTGGTAAGATTTACTGAATTGAAGCTCCTGTTGTTTTGTTTTAGAGATGAAGTTGTGTTTCAAGTGAATTATGAGACATGAATGTTTCATGATATGTTTTGAAACCGTTTTAAATCTAAAGCCAGCATGGCAGCAATGCGTTAATTACTGTTGCCTTGCACAGGAAAATAGAAATCCCGGTCGCCAGGGATGTCCTTTGTCGCTCAAATTAATAAGTTTTACTTTAAAATTACACCCGACAGGAGTTAATTTTATTTCAATTTGCTGAAAAAAGGTGGTTTTTTGGTGGATTATATTCTTTATCATGAATCTATGCTGAGAGTATGTTTTTTTGTTGGTATTTTTATCATAATAGCAACTTTGGAAATTCTGCTGGTACGGCGATCCCTAACAACACCAAAAAGGAAGCGATGGTTCGCAAACATAGGTATTGTGATCATTAATACCATTTTGTTGCGGATCATTTTCCCTGTTGGAGTTGTGGGTATGGCTATATGGGTCGAAAACCAAGGGTGGGGATTGTTCAATAAGGTACATTTGCCATTTTGGGTGGAAGTTGTTCTGTCTATTATCTTCCTAGATTTTATCGTTTATCTACAGCATGTTATGTTCCATGCTTTGCCTCTTTTTTGGCGACTGCATATGATACATCATGCCGATATGGATTATGATCTAACAACAGGAATCCGTTTTCATCCCATTGAAATGCTTGTTTCCATGTTTATCAAGATAGCTGCTGTAATTCTTATCGGGGCCTCCCCGTTAGCAGTAATTATTTTTGAGATTTTGCTTAACGGCACAGCCATGTTTAATCATGGCAATTTTTTTATCAATACTACTGTTGACCGGATACTTAGATTGTTAGTGGTGACACCTGATATGCATAGGGTACACCACTCGGTTTTACCGAGTGAAACAAACAGCAATTTCGGTTTCAATTTTCCATGGTGGGATCGGCTGATGGGAACCTACATTTCTCAGCCCTCCGGGGGGCACATTGACATGACCATTGGTCTCAATCAGTTTCGAGATCCTTCGCAATTGACCTTATGTTGGATGCTTGTCTTGCCCTTTATGGGTAAAAAGGGGCCTTATGCTATCGGCCATAGAGGATCAAAGTCTAAAAAGTAGCACAAGGAACCCAATTTATATATAAACAGCTGGGCTAGGATTAGGGAGGGCCCGGGATGACAGTTTATGCTTTTGACATGGGGATCTTAGGAGGTGGGGCGGCAGGTCTCACTATTGCATCAGGCGCCGCTCAACTTTGGCTCAAGGGCTTCTGCCTGTCAAAGAGCTGTGGGTGAACATTCATTACCCGATTATGCACAAGGATGTTGATCCCTGGGAATTGGTTTCAGCCGATTGATTTGTTTGGCTTCAGGGCTATTCATGGCATGCCAAAGATCCCAGTCCTGTTGCAAACCCAGCCAGAAATCTGCAGACATACCCAAAACACGGGACAGCCGCAATGCAGTATCCGGAGTTACTGAACGCCTGCCTTTAATAATTTCATTCAGACGAGGGTAAGATACGCCCAGACGGCGAGAAAGTTCTGCTTGTGTAAGATCAAGCGGCTTAAGAAATTCCTCGAAAAGCATCTCCCCTGGATGTGTTGGGGGACGATTCCGAGGCAGCCGCCGACCAACTACATTATTAGTGGTAATCTGTAATTTCGATTTCGTAGGCATTGCCTTCCTCCCATGTAAAACAAATTCGGTATTGCTGATTAATACGGATACTGTATTGATTATCCCGGGCGCCTTTAAGGTGCTCCAGTCGGTTGCCTGGAGGAACTTTCAGTTCATTGAGCTCTCGAACACGGTTTATTTGATCTAACTTTCGGCGAGCAACCGGCCAAATGGATTGTGGACAGCATCTTCGAGCGGCTTGAGATGTCACACCATCAAAAATATCCTCTGTACCAGCAGACTTAAAAGTTTTTATCATGGGGTCCATTATAGATGTCAAGCCCTTTACAGAGTACGCATAACGAGCATGTAGAAAAACGGCCCCTACAACTACAGCTTTTCCTGATCATTTTCCAGCAATCTACACGAAACCCATTCCATATGCATGCCCCTTTTTCATGTTATGGATAATGCAGAACAGGTTCCATTGGATATTTACCTTACTGGAAATAAAATCCGCAATTGTGGTGAAATGAGGACGTCTGTCGGTGGAAAGCGCCATAAAGATCACATTTTCTCGACAGGCCCTCTCTATTTTGCGGCTGCTGACAATTCCACAGGAACAGGCAAAGAGAATGATTTTTAGCAGGATCTTTGGATCATAGGCCGGGACACCGGTGTCATCGTTTTGATAGCGTTCATTAAAAATGGAAAGATCAAGTTCATTATCAATCAGATAATTCAGGGTGTATTCAAAGTGCCGGGAAGGATCTGATTGGCAAAATGGATAGGAATGAACTTCCCTGTGCATAGGAGTAAGATTTATACCGTGCTATTGCAGCTCCATTTATTTTCCCGGTTTTGGTCTTTCCTGCCTGTGCCGAGACGGCAGACAGGTCAAACCGGTAATCCATCTTGATTAGAGAAAATCGCCAGTCCGTCTGTTCAGGCGACACATAGGCGACCAATGCCGCGTCTTTCATCTCGCCGCCGCGGCTCCCGTTCAAATACCAGGCAATAAAGTTGCGCTGCATGGTTCGGGCGCGCTCAAGGGACGTTTCTCTTTGCAGGGTGATGATCAGAATATCGAGGTTTTTTTCGCCGTCGCTGAACTTGCCGATCCGCTCCAGAGTCTTGATGAACTTTTTATACGCGTCCGGTATGTAATTGCCCTTGTAAGTAAATGGAGCTTCTTCAATACTGTTCAAGAGATTCTTGATAAAATAGATGAAGCGGCCTTTATCAAAGGGGTTTTCAAAGGTTTTTTTGATAAGTTCTTGTGCTTGCTGTTTATCGATGCTTCTTGAATTCATTCGGCAAATTATTCTCTTTTTGCTCTCTGACATTTATCCGACAAATCCGACATTTATCCGACATTT
>CAZQAA010000136.1:0-2911 GCA_964591255.1 uncultured Desulfobacterales bacterium | reverse complement strand
CGCCTCTGATGGGGCTGGCACTGACGACTTTGGTTACAGTGTATCGATCAGCGGAGATACGGCCATTGTCGGGGCATATGGGGACGATGAGATTGGCGTGTATTCCGGTTCTGCTTACATATTTTTCCGTGACCAGGGTGGAGCCGACAACTGGGGGCAGGTCCAAAAACTCCTGCCCTCAGACGGGGCCACCGACGATAGGTTTGGCTATAGTGTATCGATCAGCGGAGACACGGCCATTGTAGGGGCTTATCTGGATGATGGTAGTGGCTCTGATTTCGGTTCTGCATACATATTTTACCGTGATCAGGGTGGTACTGACAACTGGGGCCA
Source organism: uncultured Desulfobacterales bacterium (assembly GCA_964591255.1). GTDB lineage: Bacteria > Desulfobacterota > DSM-4660 > Desulfatiglandales > Desulfatiglandaceae > CAZQAA01. The sequence goes on along the minus strand of CAZQAA010000136.1, from coordinate 2,578 downwards.
GGTGGAGAAGCTCACCGCCTCTGATGGGGCAGCCAATGATTGTTTTGGATGTAGCGTATCAATCAGCGGAGACTGGGCCATTGTAGGGGCTTATGGGGACAGTGATAATTCCGGTTCTGCGTACATATTTTCCCGCGATCAGGGGGGGGCGAATAACTGGGGTCAGGTGAAGAAACTCACCGCCTCTGATGGGGCAGCCTATGACCGCTTTGGCTGTAGTGTATCAATGAGTGGAAATGCGGCCATTGTAGGGGCTTATCAGGACAAGGACAATGGCTCCAGTTCCGGCTCTGCGTACATATTTTCCTGCGATCAGGGGGGGCCGGATAACTGGGGTCAGGCTCAAAAAATCCTTGCCTCCGATGGCGCGGCCTATGACTACTTTGGCCATAACGTATCGATCAGTGGAGACGTGGCCATCGTTGGGGCTCATTCGGACAATGACAATGGGGATTATTCCGGCTCGGCCTATATCTTCTCGGCACCAGCGGTTGCCGACGGACTGGCCGCTGATTTTGGTCCGGGCGGTTTGTATGATTATGAAAACGGCACGTGGGCGTGGATCACGAGCACTGACCCGGAGGCCATGGTGGCTGTGGGTAATGCCCTGTATGCGGACTTTGGTTCTGCCGGCATATACAAGTACGAGGGCGGCACGTGGACATGGATCACGAGCACAGACCCCGAGGACATGGTTGCAGTGGGGAGCGATCTGTATGCCGATTTTGGTTCTGCTGGTATATACAAGTACGAGGGCGGCACGTGGACGTGGATCACGAGCACAGATCCCGAGGACATGGTTGCAGTGGGGAACGATCTGTACGCTGACTTTGGATCTGCCGGTATATACAAGTATGACGGCACGTGGACGTGGATCACGAGCACAGATCCCGAGGACATGATCGCTGTTGATCTGAACCCATAGATGATTGATTCTAAATCCTGGAAGGGTGAATTTTTGCCCTTCCTAAAGAGGATTGTAAAGGATTAGACGGGATGAAGATTATCCGTAGACGATGTGCTGCAAGACGGCACAGGCGGGCTTTTATCTTTGGCATTGGACTGTGCGTATTTCTGGTGAACTTTTTTTTCGTAAGTTTGGTAAGGGCAGGGGACATCGGCCTGAAAATAAAAGGAGAGTGCATATCCGCTGACCTGGAAATGGTCCCACTCAAAGAGATTTTTGAGAAGATTTCGGAGGCTAAAGGGGTCTGGTTTCGATGTGATGAATCACTCTTTAACAGAAAAGTCTCTGTCTCTTTCAAGGATCTGCCTCTGGAAAAGGGCCTGAAGCGACTTCTCGGACCACTGAACTACTGTCTTTTGTTTAGCGATAGTACGAAACTGGTGGGGGTTATTATTCTCGGCTCCTCCGGAAATACGGTGAGAAATCAGATTATCAGGAGCAGCCAGGTTTCACAGAGAAGAGAAGCCTTCCAAGTGATCAAGAATAGTCCTCCACCTCAAAATTTCGACGCAAAGCCGATTGATGCAACCGTTGTCAGGAACCACCCTCCTCCTGAAAACCCTGACTCGATACCGATAGATACAACAGTTGTACGGAATTCTTCTCCACCGTGAATTTTCACGGGGTGTTTCCCAATTCGTAACATGAAAAAGTCATTGGTTTTGGCGGGAGTCAGGGTTAACATGGAAACTGAATCTAAAATTTTTTTCTTTATAAAGTAAGACCGTTTTGAATTTCAGACTGGTCATTGAGTTTACAAAGCGGGAGTTTACTGAACGGTACGCGGGTTCAGTCCTGGGAGTTCTATGGACTTTTGTCTGGCCGCTCGTCAATATTTTTATCTACTTTGTTATTTTTTCAAAAGTGATGGGTGCGAGGCTACCGGGTTCCTCTTCCACATTTTCCTATGGAATTTATCTCATCGCTGGTATTGTCCCTTGGACGGCCTTCAGTAATACGGTTTCGAGATCCGCAACCGTCTTTCTGGAAAAAAAGGGAATAATTTCCGGGATAAAAATTTCCCTTGCCTATCTGCCTTTCTATATTGTCCTTTCAGAAACAGTCATTTTCTTGATAACCTTTTTTGTTTATGTCATGCTGCTTGTTTTTAAAGGACATCCAATACATGGACAATTTGTGCTTATTCCATTTCTCTACTTGGTGCAACAGATTTTTGCGTATGGGCTTGGACTGTTCATCGGGGTTTTCAACGTATTTATCCGTGACTTGAAAGAAGTGACGAATATCTTGCTCCAAATCTGGTTTTGGTTCACACCAATAGTATATGTGGTTGATATTCTGCCTGATTTCACAAAAAAATGGTTTCAGTACAATCCGGCATACCTCTTTATTAAGGCATACCAGGATATCCTTGTTTTCGGGGTATCCCCGAACTATCATAGCCTCATTACCATTACAATAATTGGACACGGCTTTTTGGCATTATCCTATGTGTGTTATAAAAAACTTGAAAAAGATATCAGAGATTTTATATGACAAAGTTTCTTATTTTTGTAGTATGTCTCACCTTTTTCATGGTGGCAGCCGTATTTCTAATCAAGAAAAAGGTGATGTGGGGATATCGTGGTATACTGTTTATTGTTATAAGTT